>JAJNDI010000045.1 GCA_021156325.1 Gammaproteobacteria bacterium
AGATTAACAGCTACCGTATCAATGGTTGCATGTACCATCTGGGAGGAAACGGTGCGTTTCCAAATAAGGGAATAGAGTTTGAATTGCTCATCATTAAGATAATCTTTAATCGTATCGGGTGTGCGCATGGCAGAAGTGGGACGAATAGCTTCGTGAGCTTCCTGGGCATTTTTAGCTTTGGTTTTATAAATACGGGGTTCGTCAGGTAAATGATCTTTATCATAATGCTTTAAGATCAAATCCCGGATTTCAGCGATGGCTTCATTGGCCAAATTAACTGAATCAGTACGCATATAAGTAATTAAACCGACAGTATTGCGGCCAATATCGATCCCTTCATAGAGCTGCTGCGCCACACGCATTGTGCGCCGTGTAGTAAAGCCAAGCTTTCTCGCGGCTTCCTGCTGCAAGGTTGAAGTAATAAACGGCGGTGAGGGCTGACGCTTGCGTTGTTTCTTCTCAACATTCACTACGGTTAAGTGGTTGTTTGCCTGGAGAGTCAAATAAGCGGTGTATTCTGCCGCTTGTGCTTCAGTGGTCACGGTAAATTGGCTGACTTTTTCTTGCTTGTACTCAATTAATTTTGCAGAAACCAATTGTTTTTCCTGGAAAGCCTCGGCATGAATATTCCAGTATTCTTGTGCTTTAAAACGTTCAATCTCTTGCTCGCGTTCCACAATCATGCGAAGTGCGGGGCTTTGTACGCGTCCTGCCGAAAGACCGCGGCGGATTTTTTTCCACAATAAAGGAGAAAGAGTAAAGCCTACGAGATAATCCAAGGCACGGCGTGTACGCTGTGCTTGGACCAGATGCATATCGATCTCACGGGGATGTTCGATGGCTGCTTTCACCGCATTTTGCGTAATTTCATGAAAGACAATACGGTGTACTGGCTTTTGAGATAATGTGCGTTTGGCTTTGAGTAATTCATAAACATCGAATGAAATGGCTTCTCCTTCGCGATCGGGGTCAGTTGCCAGATAAAGGCTTTCAGCCTGGCGGGCAGCTTTAGCCAGGGTATCGACATGTTTGGCATTTTTCTCGATGATTTGCAGCTTCATTTCAAATTGGTTATTGGGATCGACCGCCCCTTCTTTGGGGATTAAATCCCGTACATGCCCAAAGGAGGCCAAGACTGCAAAATCTTTGCCTAAATATTTTTGAATGGTTTTTGCTTTTGCTGGAGATTCTACTACCACAAGATGTTTAGCCATGTATCATCCTCTTTCTCTTGAACATCACCTGCAGCGGCAGTATCCATTGGGTTCCAATTTGATCTGATCCAGGAGAACCAGATCTGTTAACAGTGTAGCTACTTTGGCAGCCGGCAGCGCACTTCTTGCGATGATCTGATCAACGGGCGTTGCCTGATAGCCGATACACTCTAATAATAAAGCCTGATTACTGTCCAGTGATTGAACTGTATTTAGCCTCTTATCGTGTAATTTTTTTTCATTCTTCGTTCCTTGCAGGGCTTTTGGCAATAAATGTTGTAAATTTTGAACAATATCATCAACTGTTTCGACCAATTGTGCTCCCTCACGCAACAAGTGATGACAGCCTTTGGTGAGGGGATTATGGATGGAGCCGGGCAGAGCGAAGACTTCACGGCCTTGCTCTGCCGCGAAACGAGCTGTGATAAGAGACCCGCTTTGCAAGGCTGCTTCAATGACAAAAACCCCGCTGCTTAATCCGCTGATAATGCGGTTACGCCGTGGGAAATGATGGGCATAGGCTGGGGTTTTGGGTAAAAACTCAGGGAGCAAAAGGCCATTTTGTTTGAGAATTTGCTCTGATAAACGTTGGTTGGAAGTCGGATAAATTCTGTCAAGACCTGTTGCCATTACTGCGAGCGTAGAGGATTGGCGGCTAGCCAAGGCGCCCTGATGAGCGGCTGTATCAATGCCTTTTGCCAAGCCGCTTGTGATGATAAACCCCCGATCACTTAAATTTTTTGCAAACTCATAAGCGGCTGTGAGGCCATCGATAGTGGGATGCCGGCTGCCAACGATGGCGATTTGTAAAGTTTGCAAGAGAGACAGCTCACCGTTTGCGAACAATAGCAATGGTGGATCAGCAATATGTTTTAAGGGTTCAGGGTAGCGGGAATCTTCTATTGTTAAAATGTGCCACTGGTGTTGTAAAGCTATTTCGAGGCTTCTGTCGATCTGATCCCACGGGGGAGCGTGTAAATAGTGTCGTTGAGCGTTTGTTAGAGGCAACAGTGTTTGATTGGCGTCAAACAAAGCTTGAACAATGCCTTGATTTTTTAAATAGTGATATAAACTTACCTGCGGCGGGGGAAGATTGGCGAGTGCTATCCATTCGCGTAAAGTTGGCATTGCTAGACTCCAAATCCCCCGCCATACATACGTGCATGGCTGCCCCCTTTTGCAAAGGGGGCGAAAATTCCGGAAGGTTGATGCTCTATTTTTACCCCTTTTTCAAAGGGGCGGTTTTTCATTTCCTTTTACAACAGGGGCAATTTTCACCCCCTTTGAAAAAGGGGGGTCGATGTGCGCAAAGCGCACATCGGGGGGTTTCAGCTTGGATTCTGCACACTATCCATAATATTAATCGCGCTATCTGCTTTCAAGATCAAAGCATAGCTTGCCTTATCGAAGGTGCGAAATACCATCATTTCCCCTGTTTTATGGCCAGGCACTTCAATGAGTTTCTCTTTATCAAATTCTTCTGTGGTACTCAGTGTATTCACACTGCGGGAATTGCTATAGATATCGAGCATATCGCCCGGTTCCAGCCCTTGTTCTACACCTTGATCAATGATCACCACTTGAAATTGACCTGCTTGGGCCAGTCCGCCATCGACACTGATGATTTGCCCATTAATTGATCGAGAAGGCGCCTTGGGCGTGAAATAAACCTGAAATTTGGTAGCAGGATCTTCTGATAATAATTTATCACCTTGAATGACTTCGCCGCGGGTATTTGCGAGCATCATGGTAGCGGGATTGCCCGTTTTGAGAAGTTCGGCATCACCGACGTAGACAGCCGTGATCCCAATCGGATCACCCGTTTTGGGACTCATAAGAGGTTCACCCGAGCGATAAACAGTGTAGTGAGTGAAATCTTTCTCTGAAAGTCCCGCTACATAAATGACATCACCGGTGCCGGCGATGATTCTGTCGCCTTCATGGGCAACTACCACGGGCGCGCCCGCCAGTACTTGAGGGTTGACGATACGATTGCCGCTCAAAAAGGGTTTGATATTACTAAGAGGAATAGTTGGAATAGCATTATCCAGCGGTACAGTCCGTACTTTAGGAGACAGTTTAACAGTCCCTGAAGTTTTAATCGTGACAACGGGACGATCACCTTCCAGATGGGTTTCGATCACATCGCCAGGGTAAATCCGATCAGGGTTTTGGATCGCCGGATTGGCTGCCCACAGATCAGTCCATTGCCACGGGTGCTGTAGAATTTTATTGGCAATTCCCCAGAGGGTATCGTCTTTTTTAACGACATACTGAGGAGGGTAATCGGGATTTAACAGCGGCGTTTTATCATAAGAGAACGGATGGGCAGCGCTTTGGTTTTGAGCGGAAGGTTTAACAGGGGTGAGTTGATCCATCGCATCCGCATTGGCAAGCCAGCAGCTTGAAAAGAGACCAGCAAATAAAAACAGAGACAAGGTCTTTAAGGTATTCATAGACTTACATCCTTTGTAATGGCAGAGCGAGCTACTAATTTGCCCCAAAAAGCCAGCAAAAGCAATGGGTGCGAACGGCACTTTTGAACAAAAACAGTTAAATGCTGTATGATTCCTGAGTGTTTAAATGCGCAGCATCTGATTTCCCTCTCACACTTCGCGGGAGAGAGTCGTCCCGAAGGGATGGAGAGAGGGGCTGCGTAGCAGCACAAAAGAAGGAGTGAACCGTTGAAAATCCTATTCGCAGGCACACCGCACTTTGCTTGTCCTACTTTACAAGCATTAGTGGACAGTCCGCATGCTGTTGCAGCAGTATGGACGCAGCCTGACAGACCTGCGGGGCGCGGGCAGTTGTTAACCGCAAGCCCGGTGAAAACATTGGCGATGACTTATGGGTTGCCAGTGCATCAGCCTGTCAGTTTAAAACCGGCAAGTGTGCAAGCTCAATTGGCGGATTACCACGCTGATGTGATGGTAGTAGCTGCCTATGGATTATTATTGCCTCAAGCCGTATTGACTATTCCACAATACGGCTGCATTAATGTGCATGCTTCTTTATTGCCGCGATGGCGGGGAGCCTCTCCTATACAACAAGCAATTCTCGCAGGAGATAGTCAAACGGGAATCACTATTATGCAAATGGATCCCGGTTTGGATACCGGCGAGATTTTAGATCAAGCCATTTGCGCTATTGATAAAAACACTACTACGGCGGCTTTACAAACCACATTAGCAGAATTAGGCGCGAAACGGTTATTAGCAGTATTGACTGCTGTAGAGAAGGGAACATTGACACACACACGGCAAGAAGAAGCACAGGCTTCTTATGCGCCAAAGCTTACCAAAGCACAAGCGCGCATCGATTGGCGTCAATCTGCTGTTCAGATCGACAGACAAATTCGCGCCTTTAATCCCTGGCCAGTCGCGTATACTGATTTAGGAACCTTGCGCATTCGAATAGGATCAGCCGAGGTTGTCTTGAGATCTGCGGAAATGAATACTGTTTTGCCGGGTATTATTTTACAGGTTACTACAGAGGGCATCGATGTGGCAACAGGGCAGGATCCTCATACGTGTTTGCGTATTCGTCACTGTCAATTGCCTGGAAAGCGCATGATGTCCGTGCAGCAAATTTTAAGCGGCAATACTGCTTATTTTAAAGAAGGTCAGCAATTTGAAATATAATACACGAGCGATCGCAGCAACCATTCTGGTGAAAGTATTGGAAGGACATTCACTGACACAAGCGCTTCAAACTGTCTTGAAATCTTGTTCTTATTTATCTTTAGCAGACCAAGCGTATGTGCAAACTTTAAGTTATGGTACATTACGCTGGTATGAGCAACTGGTTTTATTAGGGCAAGCTCTCTTGCATAAACCGTTAAAAGCGAGCGATAGAGATATTTATTGTTTGTTATTATCGGGGTTGTATCAACTGTATCATTTACATCAGGCGGATTATGCTGTCTTGAATGAAACAGTAGAAGCAGCCAAACAATTTAAAAAACCCTGGGCTGCTGGATTATTGAATGCCACCCTGCGTACGGTACAGCGCAACCCTACCACTTTATTTGAGAGTGTGTGGCGAAAACAAAATAATCCGCTGATGCATTATGCTCATCCGCTGTGGTTAGCGGAATGTTTAACAACAGCGTGGCCGCGGGCATCAGAAGCTATCATGTTAGCTAATAATGTACAAGCGCCCATGGTATTACGAGTTAATCAGCGTCAATTCTCACAAAGAGAATATCTTGATGTGTTAAACAAAGCCGGTATTGCAGCCATTG
The DNA here is from genome assembly GCA_021156325.1 of Gammaproteobacteria bacterium. Taxonomy (GTDB): domain Bacteria; phylum Pseudomonadota; class Gammaproteobacteria; order JAJFKG01; family JAJFKG01; genus JAJNDI01. Next base: position 5,458 of record JAJNDI010000045.1, read on the forward strand.
CGCAACCTTATTGTGCAGAAGGCATTGTTTTAATAAAACCCCTTGCTGTTAATGCGCTGCCAGGGTTTGATAAAGGCTCTGTTTCTGTGCAGGATGGGGCAGGACAGTTAAGTGTTTCTTTATTAGATTTGAGCGAAGCAAAACGGGTTTTAGATGTGTGTGCAGCGCCAGGCGGAAAGACCGCCCATATTCTAGAATCAGGCCGCGCCTTGGAGACTTGTATTGCCTGGGACCGAGATCCAAAACGTTTGCAGCTCGTCAAAGATAACTTGACGCGCTTACAATTGTTAAGCACGACAAACGTCGTATTAAAAGCACAAGATGCCTCTCTCTTAAACTTAAGCGAAGAAACTGAAACATTTGACAGGATTTTAGTAGATGCCCCTTGTTCTGCAACGGGTGTGATCAGACGTCATCCTGATATCAAAGTGTTGCGCCGATCAGAAGATATTGCAGCACTTGCGGCTACACAATTGCAATTATTAAAAGCCGTATGGCCATTGTTATCGCCGGGCGGACGTTTAGTCTATGCGACTTGTTCAGTGTTGCCGCAAGAAAATGACGAAGTGATACAAACCTTTTTGAGCCAAACTCCCACCGCAGTGATTATTCCTATCAAGACAGCCTGGGGAATTGCGGGGTCATTTGGCCGTTATATTTTGCCAGGCATGGCCGGTATGGATGGATTTTATTATGCGGTACTGACTAAGCAGAGTAATGTTTCACTTTAAAAATCCCCTGCCGAGTACGTAGTACTCGGCTGCCCCCTTTTACAAAGGGGGCGAACAAAAGATGTTCTTTTTTTAAAAGTCCTTATGGGGTATACTGCGAAAAATTTTGGTTTTTAAATTCGCCCCCTTTGCAAAAGGGGGCAGCCGCAAAGCGGCGGGGGATTTTTAAGTGACAAAGCTAACACAATTTTTGCGCCTAACCACTATACTGCTTTTATCAGCCGTTTTGCTCTGCGGCTGCTCCGGTTTTGAGTCCAAGATGGATAAAGAATTACAGGGCATGTCTGAACAGCAATTATTTACGCAAGGGGAACAAGCGGTTAAAGACGAGAATTGGAATCATGCCATCAAATATTTCGAGACGCTCCAATCCCAATATCCTTTTGGGCCTTATGTCAAACAAAGTCAGATTGAATTGATTTATGCGCACTATAAGAATCGGGATTTTCCAGAAACGCAGGCAGCTGCTGATCGTTATCTGCATTTATACCCTACCAGTACTAACAATGACTATGTTTACTATTTGCGGGGTTTGTCTTATTTCGAACAAGACCGCAATGTGCTGCAGCGTTATTTAAATATTGATCTTTCAGAACGTGATCTGGACAGTTCCGAAAAGGCTTATCAGGATTTCTTTACCTTAGTGCGAACCTATCCGCGAAGCCCTTATAATCAGGATGCTCATCAACGTATGATTTATCTTCGCGATTTATTGGCGTTGCATGAATTACATATCGCGCAATTCTATATGAAACGCAATGCTTATATGGCTTCTATTAATCGAGCAGGATTCCTGGTACAGCATTATCAAGGTTCACCGAGCGTGGAAGAAGGGTTGGAAATTTTAATCACGGCCAATCGTAAACTTGGGCGTACTGAAGAGGCTGCTAAAGCCTACGCCGTGCTGAAAAAGAATTATCCTGATTCTAGATTCTTGGCTCAATTAGATAAGAAATCCTAGAGTCTGTCGTCAAATGCTACTATGATGGGCATAAGGGGTTGATTTCCTGTGCGTCCTCCGCTCACATATAACCAAATATGCGGTACTTCGGTACTCGAAAATCAATCACTTCTACTCCATCCTAGCGCATTTGACGAATCTAATAATGACAAATTGGGAACTTTCACCGCAGACAAATGGGATAAGATCCGTTCATCATGGCACAAATGATTTGCCCCGCGTTTTAAGTGTTCAAACAATTGTTCATAACGGGTAGTTAATTCGCGAAAATGCTTGGCAGTATCTAGGAAATGATCGGTTACATCATGCTGGTATTGCTGCAAGGTTTTGCGGGCTTTGTCCAATTCTTCGGCTAAACGGCGGGCTTGACGCGCGCGGGGAGAAAACCATGCCCCAATGATGAGTCCTAAACAGGCGCTAATGAGCAAGATCCAGGTTACTTCAATGCCTGAAAATATCATAGCGATCACCCCTTAAATTGTGTATTCTTATTTACTATTGTAACTGAAAAAGACCCCCATGTATAACGAAGCTGAACGATTTCCAGACAACGAAACCCTCCTTTTTTTAGCAGGTCCTGCGGGTCGTTTGGAAGCGATTGCCTCAACGCCGGGGGCAGAACCCCTGCAGACAGTAACGGCGATTATTTGTCATCCTCATCCTGAGCAAGAAGGCACAATGCACAATAAAGTCGTAACGACCCTCCATCGGGCTTGCCGTGATAACGGTATTCGAACGGTACGATTTAATTACCGCGGGGTTGGGCAAAGTGAGGGACATTTTGGCCATGCTGTTGGAGAAACAGCGGATTTGATGGCGGTAATAACCTGGGTTAAACGAGTGCGTCCTGCTGATAACCTCTGGTTAATGGGGTTTTCTTTTGGAGCGGGTATTGTATTGCAAGCTGCCGCTTCACAAACGGCTGCTATCCGGTATCTCGTTTGCGTTGCTCCCCCAGTGGACCGAGATTATTTTCAAGCATCACCTCCTAAAGACTGTCCGTGGTTAGTTATTCAAGGGCAAGAGGATGAGGTTGTTGATCCTATAGCTGTTAAACAATGGGTAGAACAGATAACCGACAACAAACCAGCATTTCATTTTTTACCCCAAGTCGGTCACTTTTTTCATGGAAAATTAGTCTTACTTCGTGAAGAAATATCTTCAGAACTTATCAAGCAATTACCCTCGGCGAGTTTAACATGAGTCTCTTAGATCAATACCACCAGGATGTTCAATTAGGCAGCATTCAATTTGATAAAGCACAAGCCGATGCCCTTGAGAAACTGGAAGCAGTTTTTAAGGCGCTCTTGAAATCCGATAAAGACTTTCACTGGTTTCATCAACCAAAACCTGTCAAAGGGGTTTATTTATATGGCAGTGTAGGAGTAGGTAAAACTTATTTAATGGATATTTTTTGCAATCATTTATCTTTATCTGAAAACAGAATACAAAGAAAAAATACTCACCGTAAAGCACGAAGAGTATATCGAACTCATTTCCATCGGTTCTTACAATATATCCATGCAGAATTGACGTTTTATCAAGGTAAGCCAAATCCTCTGATTCAAATCGCCAAGACTATTGCTAGAAATCACCGGGTTTTATGCTTCGATGAATTATATGTATCCGATATTGGTGATGCCATGTTATTGGGTAATTTATTCAATGCGCTTTTTGAAGAAGAGATCACATTAATTGCCACTTCTAACTGGCATCCGGATGAACTGTATAAAAACGGGCTTCAGCGGGACCTGTTTTTACCCGCCATTGCTGCATTAAAGACTCACACCGAAATCGTTCATGTGGAAAGTGCGATGGACTATCGTC
>JAJNDI010000017.1 GCA_021156325.1 Gammaproteobacteria bacterium
CGGATCACCGGCTCTCCGCTGCGTTGTACCAAGCGTTTTAAAACATTGCCCAACGTATTGGTTTTGAGCTCCCGCCATGAAGTGACTTTGCCCGTTAGCATCAGCGCCCATGTCGTAGCATTCATAAAAAAAGACTGCGGGTCATTAGCCTCGTTATCCGATTGAGAAATCTTGCTGATTTTGTCATAAATTAAATTGTCGACTGTGTTTTGATCAGGGACACGCAGCAATGCTTCTGCCAAACACATCAATGCAATACCTTCCTGACTATTCAATTGGAATTCTTTGAGAAAATTATCCAAACCAAAAGCATTTTTCTTTTGTTCTCGCACGGCAGAAATCAATTGTTGAGCTTCTGCTTCAATAGCAGTGTTAGTTTGATCACTGAGGCTGCCATAGCCGATAAGTATATTAACTGCTTCATTTTCATCCATACGATAGGCATTGGCTATCTGAATGCGCAAGGGATCAATTAGTTTAAGAGGGACAGAATAGGACACAATTGATCCTCCACTTAATTAGGGATTTTATTATACCTTTATAGATTAAACTGACAACCAGATAATCTTACGCAGCCCCGGCTCATAATGAGGCTTGAATACTTTATGAAAGTGTAATACATGAAAAGTATCCAGGACAGAGTCAGGCATGTTGATGATCCCGACTTCACAGCGCTTGTCCTTGGCATAATCTCTTAAGGTCATCAGGATATCGAGGGCTGAGGGATCTAAGCGCTTCACTTGCTGCATATCCACCACGTAGCGCCGCAATGGGGGTTTGTTGCTGCGGTAGGCTTCTTCAAAAGCAAAGCTTTCAGCTGCGATAAAGTCGCCGCTAACCTGGATCACTAAATCATGCTCAGTTGAACTGAGCTGCGTTAAAATTGACATAACTGATTTACCTAAGGGCTAGGCTATTTTTATATAAAATAATTGCAGCAACTTTCATGCCAGAGCCAAAAGATTGAAACAATAAAAAGCCTATATTATCAATAGAATACCTTAATTATGCGTTAATCCTTCCTAAGCTTCGTCATTTTTGCTATGGTATTAAGTCCTTGTTATTAGGGCTAAGAAGGTTAACTATGCGCACCAGTCAATTTTTACTCGCCACTCTCAAAGAAACCCCTGCCGATGCAGAACTCGTAAGCCACCAGCTTATGCTGCGAGCCGGCATGATACGCCAGCTGACCAGCGGCATTTACAGCTGGCTTCCCTTGGGTTTACGGGTCTTGAAAAATGTCATGGAGATTGTACGGGAAGAAATGGATGCTATCGGCGCGCAAGAAATTTTAATGCCGTCTGTGCAGCCGGCAGAATTGTGGATTGAAAGCGGCCGCTGGCATGCCTATGGTAAAGAATTATTAACTTTTACCGACAGACATGAACGGGAATACTGTTACGGCCCCACCCATGAAGAAGTGGTGACCGATCTCTTACGCTATGAATTGCGTTCTTACAAACAATTACCGGCGTGCTTTTATCAAATTCAAACCAAGTTTCGGGATGAAATCCGCCCGCGCTTTGGCGTCATGCGCTCGCGCGAATTTTGTATGAAAGATGCTTATTCCTTTCATATCGATGCCGCTTCGCTCAAAGAAACCTATGACGCTCTGTATAATGCTTATTCCAAAATTTTTACGCGCTTAGGTTTACGTTTTCGCGCTGTCCTGGCAGATACTGGCAGCATCGGCGGCGATGTCTCTCATGAATTTCAAGTCCTTGCTGAAGCTGGTGAAGATTGCATCGCCGTGAGTGATCAAAGCGATTACGCGGCCAATATAGAACTGGCTAAGGCAATACCTCCCAGCACACCGCGTGCAAAACCAGGCAAACCGTTATCTGAAGTAAGGACGCCAAATATTCGAAGCATCGATGCACTCTCTCATTTTTTACAAATAGAGCCTAAGCAAACCCTTAAAACATTAATTGTTCACGGTAAAGATACGCCTTTAGTGGCGTTGTGTTTGCGAGGCGATCATCAATTAAATGAAGTGAAAGCAGCGCATTTGCCGCAAGTCGCTTCTCCTTTGCAATTTGCCAATGATGCAGAAATTTTAAAAACAACAGGCTGCCTGCCAGGTTATGTGGGGCCGGTAGGATTAACTATCCCTGTTATTGTCGATCACAGTGCAGCTGCCTTAAGTAATTTCATCTGCGGCGCCAATAAAAACGATATGCACCTTCAATCCGTGAATTGGGAACGTGATTTACCTGAACCTGTCACAGCGGATTTGCGTCAAGTGGTTGAAGGTGATCTGAGCCCCGACGGCAAAGGGCATTTGAGTTTAGTTCGCGGCATCGAAGTAGGCCATATTTTTCAAAACGGCGATAAATATACACGCGCTATGAAATTTACCGTTTTAAATGAACAAGGACAGGCGGTCACCGTGCTAAGCGGCTGCTACGGCATTGGGGTATCTCGCATTGTTGCAGCGGCTATTGAGCAGCATCACGATGATAAAGGCATCATCTGGCCTGAAGCTATGGCGCCTTTTCAAATTGCACTCATTCCCATCCAGGCCAAACGCTCACAACGCTTACGTGAAGCGTGTGATGCTTTATATCAGCAATTGAAAGATACTGGCTTTACCGTGTTATATGATGACCGAGATGAACGCCCAGGCGTCATGTTTGCTGATATGGAATTGATTGGGATCCCGCATCGCATTGTGTTAAGTGAACGGGGTATAGACGCCAACAGCGTTGAATATAAAAGCCGTACCAACGATACTACCGTTAACATAAAGATGGATAAAATTGCTTCTTTTTTAAAGGAGAAAATCGCCGAAAACTTAGGAGTTTCAAATAAAAAAATATAGTAACATATAAGAGATAATTTGTAAATCCATGTTTAAATTTTCCGCAAATCTGCTCGCAAAATTGTTTATTTTTATCGAGAATTTCTACCTTATTTAAACCGCTTAATTGATCTTGTTTTTTAAATTTGTTAAAATAAAAAAGTAATTTAATTTATTTACTTTTAATTTAAAAAGGAGAATTTATGATGATTAGGATAAATAAGATCATTTTGAGTATTTTGCTATCCCTGTTCTTAGTGCCTTTGACCTGTTACGGCAAAACTTTAGTTCTCGAACAAGCCCTTATGCAAGATGCTAAAATCACCGCCCAATTGGCTCAAGCCTTTACCAAAAGCAGCTTGTTTAATAACAAAATAGTGTCTATTCAATCAGAGCAAGGCAATGTTTTTCTGGTAGGAAAAGTAGACAGCCGTACTGCATGGGAAGAAGCTGTTAAAATAGCGAAAGCAACCCGTGGTGTAAATTCAGTCGATGCCTCGCACTTAACCATTCAAAGCAGCAGCTTGCCCATTGCGGATAAACTGGAAGCCGTTAAAGTGAGAAAAGAAATTGAAAGAATTGATGAACTGGCTAACGGCAGCCGGCCGCAATTTAAAAATGTGAGGGTGGAAGTTAACAACGGTCTTCTTTTCTTGTCAGGAGAAGTCAGCACTGCTGAACAAAAAGCGCAGATTACCAGAACAGCACGAGATGTTTTCCCGAAAATGGCCGTTAATGCAGATGCGGTACACGTGGCAGGCACACATCGTTCTTAAGACTCAATCTGATGGCTTATAAAACACAGCCTATCCAAATTCCCTCTCTCCATTAGCGGGAGAGGGAATTTTAATTTATTGTTTATTGTAGAAAGCAGGCAAAGCGACATTCAAACAGTTCTTAGCCTCGTTTTCAAAAATCTGTAATGTATGATACAAGCTCTGTTCGCCTGGCGATGAAAGACAGTGCAGATCACTAACGCGCGGTAAACGCCACGGCAATTGCTGATAAAATTCAAATAACGTCATGTGGGTAATATCACAGCCTAATACATACTTATTGTTTGCAGTTCGCTTAATAAACCCTGCAGCTTGCAAAATCCGTAACTGCTCAGCAGGTTCAACGGTATAACCATCGGGATCATGTTGTATTAAGGTGTCTAAAGAGAGACTTTTTCTGCTCTGTTGCGCTTGCCACAAGTATCCTACCCAGCGAAAAGCCTGGTGAAAACCTGAAAGTTTTTCACCCGATAAGAAGCTGTGCCGATAGCTGAGAGCATGGGTAATTTCAGCTCCAAACAAAATAATTAGCCAGGATAAATAAACCCACAGTAAAAAAACAGGGATGGTTGCCAATGTACCATAAATAAGCGTATAGGTAGTCACATTACTCATATAAAATGCAAATCCTTTTTTGGCAAGCTCAAACAAGACTGCCCCTATGATGCCGCCTATCAACCCATGACGAATTTTAACCTGGATATTGGGAATGGCCACATATAAAAAGGCAAAAGTAATGCTCGCCGTAATAAAAGGTATGATACTAACTAACAATTTTGATAGGCCAATTTTATTGGCAATCGCTGCCAACATTGGCAGCGAAAAAATATAATCACTTAAAGCAAAACTAACACCCATTAATAAAGGTGCTAAACTAATGACTGCCCAATATAATAGAAATGTTCCTACGCCGCGGCTGCGCCCGCGTACTTGCCAAATAGCATTAAAGGCTTTTTCTATCGTAAACATCATCAGTACGGCTGTCACAATAAGAAAAATGATCCCTATCCAGGATAAATGCAAAGTTTGTTTGGCAAAGACTTGCAATTGGCTCTGAATAACTTCGCCTGAAGTGGGTACAAAGTTTTTAAAGATAAAATGCTGCACTTTTTCTTCAATAGATTGAAACATGGGAAAAGCCGTGATGATAGCCACACCGACTGCCATTAATGGTACAAGTGACAGCAAACTGGTAAAGGTAAGGGCAGCTGCGCGATAACTACAGCCGTCTTCTTCAAAGCGTTTTATAATGTGAAAAAATAATCGCTTGTAATAAGCGGGGTTAAAATGAATTTTTATCATTCTACGGCTTCCTTTCTGTAAAAAGAATCTCTATCATAGCATAACATGTTCGGTTTTTACGCATTAATGTAGGGGGAAATTGATGGCTGATATTCTAGTCCTTTATTACAGCGTTCATGGCAATGTGGCCGCAATGGCAAAACAGGTTGCACGCGGCATTGAGCAAGTGCCCGCAATGCAAGCTCGTTTACGGACTGTATCCGCTGTGTCATCAACCGCAGAAGCCACAAGCCCTGCTATTCCTGACACGGGCGCACCCTATGCCACCCTGGATGATTTAAGCGAATGCGCAGGCTTGGTGGTAGGATCCCCTACCCGCTTTGGCAACATGGCTGCAGCCTTAAAATATTTTTTTGACGGTACTTCAGCACTGTGGCTCAAAGGATCTTTGATAGGCAAACCAGCAGGGGTGTTTACTTCTACAGCCAGTTTACACGGCGGTCAGGAAAGCACTTTATTAAGCATCATGCTGCCGCTTTTACATCATGGCATGTTGATCACCGGCATCCCTTACTCTGAAAAAGATTTAATCAGCACACAAACCGGAGGAACTCCTTATGGAGCGAGCCATGTTGCCGGCCCTAACAGCGACCATCCGCTAACAGAAGAAGAAAAACGTCTTTGCACCGCCTTGGGGAAACGCGTGGCAGAAATAGCCAAACAGTTGGCTTGAAAATCCCCCCATTGTTATTCGTTGCGCAGCAAGTATGAAGGTGTGCAAAATTAATGTGGCAATGTGCTGCCTATACCTTGGGGGATTTCAGATTTCCAACACTGATCTGACAAACGGTAACGTCAGCGTATGCTTTGCCACTAAACTTGCCTCATCCAGTACTTGCAACTGGTTTAACAAAGTTTGCATATCCCGTGATAAGCGGTACACTAAAAAACGGGCTGTTTCCGCGGATAAAGGTATCCCGCGCAATTTCGCTCGTAACACCAGCGCCGATACTTTTTCCTCATCCGATAATTCATGCAATTGAAAGGTCGCGCCCCACATAAGACGGGATTTTAAATCGGGCAAGCAAATGTTAATTTCACGCGGCGGCATTTTAGCTGAAACTATTAAATAACCAGCATTGTCTCGAATACGATTATATAAATGAAATAACCCTTCTTCCCAAATTGCATTACTGGCAATGTAATCAATATCATCAAGACATACAAAGGGCAGCATTTCCAAGCCCTCTAGGATCTCTACTGTGAATTGTTTATGATCTCGCAATGGAAGATAAGCACACTCTTTTCCTAAAGTCATACAGGCATGACAAACCGCTTGCAATAAATGTGTTCGTCCAACCGCCTCGCTTCCCCACAGATAAACAAATTGTTCAGGTTTGCTGGATAAGGTTGATACTTCTTGAAAAAAACAGGCTTTCAGCCTCGCAACCACTTCGGCATTCTGGTGTTCACTATAGAAACTGTCAAAAGTCGCTTCATCAGGTAATTGTACAGATAAAGTGGCTTGTTGGGGCAATGGAAATGCCCTCATACGACTATCTCACGTTTTTTCTGCCAGGCACGCGCCGCCCAAACCCATACATAATTCACAAAACTCACAACGGTGGTAATGATCATCACAGCGGTAAAAAGAGAAATGAGGGTAACGGGGATCGGTTTTGCGCCTAAATGTAATAGCCACAAGCCAATAACAAACAATTGAGCAACTGTGTTAGTTTTGCTGATAAAACTCGGCCGAAAAGCCAAACGTTCGACACAAAATTGATAATACAATGCCCCGAAACTAATCACAAGATCACGCGCAAATACCAACGCCCACACCCAAACAGAAACATACCCCAGCCATGCTAAGGCGGCAAAACAACCGAGCATCAGCAATTTATCGGATAAGGGATCAGCTATCGATCCAAAACGGCTTGTCCAGCGAAAACAACGCGCTAAAAAGCCGTCAACGCCATCGGAAATAGCCGCTGCCAAAAATAAATAAAACGCCAGTTCATATTTATTGCTTAACAAAGCAATCACTATCGGGAAAATTAATATAAACCGCAATAGGGTAATTATATTGGGAAGCTGGCGTATATTCATGGAATAAATCGATACCTCATGCTTTGATCGCCGTCAGATTCTTCTGCGGAAAGCACACGACCTAAGGCAAATGCTTGCTGCAAGGCTTTTTCGCCTCCCCGAGCAGTCACTTGCACTGTCATCGTCTCCTCATTGACGTTGGAGACATTGACTGCCGAGATCAAGGCTTGTTGATTTAGATAAGCAATAACCCGGGCATAATCATCTGCATTATTCACATTGTCAATCTTCAATACAATGGAATTATTGTCTGTATTATCAGGCAGTACTGCAAAGCGCTGCGTCAGCATATCCGTCAGATGAGAAAATGCGTCTGCAAATAACGTATTCATATTATCCGCACTGCTTTGCCATTCTTGATGATCATTAGCGAAGGTAAAAGCCCAATTGGCTTGCCAATGGTGTCCTTCACTTTCAATTAATCGACCCATCAGGATCCCATCAGATCCTAAGCCCGTTGAGACAGGCATTACGGTTTGGGTATCCAGAGTATAGATATTGGCAAAAGTTATTTGTTGTTCTTCCACAATAGGCTGTGAAGGCAAAAAAATGGGAATACCGCGCTTATCCGCATTGCTTTTGACTAACGATGAAGTTGCTGACAAGGGGTTTTCAAGAGAATTATCATTCGTGAGAATCAACCTGTGGCCTGCATCAACGAGTGCGATCCAAACCCCAATACGCGGCCGCTCGAGCGGCCACAGCGGTTGATTGGCTTGCTTTAATAAAGCATTAACCCCAGCGGGATCGAATTGAGCTTGCAATTGCAGACCCTGATTGTCTATCGCGCTTTGAGCAGGAGAAATATAGGCATATTGCTGCAACAAAGCAGGCGCTTGATTTAATTGAGAGTGGACAGACGGCACATTTGCTATGGCTGCATTACCGCTGACTTTAACCAAGACAGCTTTTAACGCTTCCTGTATCGCACTTTGGCGCAATGAAGCAGATTGGTCTGCTACCGGTACTGCTGCTTGATATAAATGGGAAACCGTAGCAGCCACAATAGGCGAAGACAGCAGTCCGCTGGTAATGACAAGCAAGATGACAGCAACAATGCTGTGTCTTTTTCGGAGTGCTTTTGCGTTTTCCCTCATCTGTCCTCTGTCCCAACACCTTGACTTGGCGGTATTTTAACCTAGTTTTGCTGGTTTATCCAAACTCTAATGAATACTTAACCCGACAACCCTGCTCACCACAGCTTTCATCGCACCGCCCCCTTTTTCAAAAGGGCCGAAATATGGTAGCCTCGCATCCAATCTGGAATAAATGGTTACTATACCCATGACAATACCGATCACTCAAGCCAAACGGACCTATCAAGGGGCAGGTGTGGATATCGCAGCTGGCGATGCCTTGGTAGAACACATTAAAATCGATGCTAAACGCACTCATCGGCAAGGGGTATTGGGGGGAATAGGCGGTTTTGGCGGATTTTTTGAACTCCCTTGGCAGGATTACCGGGAACCGGTATTGGTTTCAGGTACCGACGGTGTTGGCAGTAAATTGCTAATCGCCAAACAAGCAAAATGTTTTGATACCATTGGCATCGATTTGGTCGCTATGTGTGCTAACGATGTCTTGGTCTCTGGCAGTGAACCGCTGTTCTTCCTGGATTATTACGCTACCGGGAAATTACGGGTCGAAGAAGCAGCCAGTGTTATCACAGGCATTGCCGAGGGCTGTAAACAAGCCAATATTGCATTGATTGGCGGTGAAACAGCAGAATTGCCCGGGATGTATCAAGACGGTGATTATGATCTCGCAGGCTTTTGTGTGGGGATCGTCGAAAAAGCCAAGATCATCGACGGCTCTGCTGTCAACAGCAGTGATGTATTGATTGCATTGGAATCATCCGGCCCGCATTCCAATGGTTATTCTTTGATTCGGCAAATATTGAGTGATCACACCATTCAACTGTCTGATCAAACGCCTTTTGCCAAAAACAAAACCTTTGCAGAAGTCTTGCTGGCTCCTACCCGTATTTATGTAAAAACGATCCTGGCCTTATTAAAACAATTTCCTATACATGCCATGGCACATATCACGGGCGGCGGTTTAACGGATAATATTCCGCGCGTATTGCCAGATAATTGTTGTGCCGAGATCAATTTAAACAGTTTTACCAAGCCCCCTGTCTTTCAATGGATTGCCGAAGCAGGCGGCATTGAGCATACTGAAATGCTGCGTACTTTCAATTGTGGTGTCGGTATGGTGCTGGTGATCCCAAAAGATCATGTCAAACCTTGTTTGGAGACATTGCATTCCTTGGGAGAAAAGGCCTGGATTTTAGGAGAAATCACAGTTCGTTCTCCTGCTGCTGATGCCGTTTGTTATCTCTCATGACAGAACTAAGCTCTTCTCCTTTACGTTTGCTCATTTTAATTTCCGGCAACGGCTCCAATTTGCAAGCGATTGTTAATGAAATTCTCGCCAAAAAATTAAATGCCGTGATCACGAAAGTTATTTCTGATCAATCTGATGCTTTTGGATTAACCCGCGCTGCTCGAGCAGGGATCTCCACAGAAATACTAACAAGAAAAAATTACCCTGATAGAAAAACTTTTTTTCAAGCATTAAAAGAAATGCTCTTAGCCTGTGATTGTGATCTCATCGTCTTGGCCGGTTTCATGCAAATTTTGCCAGCCGACATAGTAAATCACTTTGAAGGCAAGATGATTAATATTCACCCTTCTCTCTTGCCTAAATATCGGGGATTACACACCTATCAACAAGTACTGGACGCTAACGATACTCAACATGGAGTGAGTGTTCATTTTATCACAGCCGATCTGGATGCAGGGCCTCTCATTGCCCAAGCTGTTTTTGCGGTAAGGCCTGGTGAGGATCTCTTAAGTCTTCAGTCTCGTGGACAAGCGCTAGAGCATCGTTTGTTGCCTAAAGTGATTGGCTGGTTTGCGGATAAACGGCTGCAATATCAGCAAAATACCGTTATTTTTGATCAAAAAACCCTCGGAACCTTTGGCTTACAATTCAGCGAAGCTGAATTGATCAAAAACTAGCCAAAATTATTGCGCAAATTTTAAAACTGCCTGCTATATTTAAAGAGCCTGGCATAGGCAAGGGATTGGAATGAGGGCAATATGATTAAATCTGAATTAATAGATAAACTCGCTAAAAGGCTGCGGATCGTATCGGATACGGATGTTGAAAACTGTATCAATGGCATAATAGAACAAATGAGTCAGGCATTAGGCAGCGGCCATCGCATCGAAGTCAGAGGCTTTGGCTCTTTTAATTTACATTATCGCCCGCCGCGTAATGCTCATAACCCCAAAACAGGTCAAAAGGTCTTTACCGAGCCCAAGTATATTCCGCATTTCAAACCGGGCAAAGATTTTCGCGAACGGGTAAATAATGTTTTTCTCGGACGAAAAAATCCACCGTTAAACTCCGATAATAGCGGCAATAATTAACATCATTCAAAAAAACCTGGATCCCGGACATTTTTCGCCAATTCCGGGATAACCCCACTCAAGTACACGGTAACGTTACGCCTTTCTGTCCCTGATATTTACCGCCCCTATCACGATACGATGTCAAGCACACTTCATCGGATTGTAAAAATAACATTTGCGCAACCCCTTCATTGGCGTAGATCTTGGCCGGCAGCGGTGTGGTATTTGAAAATTCCAACGTGACATGTCCTTCCCATTCTGGTTCCAGCGGCGTGACATTCACAATGATCCCGCAGCGCGCATAGGTCGACTTACCTAAACAAATGACTAACACATCCCGCGGAATGCGAAAATATTCTACGGTGCGGGCTAACGCAAACGAGTTTGGCGGAATAATACAAACATCAGATTGCAGATCAACAAAACTTTTATCGCTGAAGTCTTTGGGATCAACAATGGCTGAATTGATATTCGTAAAGATCTTGAATTCATCGGCACATCTTACATCATAACCATAGCTTGACGTTCCATAAGAAATAATCTTCTTTCCATTGTGTTCACGCACTTGATGGGGGACAAAAGGTTCTATCATGCCTTTTGTCGTGGACAGGGTTTGGATCCATTTATCGGATTTAATGCTGGTCATGAATATTTCCTCTGTTAAGTATTGACAATCGTAATTTTCGGAAACTTGGGCGTCTTGGACAGGCGAAGGTCTGCAAGCGCTGTACTCATCTTCAAAGCCATGTCGATATAACGTTGTTTTAAAGGGTTATCAACATGACTTGCTGCCGCTGTCGGCGTACCGCTATCGGTTTGGGCACGCACACTCATTGACAAAGGCATTTGGCCTAGTAAGGGCGTTTTGGTTTCTTCAGCTAATAAAACGCCGCCGTTTGCTGCAAAGATCGCTTCTTCGTGACCGCAATGGCTGCAGACATGGGTACTCATGTTTTCGACTAAACCCAGAATAGGAATGTTTACTTTTTTAAATAGCGTAATAGCACGTCTTGCATCGATCAATGCCAAATCTTGCGGAGTTGTCACCACAATCGCTGCTGTAACAGGGATCTTCTGCGATACTGTGAGTTGAATATCACCCGTTCCCGGAGGCAGATCGATCAGCAAATAATCGAGATCATTCCACTGCGTATCATTTAGTAATTGCTGCAAAGCAGAACTCACCATCGGACCCCGCCATGCCATCGCCGCTGCCGTATCCACCAGATAGCCTATCGACATGGTATAAATCCCATGACGTTCGATAGGGATCAAATGCTTATCCGCCGTGGTTTGCGGCTCTATACCCACCGCACCCACCATAGTAGGGACACTGGGCCCGTAAATATCGGCATCCAGCAACCCCACACGAGCCCCTAAGGCATGTAAAGCGAGCGCAAGGTTAACAGCGGTGGTTGATTTTCCAACCCCTCCCTTACCAGAGCCCACAGCGATGATATTCTTAATACCGTCAATCATAACTTTTCCCCGTTATAAGAAGCTTATTATACCCTCACCCCTTAAAATCCGCTACAATGGCCGTCTGCAATAATAGGGTGTAGCTAATGAAAACCGCTTCCAAACGGCGCATTGTCGTCACCACGGCTCTCATTTATGCCAATGGCGATCTGCATTTGGGACATTTGGTAGAAACGATCCAAGCCGATATCTGGGCACGCTTTCAACGCATGCGGGGGCATGAATGCTGGACTATCAGCGGCAGCGATGCTCACGGAACACCGATTATGTTATCGGCTGAAAAAGCTGGCATCAAACCCGAAGACTTAATTCAGCAAAAAGAAAAAGAACATGAGGCTGATTTTAAAGCTTTTGATATTCATTTTGACAGCTTTTGCACGACACATTCTGCTGACAATAGCGCATTGACTGAAGCCATTTATGCCAAACTTAATGCCAAAAACGATATTGAAACACGAACTATTGCCCAAGCTTATGACACTGTAAAAGAGATGTTTTTGCCGGATAGATACATCAAAGGAGAATGCCCTCGCTGTCATACTAAAGATCAATATGGAGACAGCTGCGAACACTGCGGAGCAACTTATTCCCCTCTTGAAATGATCAACCCCATTTCTACGGTGAGCCAAACAAAACCAATGGAAAAATGTTCTGAACATTACTTTTTTAAGTTAACCAAATATGAATCTATCTTAAAAAACTGGCTTGATAAAACGCCTTTGCAGCCAGAAATCAAAAACAAATTGCAGGAATGGTTTGAAGGCGGTTTAAAAGACTGGGATATTTCACGGGATGCGCCTTATTTTGGATTTGAAATTCCTGGCAAAAAAGATAAATACTTTTACGTTTGGCTTGATGCGCCGATCGGTTATATCGCAAATCTGGGCGATTTAGCGAAACATAATCTAGCGGTTACCGTTGAAGATTTCTTTTCAAAAGACGCTTCGGACAAAACAGAGCTATATCATTTCATTGGCAAAGACATTATGTATTTCCACGTCCTCTTTTGGCCAGCCATTTTAGTTAGCGCTGGCTACAGGCTTCCGACTAATGTCTATGTTCATGGATTTTTAACGATCAATGGCGAGAAAATGTCAAAATCAAGAGGGACTTTTATCAGCGCCAAAAGCTATTTAGCGCATTTGGATCCAGCTTACCTTCGCTATTACTTTTTTGCAAAACTCAGTAATAATGTAGCGGATATTGATTTGAATTGGGTAGACTTTCAGCAACGGGTAAATGCCGATCTGGTGGGTAAAGTCGTTAATATTGCCAGCCGTTGCACAGGCTTCATTCACAAATATGCGAATGGGCGTTTGGCTCCCTGCTTACCTGAGCAAGATTTATATCAGCTTTTTGCCAGGAGTAATAGCGAAATTGCCCAATTCTTTGAGGAACGGGAATTTTCGCAAGCTGCACGCGCTATCATGCACTTAGCTGATCTGGCAAACCAGTATATTGATAGTAAAAAACCTTGGAGCTTAGCCAAAGAAAGCGGCCAGGAAGCACTTATACAAGCGATATGCACCCAAGGATTAAATTTATTCCGGGTATTGATGATTTATCTAAAACCCGTCTTACCGGCAATGGCAACAGCTGTGGAAACCTTTTTACAAATTAATCCTTTGGTCTGGGAGGATTGCAACAAACCGTTGTTATCCCATTCGATTGCACCTTTTACACCCTTAATGCAGCGAATTCAAAATGAAGATATTAACCCTTTAATATCTCAACAAGGAGATCATCACTCATAATGGCTTCTAAAAATCCCTCTATCGTTGTGATTGACGAAGCACTTTGCATTGGTTGCACACGCTGCATTAAAGTATGTCCCGTAGATGCTATCATCGGAGCACATCGGTTCATGCATACCGTCATTCCGACAGAATGCATTGGCTGCGAACTTTGCATCGCCCCTTGCCCGATGGATTGTATTCATATCAAAAGCATAGACAAACCGCTGTATGAAAAAGAGCGGGTAAAACGGCGCTTTCAAGCACGCAAAAAAAGACTGGCTGCTATCGAAGCAGAGCAAAAAAACTGTTTTACCGAGGCTAAGCAATTGGCTGATAAAACAAGTGATCCGGCGGCAAGTTCAAAACAAGATTATATTCAAGCTGCCCTTGCTAAAAAACGCGCAGCACGTCAATTGACAGGGAGTGATAAAAACCATGAACCGCCAAAAACTTGAAGCTATTTTTAAACGCTTCAAAGCCCATAATCCCAAACCGAAAACAGAATTGCTTTATCATACACCTTTCGAATTACTCGTTGCAGTGATTTTATCTGCCCGTGCAACGGATGTGAGCGTGAATAAGGCAACGGTAAAATTGTTTCCCCAAGCCAATACACCTGAAGCATTATTAGCGTTAGGAGTTGAAGGTTTATCGCCTTATATACAAGCGATTGGATTATATAGAACCAAAGCCAAAAATCTGATTAGAACGTGTGAAATCCTGATTGAAAAACATGGAGCTCAAGTGCCGAGTTCTCGTGAAGAACTGGAAGCCTTACCAGGTGTAGGCCGAAAAACGGCGAACGTATTATTAAATACGTTATTTGGGCAGCCCACCGTGGCAGTAGACACGCATATTTTTCGAGTGGGGAATCGTACCGGCATAGCGCCTGGCAAAACGGTATCGGCTGTTGAAAAAGCCATGGTGGCGTGTGTACCGAAGGAGTATTTACAGGATGCCCATCATTGGTTAGTGTTGCACGGCCGTTATACGTGTATTGCCAGAAAACCTAAATGCGCAAACTGCATTATTAATGATCTGTGTGAGTATAAAGATAAAGCTCTATGATAGCTTTACTGCTCTCAAACTGAAAACAATATCAAAAGGTGGTATTGCGTAAATCGTAATAGCCTCTCCCTTTTTCAAAAAGGGCACAAACGGAGCACTTTTTCAAAATAGGTGAAATACTTAAGATTACTCTGTCGTAAAACTCTCGCCACAGCCGCAACGAGCCGTTTCATTGGGGTTTTTGATTTCGATGATTTTGTTTAATCCTTTCCGCGTATATTCAATGCGGCTGCCGCGTACTTTCAAAAAACAATCCTTACTAACAAAAATACTAAAATCGTCACTTATCGTAAAAACATGATCGCCTGGTTCAGACTTATCTACCAGATCGATCACATATCGGTATCCTGTACAACCGGATTTTTCCAAACTTAGGCGTACCCCGATAGCATGACCTTTCTTTTTGATTTCTTTTCTAAAATGTGCCAGGGCTTCTTCGGAAATGCTAACGGCATCTTTTTCTGTGATTTTATGAGGGTCGTAAAAAGACACCGGATTGTTTTTTTGCTCAGAAGACATAATCATTCTCCTCTTTTTCCTAATACAGTTTTTAACGTATCTTCAACCAAGAGAGCAGTGCTGAATAAGGATCGCGGTAATGATAAAACGGCTGCAATGTCAGCTGCGTTTATATTCTGAACAGCGGCTATTGACAATCCGATCACTGTCTCGCAAAGATATTCGGCTGCCGCAATGAGCGCCGCATTCCCATACGCTTTAAAAACGGCGTTTTTAATTTGATCGCCGCTGATTTGCAATTGCAGTTTTAATACCCCCCCTTGTGCAGGCGACCCTACCATGGCACTTAAAACAGATCCTCCTTGCAAAGAATCGGCTTGCTTTGTATTAAAAAAATAGCTTAATACAATTTCATTGTAAATCGGGTGTTTCATCATCGCAAGACCTGCCAGGGATAGTGCGTTATATTCTTGCCTTCTTTAAGCAATTCCCATACCGGTGATAAAGCACGAAGCCTTATCACCACGTACGTAATTTGTTTGACAGCTTCATCGATTTCTTCTGTTGTGGTCATGCGCCCCAAGCTAAAACGAACAGCATTTTGCGCAGCTTGTTCACGTAATCCCATCGCTATCAAAACATGAGAAGGCGTTACCGCAGCACTCGTACAAGCCGCTTTGGAAGAAACAGCAACATTCGTTAAAGCTGTGATAAACGCATCGCCATCAATCCCCTCAAAGGTCGCGTTTAAATAACCCGGCGCCAAAAAAGATAACTCGCCATTTAATCGCACCGATTCAAGGGATTGGATGCCAGCCCAAAGACGTTTAGTTAAGTTTTGCAAAACCTCACGGTCTGCAGACAAATCAGCTTTCATCAATTCACACGCTTTACCCATCCCGAGTATTAATAATACCGGTAATGAGCCTGAGCGAAATCCCGATTGATGTCCGCCGCCTTGTATTAAGGGCGTTAATTGCACGCCTTGTCTTACATACAAAGCTCCGATACCCGCAGGCCCATAGACTTTATGGGAGGAAAGCGACAACAAATCGATACCCATTTCATTCACATTAATCGGCAACCGTGAAGCGCTTTGAGCAGCATCGACATGGAATAATATCCCTTTTTGACGCGTAATTTTCCCTATAGTACGAATATCCTGCATCACACCCGTTTCATTATTGACATGCATGATAGAAACCAGAATCGTGTCTTGTCGAATAGCTTGCCGCAGCTCATCAATGGCAATTACGCCATTTGATTGCGGTTTGAGGTAAGTTATTTCATAACCCTGCTTTTGAAGGTAAGCACATACATCCAAGACGGCTTTGTGTTCTGTTGCAGAGGTAATAATATGCCGGCCTTTATCTTGATAAAAATCAACTGACCCTTTGATAGCCAGATTATTAGATTCGGTCGCACCCGAAGTCCAGAGAATTTCAGGCGGTTGTGCGTGGATTAACTCTGCTATTTGGCCTGCTGCTTTATCCACGATGGCTTTGGCTTTCCATCCATACACATGCTGCACAGAATGAGGATTACCTAACGCTCCTTCTTGTAAATAAGCAGAGAGTACTGCTGCAACACGCGGATCTAGCGGGGTTTCAGCGGCATAATCCAGGTAAATAGGCTTATTCTCATAAAACATCACTTGCCTTCTTCAGGAATCACCCGAATACCTAATTCAATTAATTGTTCTGGGTCAACAGCAGCGGGGGCATCTGTTAAAGGACACGAGGCTGACTGTGTTTTAGGAAAAGCAATCACATCACGGATAGATTGTGAGCCTGACATTAACATCATCAGGCGATCTAAGCCTAATGCAATGCCGCCATGCGGCGGACAGCCATAGCGCATCGCCGTTAACAAATGGTTAAATTTAAGCTTCGCTGTCGCTTCATTCATGCCCAATAAACTAAACACCGTTTCTTGCATATCCACATGATGAATACGAATCGAACCGCCGCCCACTTCATAACCATTTAAAACAATATCATAAGCACGAGCTAAGGCTTCTCCAGGGGATTTTTTCAACGTTTCTTTGTCACAGGCAGGTGCTGTAAAAGGATGATGAACTGCCTGCCATCCTTTAGCATCGCCTTTTTCAAACATGGGGAAATCCACAACCCACAAGGGTGCCCAATCACCCTTTATTAAATTGCGGTCCTGGCCTAACTTAAGGCGTAACGCCCCCATAGCGTTATTCACAATAGCCGCTTTATCAGCGCCAAAGAAAATCACATCGCCTGTTTTAGCAGACACGCGTGTTAAAATAGCCTGTACGGTCTTTTCCGGCAAAAACTTCAGGATAGGAGATTGCAAGCCTTCCATGCCCGTATTCAAATCATTGACTTTAATATAAGCCAAACCGCGTGCCCCTAAACGTGAGACATACACACCGTAATCATCGATTTCTTTTCGCGTTAATTGCCCGCCGTCTGGCAAACGTAAAGCGACCACCCGGCCTTCAGGATCATGCGCTGGTGTGGAAAAAACCTTAAATTCTACCTCTTTTACCAGATCACTGATCTCTACCAATTCCAAAGGGATCCGCAAATCGGGTTTATCGCTGCCATAACGCGACATTGCTTCTCGGTAAGCCAAGCGCGGAAAAGGTTGCGGCAGAGAGACGCTTAAAGTTTCTTTAAATAACTTAATCAATAAATTTTCTGTGAGTTGCTGAATATCTTTTTCGTTAATAAAAGACATTTCGATATCCAATTGTGTAAATTCAGGCTGTCTGTCCGCGCGCAAATCTTCATCGCGAAAACAACGTACGATTTGATAGTATCTATCCATTCCCGACATCATTAACAATTGCTTGAAAATTTGCGGCGATTGCGGCAGTGCAAAGAAATGTCCGCGGTGCGTACGACTTGGAACCAGATAGTCACGGGCCCCCTCCGGGGTGGCTTTGGTTAACATCGGGGTTTCAATATCTAAAAAGCCTTGTTCATTTAAAAAAGTTCGCATGAAATGCGACACACGGTGACGCAATTGGAAACGAGCTTGCATTTGCGGGCGGCGCAGATCAAGATAGCGAAAACGAAGCGAGGTTTCTTCACCCACAGGTTGATAATCATCGAGTTGAAAAGGCAGCGGATCAGCCGTATTTAAAATATCAAGACTTTCACCCAAGATTTCTATCTTACCCGTAGACAAATTAGGGTTAATATTGCCAGCAGGACGTTGGTTCACTTTACCTGATACCAAGATCACATATTCGTTACGTACTTTTTCAGCTAATTCAAAATACGATTTATTTTCCGGGGAAAAGACGACTTGCACGATGCCACTTCTATCACGCAAATCAAAAAAAATAACGCCGCCATGATCACGACGGCGATGTACCCAGCCGACTACCGTGACAGTTTGTGATAAGGCTTTTTCAGTGACAGTATCACAGTAATGAGTTCGCATAAAATCTCCTTGCCACTTCGCACTACCCTCTCCCCGCCCTTCGGGCGGCTCTCTCCCGCTTGCGGGAGAGGGTGATAAAAATGTCTCTTTTTCAAAAGGGGTAAAAATTCTCGTTATTTCGCTTATATTTTCTCTTCAGCAGGCCGCACGGCACCTAAAGAGATCACCATTTTCAACGCATCATCGATGCTTAAATCCAATTCGACTGCATCCTTTTTAGGAACAATGATCAAAAAACCTGAAGTGGGATTAGGCGTGGTGGGAACAAACAACGTATAAACCGGCTCACCGCTTTGTTCTTCTGCTGCCTTGAACCCCTGTCCTGTTAAAAACGCGATAGTCCACATTCCCGTTCGCGGATATTCCACCAGCATCACTTTGCGAAACGATTGTCCATCGGATGAAAATAGCGTAGTGACCACTTGTTTTACACCGCTGTAAAGTGATCTAACCAAGGGGATCCGCTGCAGCATTTGCTCTGAGAAAGCCACCAACCATTTACCCAGGAAATTGGTTACCAACATTCCGGTGATCAGCAAGATTAGAATAGAAAACACAACCCCTGTGCCGGGAATATTGAAGCCCAGCCATTGAGCCGGCTGATAATGCTCAGGCAATAAAGAGACGGTTTTATCAAGCAAATCAACAATAAAACGCAAGACCAGGAAAGTTACTACTAAAGGTAACCACACTAATAATCCTGCGATCAGATAGCGTCGAATCAACGAATCATCCCACCAAATGTCCTATGGTTAACAAAGCAACCACAACAACCCAGATCACAAGACTTCGTTCAATCAATACTACCGTTTCTTTTCCAACGATTGCAGGCTCATCTTCTTTTTCTTTTAAAGACAAGGCTGCGACACCCGTTTCTACCAGGATAGTTTGATTTTTTTCAAGCCCGCTCAACACAGAGCGCATCCACACGCCAAAAGCAGGATTAAAGGAGCCCGCCACGATAAAGGCTAAACTGGCGAGGCGAACTGGCACCCAGTCCAATACTTTTTGTACCCACTGAGCTGCTTCAACAAAACCGCCGATGGAAGGAGAGTTTTCATGATCAGCAGCACTTTCTGCAACCAGGCGGTAAATCAACGCCCCTGCCCAACCAAAAATAGTAAACCAAATTAAAACGGCAAAAAGACGGTAATAAGCTTGCAGCAATAACCCCTTGGCCACGCGGTTAGCATTGGCTGAGGCTGATTCGCTCTTGTTGGATTCATTGATGCCTAAAGAACCTTCAAGCTGCGCCATAGCCGTTTGATCACGGTTAGTAGCGGCTGCCTGATAAGCCTTCCATTGAGAGAGAAACGATTGAGGCCCCAAGCAGTAAACCAGAATAAAGATATTTAACACAATGCCGAGCAGGCCAAAGGTAGCATGATGAAGGGGATAATAAATTAACGCTATTATTAAAACAGGGATTAATACGGCCACTAACAGTGATAAGAAAGGGGTTATTTTTGCACAACGCGATAAAAAAGAAGAACAAATACGTAAATAAGCCGAAAACCAGTTAAATCGGCGCAAGATCTTGCCCATATCACAACATTTTTCTAAAAAAAGTCCAAGAACAATGCTAATTAGTATCATTTTTTTTCTCCTTTTAAAGATAAAATAGCGTCATTGCTACCTGAAATTAAAACACCCCAATAAGGCGCTGTATCTTGTTCATTTTAGTTTCTTTTTAAGCCAGGTGCAATAGCAGAGGTAATTCTGCACATTCTCTTTCCCCAAAAGCACCCCTCTTTAGGGGCAAACATTCCGAAAACCGCAGCGTAATGCCCCCTGTAAAACGTTTATAATGAAAGAGATGAATAGCCTTCACTGTTAGATGTACTCAATAAATCAGTCTCGATTTCTTTAGCTTTTTTAGCGATCAGTGTAAGTACGAACTGGGCATCATGCCTGCCCGTAGTACGGTCATTAACGTTAATTTCGCTCAAGACAAACTCATGAGGGGACTGCATGCAACAATTTAAAAATTCTTTTTTATTGACAAAATTATGGATTGTTGACAGCTGCGGCAAAGTCAAGGTTTCTTCACTAAGAAAGTCCGCTATTTTTCTAGCTTCAATAAAAGCATCTCTTTCCTGTTTTTTATAATATCTTGGACTACCAAATTTGATGAAAAAATACCCTTTTGCTGCCTCAATCTGATGTTGTCTATCAGCTTTTTCACTTGCAGCTTTTGCTGTTTGTATTGTTGTTTTAATTTGTTTTAATACTGTTAACATGTCCCGTGCATCTTGCTGACTTAGCTTATGCTGCTCATTTAATTTTACTATATGCTTTTCCAAAGCGCTTAATTCAAGCAAGCTATCCTTGTAGTAATCTTGAGATGTTTTATTCGCATTTACCTGCCAGTACTCTGTTCTGCTTTTTACTTCACCAAGTCCTTTTGAGTAAGCATAATTCTTAACTGTTATCAAACCTGCTTTTTCAAAACCGGATATTGAATTTGGGTTCTCTGTGACAAATTTCAACAGTTTTCGGAGCTGTTTTTTCTCTTCTTCCAGTTGGTTCCTTTGGTTTTCTTCTGCTTCCTTTTGTTGCTTCTCTAGTGCTTGTTGTTTTAATATCTGTGCTTCCTTTTGTTTTTGTTCTGCTTCTTTTTTCTGCTTCAAGGCCATATCTATTTTACTGTTACCTGAATCCCTGGAGAAAAATCGAAATATAGAAGGCGTTGAATTTAAACTCTGCTTTTCTTTTATCGATATCAAATGACTCCGTACATTATCCAGCATGGACAGCATTGCTTTTTGAGTCTCGCCTGGTAGTTCTTGTTCTTGTAATTGTGTTATAAAATCTTTAAAAGACTTTAGTATCTCAAGACAATTGTCATAATCTATGTCTTTCCAGGATTGAAAAGCAGAATTGCTGGCGTCTATCGCCTCTTGTTTTATATGCAGGAGTCTCTCTGTCAGATAACTATCAAATAGGGAATGGAGTAAATTTACATTTTTTTCGTTATTACTTTTGTTTGAGTCAGGTTTCTGATATTTAATAGAATGCTTATATAATTCATAGTGCTTGAGTATTTTGCTAAACAGTTCTGAGTTTTTTGTACGTTCTTCAACTGACAAAGCTTGTATCCCGAGTTCTCCCTGAGATGAACCACTATTATTAGGATTAAGATTATGAACAGGATTAGGTTGGTTTTTCATAGCAAACTCCTCGTAATAAGAATAACAAATCTTTAGCAGTCTACCTTATAACTAATCTCCCAGACAATTGTGTATCAGCCTACTGAAAGAATTAGCTATTTATACACTACCGTCAGGTCAGGGCAAATTATTGTAAAGCCGGCTCCAGGAAAAATAAGGCCCGGGATCAGTTTTGCGTGTTGGGGCAATATCACTATGGCCGATGATCCGATCTGACGTAATTGCAGGATACGTTGACATTAATGCTGAAATCACTTTAAGCAGCGCGTCATATTGTTCATTAGTATAAGGCATATCTGCTGTGCCTTCCAATTCGATCCCTATTGAAAAATCATTACATTCAGGATGTCCTTGAAAGATCGACCGGCCTGCATGCCAAGCCCGCTTATCAAAAGCCACAAACTGGGAAATTTCCCCCTGACGTTCAATTAAAATATGACTTGAAACTTTCATACCGGCTAGTTGATGAAAGGCGGGATGAATTTGCAGATTAAGGCTGTTAGTAAATAAAGCTTGAATATAACCTGTTCCAAATTGACCTTCGGGTAAACTAATACAATGAAGAACGATGCAGTCGATGATCATGCCATCCGGACGTTCATCGTAATGAGGAGAAATAATACGTTTAGCAGCGTTTAACCAACCGTTTTGGATACTACAAGCATGCATCTTAAATCCCCCTGTCCCCCGATAGCCGCTTCGCGGCTTCCTAGGCAAGCGCTCCCGCGTAATCGCGCGCCTCCCCCCTTTTTCAAAGGGGGAATTTATTACGATTTATGCAACAACACCTCTTTAAAGAGGGTGGCATACTCATAATCTAAAGAGTACAAAAAATTGAGTTAAGATTTTGAAGCAATTGGTTTTGTAAACACAATCGGCGCTTTGGTTTCATCCTTAAAAGTCACATATTCCCAGGCACTTTTATCTGCCAGCAATGTTTGCCGTAATTTGTGATTTAAGCCATGCCCGCTGCGGTATCCGTGAAATGCACCAATGATAGGTCCTAGCAAATATAAATCGCCTACAGCATCGAGCATCTTATGTTTAACGAATTCATCTTTATAACGCAAACCATCATTTAAAATGCGATAATCATCGATCACAATTAAATTCTCAATGCTCGCCCCTTTCGCCAGATTGCGTTCTTTTAGCATTTCATATTCAGATAAGAAGCCATATGAACGCGCGCGACTCACTTCTTTGACAAAAGAAGTACTCGAAAAATCAAGCGTTGCTTCTTGCGGTGTATTGTTTACAACGGGATGATTAAAGTTAATGCCAATCGATACTTTAAAACCGTCAAAAGGTTCTACCGATGCTAATTTAAAATTACCGCCATCACTGTCATCACTTTCTTCTCCTTCGGTAACGGTGATCTTGCGCTTGATTCGCATAAAGCGTTTGAGGGCATTTTGTTCTTCGATACCAGCTGATTGAATGAGGAAAACAAAAGGTCCTGCAGAGCCATCCATGATAGGCACTTCAGATCCGGATAATTCTACATAAGCATTGTCGATCCCAAGGCCTGCCAGTGCTGATAACAAATGCTCAACGATCGCAACGCGAACGCCGTTTTTCATCAGAGAGGTGGCAAGCGTTGTATCACCGACATAGTCAGCAGTTGCTGGAATTTCAACAACGGGATCTAAATCAGTGCGGCAAAACACAATGCCCGTATTCACGGGCGCGGGGCGCAAAACCAGGTGAATTTTCTCGCCTGAGTGTAAACCCACACCGGTTGCCTTAATAATATTCTTCAATGTACGTTGCTTAATCATTGCCTATCCATCCGTAAAAAACCCAGTGATTTTGTTCAATACTGAAGCGCGGGCGTGGATTCTACCATAAAAAAATCAAGCTGTAACACTCTTTTCGTTTCCTTTGACTCGTGATGACCGCAACTTATAATTTTTCTTTACGTCCGCTGCGGCGCAAGAAAGCAGGAATATCTAAATAATCAACAGCCTGCGACTGCATTTCACCCGCAGCTTCCCCTGCATTATCGCTGTTTCCTGCTGAGCGAGGCACCCCAAATTCAGAGCGCGAGACTGCTCGCGCAGCCCCTGTGACTGCTTTTCGCATGACAGCCGGTTTATCGAATTTATGATAATCAATGGCCCCCTCATGAAAAGCACTTTCTACCAATGGCACAGCATGAGATTGTTTGGCTTTATGAGGATTTTCAAGTCCCGTCACCACCACCGTAACCCGCATTTCATCACTCATTTCCGGATCGATCACAGTACCCACAACGACTGTTGCATTCTCTGACGTGAAGGCTTTTACCGCATCTCCTACTTCTTCAAATTCGCCAATAGACATATTGAGGCCGGCAGTAATATTGACCAAAATACCCCGCGCACCCGAGAGATTAATATCTTCTAACAACGGGCTTGCAATAGCGGCTTCTGCAGCCTGGCGTGCCCGGTTTTCACCCGAGGCAACCCCTGTTCCCATCATCGCCATCCCCATTTCAGACATCACTGTGCGCACATCGGCAAAATCCACATTGATAAGACCGGGACATGTGATCAGATCGGCAATACCCTGAACAGCCCCTAAAGTGACATTATCAGCCGCTTTGAAAGCATTCAACAGAGAAATATTTTTACCAAGAACCGTTAACAGTTTGTCATTGGGGATAATGATGAGAGAATCGACATATTGATATAAATTGGCAATGCCCTGATCAGCCACTTGTTTTCTGGCACGCCCTTCGAAAGAAAAAGGTTTAGTGACGACAGCAACCGTTAAAATACCGAGTTCTTTTGCAATTTCTGCTACCACAGGCGCTGCCCCTGTGCCGGTTCCACCGCCCATACCGGCAGTGATAAAAACCATATCCATCCCTTGAAGGATTTCGCGGATTTTTTGTCTGTCTTCTTCTGCTGCTTGACGGCCGATTTCCGGATCAGCCCCTGCTCCCAAACCGCTGGTTAATTGCGTACCGAGCTGTAATACCGTATCGGCTATCGCTTGCTGCAAAACTTGTCTATCGGTATTAGCGACAATAAAGGTGACATTTTGCATGGCTTTTTCCTGCATATTTCGCACAGTATTGCCGCCGCCCCCACCCACGCCAAATACGGCAATTTTGGCGGTTTCATTGTTATCACCTACTAATTCAAAAACTTGCCTCTCAGCCATGTCCCCTCTCCTGCCGCGTCACACGGCTATGTTTATCTTTAAACAAATAACTTCGCTCTATAGAGCATAGCGTAATCTTGCTTTAAATTGAAACGCTGCTTAGAAATTACCTGAAAACCAATCGCGCATTTTCGTAAATACACCATTTGCGCTCGATAATACACGGGATGTTGGTGCATTGTATAGTTGTTTTTGACCCATTAAGAGTAAGCCAATGCTGGTAGAATAGGCGGGATCATTTAAGACTTCATCAAGACCTTCAATGCCTTCTGGAGCAGCAACGCGCACTGGCATTTGAAAGGCTATTTCTGCTAAATCCACTAAACCCTGGACGCGCGATGCGCCTCCTGTTAAGACGATGCCTGCCGGGATTAACTCATGAAAACCGCTGCGGCGAAGCTCCGACCAGATGAGAGTGAATAATTCTTGATAACGCGGACCTATGATTTCAGCAAGGGTTTTATGCGAAACGCGCCGACCCGGTCTGTTAGCCACACTGGGTACTTCAATGGATTGTTTAGGATCAGCCATCTCTGGCATTGCACAAGCATATTCTAATTTAATTTTTTCAGCACTTTGTGTTGGTGTACGCAAAGCGATTGCAATATCATTGGTGACTTGATCGCCCGCAATCGGGATCACAGCAGTATGTTGAATGGATCCTTGGGTGAAAACAGCAATGTCTGTTGTACCCGCGCCGATATCTACTAAACAAACACCCAATTCTTTTTCATCATCGGATAAAAGCGCTTCACTCGATGCCAATTGCTCCAACACCATTTCACCCACTGCCAAATTGCAGCGTCCCATACACTTTACAATGTTTTGCGCGGCACTGACGGCTCCTGTCACCAAATGCACCTTGGCTTCCAGACGAACACCGCTCATGCCGATAGGTTCGCGAATACCGCCTTGATTATCGATAATATATTCTTGCGGCAACACATGCAGGACTTTTTGGTCAGCGGGGATTGCAACTGCACGGGCTGCATCAATCACCCTATCGACATCGGATTGCACGACTTCTTTATCGCGAATAGCCACAATCCCATGAGAATTTAAACTACGTACATGAGAGCCCGCAATGCCGGTAATCGCAGAATGCACTTGACAACCTGCCATCAGTTCAGCTTCTTCAACCGCTTGTTGAATAGATTTCACTGTGCTTTCAATATCTACCACAACCCCGCGTTTTAATCCGCGTGAAGGTGCAGTCCCTATACCCACAATTCGAATAGCATGCTGGTCATCGATTTCACCCACCAAGGCTGCTACTTTGGAAGTTCCAATATCTAAACTGACGATCAATTGTTTATCTTGTTTTTTCTTTGCCATTTATATTTTCCTCTATCAGCTATTCTTCCCATTGGGGGATATTTAAGAGGGAGAATGGAATTCTCCTCCTTAACTGCAAACGCAAAGCAACGAAATACGAAGCCATCCTTTCTCATAAAGCCGTTCCTCACAGGAAGAGCTGTCCTTTATGGCTTCATTGCAAAACCATTGGTATAACGCAAATCAACTCGCGCATTGTCTAATTTCGTATTGTTCACTATTTGTGGATATACTGCAACAAAACGGCCCAAACGGATCAAGACATTATCTTGACCTAAAATGATCTCCAAGCCGTTATCAAGCATAATCGTCCAGGAACGCCGCGGTGTCACATCCACTTCACGAATATGTAAGGCAATGGGTGCCAGAAGGGATTCCATTTGCTGATACTGTTCCCACATGAGAGGAGCCAGCGCTTCAGGCCCCTTCAATTGAGGCAAATGGGCAAAGGAAGCAAGCTCATCAGGCTTAAATAAAATCCTTTCATCCGATAAAAGTTGATTGTTCCCAAAACGGGCAACAGGTTTTCGCTCGGTTATCATAATCTGGAGGGTCGACGGCCAGAGACGGCGTACTCTCGCCTTGGCTACCCAGGGCTGTTGACACACAATGTCGGCAATTTTTTCTACATTAATATTCAAAAACCCGGTTTGCACGGAGGCTGTTAAAGCTTCTCGCAGAGCATTTTCATCAAGATAAGTATAAGTGCCTTCTATCTCAACCCGTTGAATAGGTAGAAAAGTATCAGACCTTAGCGTTTGCCAAAGCCAGCCAAGACCCGCTATTAGAACGGCTATTAATATAAAAAAGAAAATCTGGCGGATCGAGGCTAGCCGGTCTGCGGACTGCGAAGAGCGCGCAGTGGCTTGTTTTACACGTTTGTTTTTCCTTCTCATGATAGAGAATAGTACGAACTTTTGTGAGGAAAGACTAGAGTCTGTCGTCAAATGCTACTATGATGGGCATAAGGGATTGATTTCCTGTGCGTCCTCCGCTCACATATAACCAAATATGCGGTACTTCGGTACTCGAAAATCAATCACTTCTACTCCATCCTAGCGCATTTGACGATAGCGCATTTGACGACAGACTCTAGCAATCTTTGTATCCAATATTGTTATAAAATTAATTGTTATAAAACTAACAATTTTTGGTTTCTTTTTGAACTGTTCAGCATTTCCGGGCCCGTGCTCCTTAGGCGTTCCCGAGAGAAAATTTTTCGTTTAATTCCGCTGCAATCGCCCCCACACTGCCTGCTCCTTGCGTGAGTAATACATCGCCTTGACGCAAATATGTTTGAAGAATGGAGGTCAATTGAGTGTGATCGGAAATATAAATGGCTTCTTTGTGATATTCACGCTTTAACGCTTCGCATAACGCAAGGGAACTGATCCCTTCAATGGGTTTTTCACCGGCACTATAAATATCCAAAAGAAATACTTGATCAACTTCTTTTAAGGTAGAAATAAAATCAGAAAATAATGCATGCGTACGGCTATAACGATGCGGCTGAAATAATAAGGTTAAGCGGCGGTTTGGCCATGCCTGTTTTGCCGCACTGATAGTCACGGCCATTTCACGCGGATGATGCCCGTAATCATCGACTAACAAAATTTCCCCCTGTGGAAAAGATAAATCGCCATACACTTGAAAACGTCTTCCCACGCCGGCAAATGCAGCCAAACCTTGTTGGATAGCTTCATCACTCACGCCGCATTCTTTAGCAACGATCGCAGCAGCTACTGCATTTAAGGCATTGTGTTCGCCTGGTAAATTTACGACAACGGTAATGGGTTTTTCCCAATAACCGCCGCAAAAGGTTAATTTGCCGCTTAAGCCGTTTTGTTGATAATGAGTAATGCGCACATCGGCTTCCTGAGAAAAACCGTAGCTCATCACAGGACGCCCTACCTTTGGCAGCAATGCTCGTACATAGGGATCATCAAAACATAAAACAGCTAATCCATAAAAAGGCAAATGATGCAGGAATTGTAAAAAAGTTTGTTGATAACGGTTAAAATCACCAATGTAATTTTCGAGGTGATCTTTGTCAATATTAGTTACCACCGACACCATAGGTTTTAAATATAAAAAAGACGCATCACTTTCATCAGCTTCTACCACAAAATAATGACTCTCACCCAAACGGGCATTGGCGCCAGCGCTGTTTAAACGGCCGCCTATCACAAAAGTGGGATCAAGTCCCCCTTGCGATAATAAACTTGTTACCAAACTGGTCGTTGTGGTTTTACCGTGTGTACCGGCAATAGCAATGCCATAATGAAAGCGCATTAATTCCGCTAACATTTCAGCACGAGCAACGATAGGGATCCGCAAAGCTCTGGCGTGAACTATTTCGGCATTATCTTCTGTGATCGCCGAAGATTGCACGACTACATCAGCGCCTTCCACATTGTTGGCTTGATGAGATAAAATGATCTTTGCTTTTAACGTTTGCAAACGTTCTATCGCTGCACTGCTTTTTAGATCAGAACCTGTAACGGTATACCCTAAATTTAGTAGTACTTCAGCAATACCGCTCATGCCGGCACCGCCAATGCCTACAAAGTGAAGCCGCTGAATGCGCCGCATGGAAGGACGTTGAAATAAATTGGTTTGGGCGGGAAGGGTCACTTTTGCTTTCTCTGAGTGGATTCGCGAGCATGGTAAATGCACTGGTTTGCTAATGCAAGCGCTGCATCAGGGATTGCTTTGCTGCGTCCTGCACGCGCCATGACAAGTAATTTGTCACGCGATGTCCCTATTGTTTGAAGCCAGGATTTTAAATGCTCTGCTGAAAATTCCTTTTCTCTCCAAAGGGTTGCGGCTCCCGCATTAACAAGAAACATCCCGTTGACGTATTGATGATCGTCTACTGCATAGGGATAGGGTATAAGCAGCGCAGCGATCCCAACGGAACTTAATTCAGCAATGGTGGAAGCCCCGGCGCGGCAGATGACAATATCAGCCCACTCATACGCTTCCTGCATATTCTCAATAAAAGGTTCAATACGGGCTTTGAGAGAAAAGCGGTGATAAGTTGCCGCCGTCGTTTCCAAATGCGATTTTCCCGTTTGATGCCAGACAAGAGGGCGTTCATTCTCTCTTAATATACTCAAAGCCGCCGGAATAGTTTCATTGAAAATTTTAGCACCGAGGCTGCCGCCAATGACCAGGATCCGTATCGCCCCTATATGCTGCGAATAACGATTATCCGGCTCACTCACCGCTGCAATATCTTGCCGCACAGGATTACCAGTCACAACAGGATGCCATCGCGCTGGAAATACCACGGGAAAACCAGAACACACTGAACGGGCAATAAAACCAAGACAGCGATTGGTCAATCCGGCAATGGCATTTTGTTCGTGTATAACAACAGGAACGCGCATTAGCCACGCAGCCAAACATCCAGGACCTGTCACAAAACCGCCCATACCTAATACAACTTTGGGTTTAAGAGCAGAAATAATTCGTAAAGATTGATAAGTCGCCTGGATGATACGAAAAGGCGCCAGGAGTTTCGTCATAATGCCTTTGCCGCGCAAACCGCTGATCTCAATAAAATGCAGCATAAATCCGTGTTTAGGGACAATGACTGCTTCCAATCCTTTTCGTGTGCCTAACCATTGTATTGACCACGATTGTTCTTCTAAAAGTGCTGCGACACTCAACGCAGGCATGATATGCCCACCTGTACCGCCAGCAATAATAAGTATCGTGTTTTTATTCATAAGTTGATTTATGTGCCAATCCAAATTCTATCATGCGATTCTCATGATCCATGCGCAGCAAAATCGCCATCACAATACAGTTGATCAATAAACTGCTGCCGCCATAACTGACAAAGGGCAACGTTAATCCTTTCGTGGGTAAAACGCCCATATTAACACCTAAATTAATGAGGGTTTGCAACCCTATCCATAGCCCAAAACCATAGCCCATATAAGCTTGTACTGAACGTTCTAAAAACCAGGCTCGCCGGCCGATTTGAAACGCTCGAGTGACGATGATACCAAATAATAATAGAAGGAATAATGCGCCTGCCAAACCCAGTTCTTCTGTTAACACGGCGAATAAAAAATCAGTATGCGCTTCGGGTAAATAAAATAATTTTTGAATACTATCGCCCAAGCCAACGCCTAACCAACCGCCGCGGCCAAAAGCAATCAGAGATTGGGTTAATTGATAACCACTGTCAAATTGATTTGCCCAGGGATGTAAAAAGGAAGTGAGCCGTGCCATGCGATAAGGCGATGAAATAGCCAACGCACTTAATAAAATCGCGACTAAAACCACTAAAGCAAAAAATAAAGACAAACGCACGCCGGCTAAAAACAGTAATCCTAATGCGGTTGCTGTAATAACAACCGCCGCGCCAAAATCCGGTTCACCCAAGAGTAAAATACCTAAGAGACTCACGACAATCATAGGCTTAATAAAACCGCCGATTTTTGTTTTCACAGCATCGGCTTGACGTACCAAATAACCTGCCATATAAAGTATAAAGCTTAATTTCGCTAACTCGGAAACTTGAAAGCCGAAGGGGCCGATCCCTAGCCAACGCCGCGACCCATTCACACTGTGACCAATGCCGGGGATTAAAACGGCAATAAGTAAAATAAAACTTAATAATAAACACACTGGACCTAAGTGCAGCCAGATTTTAGTAGGCAACTTTAATAAGATTATCGCGGCTACCACGCCTAAAAAGAGATAAAATAATTGTCGATAAACATAATGAAAAGCATTACCGTATTGTTGATCAGCAATCACGGTGGAGGCTGAAGCAACCATTAAAATTCCCACGCCTATTAATAGACTAACCGCCAGCAATAAGGTTCTGTCATAGAGGACGGGCGTTTTAGCACGCTTCGACATTTTAGTTTTTTTCAAAATGCTATTCATGAACTAAATCCTTTACCAGCTTCACAAAACAGTCTCCCCGGTGAGCAAAGCCTGAAAACATATCGTAGCTGGCGCACGCGGGTGATAACAATACACTGTCACCCGATTGTGCTGCAATGCTGGCACAAGAAACCGCTTCAGCTAAATCAGCCACATGCGTTATCTCTGTATCAGGATGCAACGCTTCTATAATCTTATCGGCATCTTCCCCATATACGTAGATAGCATGCACATATTGGTTGATAAGAGGACTCAACAAGCGAAAATCAGCTCCTTTGCCCTGACCGCCCATGATGAGTAAAAGCCGGCCTTGAGACTGAGTGTCGCCTACAGCACTGATCGCCACTTCTGTGGCGCCAATATTGGTTCCTTTGGAATCGTTATACCATTTCACTCCTTTGTGTTCAGCCACCCACTGGCAGCGGTGCGGTAATCCTGTAAAGCTAGACAAGACTTTAATAATGGCTGCATCCGGCAAATCCATCGCCTTCGCAATAGCAATAGAAGCGAGCGCATTTTGCCAATTATGCTTACCGATAACTTTAAGTTGTGAAACCGGTATTAATGCTTTATCGCCTTGCGCTAGCCAGTAATCATTTCCTTTTTTAATCAATCCATAATCTGCAGCAGTTGGCGCAGGACTTAATCCATAAGATCGAGGCTTTGTTTTAAACGGATAATTTTGATAAGAAAAGGGAT
The DNA here is from genome assembly GCA_021156325.1 of Gammaproteobacteria bacterium. Lineage (GTDB taxonomy): Bacteria > Pseudomonadota > Gammaproteobacteria > JAJFKG01 > JAJFKG01 > JAJNDI01. Next base: position 31,771 of record JAJNDI010000017.1, read on the forward strand.
CATCCCGATTGATGACAGGATGTAAGCAATCTTGATAAATACGCTGTTTAGAGCGGCAATAATGTTCCATTGTCTCGTGATAATCCAAATGATCTGGACTAATATTTAAGACCACAGCACTGTGCGTTTGCAAAGAACAGGTTGAAAGCAATTGAAAACTGGATAATTCCATCACATACCAATCTGGTTGAGAAACTTCCAGTAATGCATCCAATGCTGCATAACCAATATTGCCGCAGGCAAGCGCTTGCTGGCCGGCGGCCATTGCCATTTCAGTGAGCAGCGTTGTAACAGTACCTTTTCCATTAGATCCCGTAATGCCTATGATCTTCGCTTTGGCATATTGTACAAATAATTCAATATCTCCGATGATGGGAATGTTGTTGGCTTGACATTGTTTCCAGACATCGCTCGCGAGCGATATGCCCGGACTGACGATGATACGCTTTGCCGATAATAATAAAGCAGGAACTAATCCTTTTAGATAAACCGGCACATCAGGATATTGTGTAAGACAAGCGCTTAATTGCGGAGGGCTTTCTCGGGTATCCATCATCGCAATTGAAATAGCAGGTTCTTGTTTACGCAAAAAACGAAGACAAGAAAATCCGGTTTGGCCAAGGCCTACGATCACCGTATGGACAGAGTGAGGTAACGGTTTCATATTCATGGTAAAAACTCGTGGCTGCGCAGCAGCGAAAAAATAACTATCGCAATTTCAACGTGGCTAGTCCGCATAATACTAAAATAAAAGTGATGATCCAAAAACGGACGATAACACGCGGCTCAGGCCACCCTTTTAATTCAAAGTGATGGTGAATAGGCGCCATGCGAAAGATCCGTTTGCCGCGTAATTTAAATGATCCCACTTGTAAAATAACGGATACCGTTTCCAGGACAAAAATCCCGCCCATAACAAACAATACTAATTCTTGCCGCACAATCACAGCAATGATCCCAAGCGCTGCTCCTAAACCCAACGATCCCATATCTCCCATAAAGACTTGCGCAGGATAGGTGTTAAACCATAAAAATCCTAAGCCCGCTCCAATAATGGCAGCACAAATAATTGCGACTTCACCTACGCCGGGAATATAGGGAATATAAAGGTAATTAGAAAAAATACTGTTTCCTGTCAAATAGGCAAAGATACCCAATGCAGCACCGACCATCACCGTTGGCAAGATAGCAAGTCCGTCTAATCCATCGGTTAAATTCACGCCATTGCTGGTGCCCACAACCACAAGCATTGTAAAAAGAATATAAAAGAGTCCAAGAGGTAAAGTAAATTTAAGAAATGGAATGAGTAAAGCAGTCTCGGCGGGGATAGTGGCAGTCAGATAGAGCGTTGTTACCGCAATAAGCGCTACTACTGACTGCCAGCACAACTTCCATCGGCCTGGGAGTCCCTTTGAATTTTGCAAGACAAGCTTACGAAAATCATCGATAAAACCAATACTACCATAGGCTAACATCACAAACAAGACTATCCAGACATAACGATTGTTTAACTGTGCCCAGAGTAATGTGGTTAAAATGATCGATATCAGAATTAAGGAACCGCCCATAGTGGGAGTACCCGCTTTGCTTAAATGCGATTGCGGCCCGTCATTTCGCACTACTTGGCCGACTTTGTATTGTGATAAACGACGAATGACAACAGGCCCTAATAATAAAGCCACAGCCAATGCGGTTAAGACGCTGCAGATAGCCCTAAAAGTGAGATATTGGAATACATGTAAAAAATGAAAAAACGGTGTTAAATACGTTGTTATCCACAATAACATTATTATTATACCTTTGGTTAAGCACTGAGAGCTTGTACAAATTCCCACATGCGATTGCAATTTGATCCTTTCACCAATACTGCTACTTCTTCCGATAATAAAGGCTTAACAGTTTCTACCAAGCGGGTTCTGTCAGTAAAATAAAGCGCCCCCTCTCCAAATTGTTTAACCGTATGCTGCGTTAATGCCCCTACTGTAAACACCCTTTCAATACCTGCTTCTCGAAAGCGTTTACCCATCTCTGCATGAATTTGTGCAGCCTTATCGCCAAGTTCCAGCATTTCCCCTAAAATACAAAAATGTTTGCCCTTTGCCCGCAACAATACTTGAAGCGCCGCTTCTACGGAAGCGGGATTAGCATTATAGGAATCATCTAATAAAAGACTGCCGTTTTGACCTGCTCGTTTTTGCAATCTTTTATCAACCGCTTTGGCACTCGTTAAGCCGCGTTGAATAGTATGGATATCAATGCCCGCCGCATAGGCACAGGCCGCTGCTGCCAAGGCATTGCCAATATTGTGAAGCCCTAATAAAGGTAAAGTTACTTTAACCTGTTTATTGCCAATACAAAGGGTAAATTGGGCGCGATCATTTTCATCAAGACGGCACGCTGTTGCAGAAACTTCTGCGTCAGGATGTACACCAAATGTCAGCATTTTATAAGTGCGGCACTCTTCTTGCCATTGGGTATAAAAAGGATCATCACGGTTCAATACAGCGATACCCTCATCATCCAATCCCTGAAAAATTTCCCCTTTGGCGGCAGCAATATTATTGAGGTTGCCAAAACCTTCTACATGGACAGGATGCACATTGGTAATAGCAGCCACCGTGGGTTTGGCTATATGGGTGAGATGGGCAATTTCACCGATATGATTAGCGCCCATTTCAATCACCGCAAAACGATGCGATTCATTCAACCGCATAAGAGTTAAAGGAACACCAATGTGATTGTTTAAAGTGCCTTCCGTTGCAAGCGTGGATCCCGCTTGTTGCAAGATAGTGGCTAATAACATTTTAGTGGTAGTTTTACCGCAACTGCCAGTAAGTCCAATAACGGGAATGTTACATTGGTTTCGGCGCAAGGCTGCCAGTGTTGTGAGAGCGCTTAAAGTATCCTTCACACACAGTTGAGGAATATCTACCTCACAACGTCTGGAAACTAAAGCCCCGACAGCGCCTCCCCTTTTGGCTTTTTCCACAAAATCATGCCCGTCAAATTGCTCTCCCGACAGGGCTGCAAATAATTCTCCGGGCTTTAAGGTGCGGGTATCCGAACTCACGGATTCAAAGCAGCAATCTCCCTGGATAAGGATTGCTTGCAATAACTTGGCTATCTTGGAAAATTGAAAGCAGGTAGACATTATGCTTGAGCCACTGGAATTTTATCAAACGCAGAAATATCATAAACCAAAGAATGAAATTCTACCTCAAACCAATCGTAAAATTTCTCCAGACTTCGGTCAGTCGGCCAAAAGGCTTGAGGCACATCCCACGACTCCAGTTCATTTTCAAAGATCCCCATATAATGACGGTCAATAAACTGCTGGGCTTGTTTGGGGCCGGTAAAGGCTGGGATCAGTAAGGCTGTGCAATCCCGGCGCAGTTGGGATAATTGCAGGTCTTCCTTGGCATTGGGCATGGATTGCAGGAACTCGAGCATCCTCTGGGTTGGCTTGACAATAGCGGCGATCCGATCGACATCAAACATAGACATAGGATAACCCTTTGAAAATAAAGATAAATCACCTGACAGCCAATCATCCTGAAAGGCTAACAATCTGATTATACAATAAATAGGGGCAAAGAAAAGTCAGATAAACGCTTATCCTCATAGATAAATAACAGCAAACAGCAGGCTTTTACCCGCTCGGGTCTAATAATAGGGGTTAAACGCTTACAAAAAAATTCATATTTGACTTAATTTAAAATTTATGTTTTAATAGGCCCTGTGAAAGCCAAGCTGGCCCCCCTTAAGGATTCCTTAAGGTTAGAACGATAAAATGATTCAGTTACTAATTAAAATATAAATTAAGTTATGAGGATTTGACACATGAGATCTTTCAGAACAAAACCAGCAGATGCTTTTAAAAGTTATGCTTCTACTCTTTCTGAAGACGTATCTTCAGTTTCTTTCAGAACAAAACCAGCAGATGCTTTTAAAAGTTATTTCTCTACTATAATGCAGCCAAAGGCTGAAAAGGCATCGTTGCTTGGAAAAGCAGGATTGGCCACTTTCGGCACTTTTAGTCATAAAATTCAACAGTCCATACAACCAGAAATGGCACCAGAAAGGGCAGTTGAGAATTCATTCACTGCTGCTGCGTCTGCTTAATTGCAGTTGCTGGTGTAATTAAAAAGGGCAGCTTAAGCTGCCCTTTTTATTACCCTCTATTCTTAATCCCGATTTCCTGAAAAAGCACTTAGAATTTGCAGTAAACTGACAAACATATTATATAAAGCGATGTAAAGGCTTATGGTTGCCATGATGTAATTGGTTTCGCCGCCATGGATGATTTGGCTGGTATGAAATAAGATTAACCCTGAGCAAATCAAAACAAAGGCTGCTGAAACTGCCAATTGCAGCAAAGGCATTCCAAAAATGACGGCTGCAAGACTTGCTAAAACCGCCACTAAGATAGCGACAAACAAGAAGCCGCCCATGTAGCTAAAGTCTTTGCGGGTGCTTAAGGCATAGGCTGAAAGACCAAAGAAGATGATCCCCGTACCGCCTAAAGCCGTCATGATGAGCTCTGCTCCATTGCTGAAAGTCTGTAAATAGAGATTCAACAAGGGGCCTAAGATAAACCCCATAAAACCCGTAAAAGCAAAGACGGACAACAACCCCCACGGGCTGTTACGAAGACGTACGGTTAAAAACAATAAACCGTACATGCCGATAATCATAATAAGTAAACCCGAAAACCCACCGGGCAAAGTAACATTGCTCAACATCGCAATAGCGGCGCACAGGGCGCTGAAAACAAAAGTAGCTCCCAAAAGCAAATAGGTATTACGTAAGACCTTATTAGTTGCTAAAACCGAAGCTTCGGTACGGACGACAGAATAATTATTGGGTTGCATAGCACTGGATCCTCCACAAAATTAAAAAAGGCATTTCTCTAACATTTAGCTATTATATCATTAAATTGGAAATGATTGAGATAATTTCAATGAGTTTAGAACATAATTTGAACATATCATCTTTTGATCTCTTTATTATCGGCGGCGGCATTAATGGAGTTGGTATTGCGCGAGATGCGACACAGCGGGGCTTATCAGCAGGGTTATGCGACAAAGGGGATTTAGGCGGAGCCACTTCATCTGCCAGCAGCCAATTAATTCACGGCGGCTTGCGTTATTTGGAATATGGTGAATTTCGATTGGTTCATAAAGCGCTTAAAGAACGTGAACGATTACTCACTATCGCGCCGCATTTGATAAAACCCTTGCGCTTTGTTATGCCGCATCATCCTCGCATGCGTCCCTTATGGCAATTGCGAACAGGGTTATGGTTATATGATCATTTAGCGCAGCGAAAACAATTACCCGCTTCTTCTGTTGTTGATTTGCGCCATACGGTTTATGGGGAAACTTTAAAAACTTCCTTTCAAAAAGCCTGTCTTTTCAGCGATTGCTGGGTAGATGATGCCAGATTGGTGATAAGCACTGCAAAAGCAGCGCGTGACGGAGGAGCGGTGATTTTGCCTCGCACAAGTTGTTTAAAAGCAGCATCTGAAAATGGCCGTTGGCAATTGACCTTACAATCAAAGATAACGCAAGAAATCCACACAGTCTTTGCCAAAACGTTAGTAAACGCCGCAGGCCCGTGGGTAGATGAAGTTCAACAGACAGTGATCGGATTAAACACGCAGTATCATATTCGGCTTGTCAAAGGCAGCCACATCATATTACCCGCATTATATGCTGGCGATCATGCTTATTTATTACAAGCCGCGGATAAAAGGGTTATTTTCACTATTCCAATAGGCGATCATCACACCCATACGATTGTAGGAACAACTGATCTTTTCTATCAGGGTGATTTGAATAAAATTCAGATCAGTGAAGCAGAAATCGATTATTTGCTGGTGATTTTAAAAGATTATTTCAAACAAGATATTCAGAAGAGCGATATTGTTCATACGTATGCGGGCGTTCGCCCTTTGGTATTAGACCCTTCGAAAACACTTTCTCAAAACACCCGTGACTACACAATCGAATTACAAACATTGCGCGAGCATCCGCCGTTATTAACGGTACTAGGCGGCAAAATCACCACTTATCGTTGTTTGGCGGAAGATACTCTTGACATGTTACAGCCGTATCTACCACCTTGTTCATCGAGCAAAAGCGCATGGCAGGTTTTACCCGGAGGTCATATCAGCCAAGGGGATATGTCATTTTTTTGCGAAGAAATAACGCAATCTTATCCGTGGTTGCCAACATTGTTACGGCAAGATTATTGTTATCGTTATGGCAGTGAAATTCATGTGCTTTTAGCGGGTTGTCAGAAGATGACAGATCTCGGTGAAGCTATAAGCGAAAAGTTGTACGAACGTGAAATCCGTTATTTACAAGAACACGAATGGGCATTGACGGCGGAAGATATTTTGTGGCGGCGCACTAAATTGGGGTTGATTACTACGTCTGAAATGCGTGAGACGTTAAGACGATGGTTATCAAATCATCCTTTTTGAAGTTGTTGCATACATAAGTATTTCCTCCCCTTTAAAAAAAGGGCCGCTATAGGCAAAAGGCTATAGCGGGGGGATTTTAATCTATTGCATCCAGGTATTCCCACCATGAACCGCTGTGGGTATAATCAGCCCCTGTTTCGGAGAAGTGGCTGAGCGGTCGAAAGCGGCGGTCTTGAAAACCGTTGAATCCGTAAGGGTTCCGGGGGTTCGAATCCCTCCTTCTCCGCCACTCGCCATTCTGCAAACCTGTCTCTGATTTATAGAACCGCCTATACGATCAATGTAACTGCTTTGTATCTGTAAGATATTTATGAGCAGGCCGGTTCTGGCTAAGCACCCATACTCGAATAATTTTTGTTCATTTTGGCCAACTTTCGCTGCGCACCATGGAAAGGCGAAGCCGAAGGTGCGTAGTCCGCGGTAGCCGACGATTTTTTGCAGAACGCGTGAGTGCAAAAAATCTTTATGTCGGCGTCAAGTCATTCGAGAGACGGTTCGAAGAGTGCGCAGTACACGAAGAGACGTTGACGAGGACGGCCGCGGCAAATTTAAGTAGTCGCGACAGGTGAGTGCATTTCGGGGACAGGGATGGCCGAAATGCATCACGAGCGTCGCGACTCGCTGATGCTCCCACTCTGTCTCTGTTTCTCTGCTTAAGGGCCCCGAATCAAAAATGGAGCCCCTAACAAAATCAATGAATTATCGAAAAAAGTTCGCAATGGTTTTCCGCAGAGGAGATGGATTTTCGAACTTGTCGCTAATCCAATGAAGCAGTTGACCGAACACGTAATATATTTACGTTTTCAATAAGATAATAGAGTGCAGCGGTTTGAAAAATGGGGCCGAAGCTGATAAAATTTAAGTATTCTACCTGCAGTTTGCCCCAATAGAGAATTTCCCAGAGGATATATGCCTGAAGAAA
>JAJNDI010000018.1 GCA_021156325.1 Gammaproteobacteria bacterium
CCGGGGTGACTTCCACCAATTCATCATCTTCAATAAATTCCAAAGCCTGTTCCAGCGTGAATTTAATGGGCGGGGTGAGAATAATGTTTTCATCCGATCCAGACGCCCGAATGTTCGTTAGCTGTTTACCTTTAATAACATTAACCACCAAATCATTATCTCGTGAATGAATGCCAACGATCATACCTTCATAAACTTCGGTTTGCGGATCGATGCATAAACGCCCGCGTTCCTGCAGATTCCACAATGAATAGGCGGTGGCTTTTCCCGGGACATTCGCAATGAGTACGCCATTTTTACGCGGTGCTACTTTGCCTGGTTTTGTCGGTGCATAATGAACAAACACATGGTGCAATAACCCCGTGCCTGAAGTTATGGTCATAAATTCTGTGTGAAAGCCTATTAAACCCCGTGTCGGAATAATGAAATCCAACCGCACCCGGCCTTTGCCATCGGGCACCATATTTTTTAATTCCGCTTTGCGTTCACTTAAGCGTTCAATAATAGTGCCTTGATGACGGTCTTCAATATCCACAGTCAATTCTTCATAGGGCTCTTGCTGCACGCCGTCGACTTCTTTCATGATCACTTCGGCGCGTGATACCGCCAATTCATATCCTTCGCGCCTCATGGTTTCAATCAAGATCCCTAAGTGCAATTCCCCGCGTCCAGAAACTTGAAATTTATCGGGATCGTTATCAGATTTTACTCGAAGCGCGACATTGCGGATCAATTCCCGCTGCAGGCGTTCATCCAGTTGACGGCTTGTTAAATATTTTCCTTCGCGTCCTGCAAAAGGAGATTTGTTTACCATGAAAGTCATATTGACAGTCGGTTCGTCCACCGACAGTGGCGGCAGTGCCGTGACCTCTTCAGGTGAACAGAGTGTGTCTGAAATTTCGATGGGTTCAATGCCTGTGATGGCGATAATATCGCCTGCGTCAGCATCTTCTACCGATAATCGCTCTAATCCGAGATAACCAAAGACTTGGCCAATTTTCCCGTTACGGGTTTTACCGGTTTTGGTGATGAGCGTGATTGAATCACCGGGTTTCACATGACCGCGCTTGATACGGCCTATTCCGATAGGGCCTAAATAAGAGGAATAATCGAGCGATGAAATCTGCATTTGAAAGGGAGCATTCAAATCGACATCGGGGGCAGGGACTTTATCGATAATCGTTTGAAAAACAGCATCCATGTTAGTGCCAGGGTGTGCGGGATCCAGGCAGGCATACCCTAACAAGGCAGAAGTATAAATAATAGGGAAATCCAATTGTGCATCCGTAGCACCAAGATTGTCGAAGAGATCAAATACTTGATCGACCACCCAATCAGGTCTTGCGCCCGGTCTGTCAACTTTATTGACGACTAGAATGGGATGCAGTCCTTGTGCAAAGGCTTTTTGCGTAACAAAGCGGGTTTGCGGCATGGGGCCGTCCACGGCATCAACGAGCAGCAAGACGGAATCAACCATTGATAAAATCCGCTCGACTTCACCGCCAAAATCGGCATGCCCTGGGGTGTCGACGATATTAATGCGGTAATCTTTCCAGCGAATAGCGGTGTTTTTGGAAAGGATCGTTATGCCGCGCTCGCGTTCCAGTTCATTGCTGTCCATGACCCGCTCAGTCAGGTTAGCGCGGCTGTCGAGCGTGCCGGATTGGCGCAAGAGTTTGTCAACCAGGGTGGTTTTCCCATGATCAACGTGGGCGATAATGGCAATATTACGTAATTTTATAGTACTCACAGAGATTCCTCTTTCCAAAGCGAATAAAGCAAAGCATTATAGCGTTGTTTGGGGGGGTTGTCTCATGTTTGATTTCCCTAGCTAAAGTTTTTACCCCCTTTGAAAAGGGGTTGTTGCATAAATACATAGATCCCGGACAACTCCGAAGCCTCGCCTCGGAATTTCCGGGATGACGTAGTACCCGAGAAGTTCGTCATCCCAGAAACGCCGTAGGCGTTGTCCGGGATCCATTCTTCTCTTATTTACAAGAACAAACAAACACTTAAGCAATTCTATACAGTCGTTGACTATACTTAGTGGTATAGCCCCATTATTTTGAGAGCAGCGATGAAAGACTTTCTCTTACAGTCCACCAGCATGGCGCAATGGCACGCTGTGTTAAATGAGGCGCAAGCTTCACGCATCATGAATTTGGCCCCCGATCTCGAAAATTATTTAGTATTTTTACTGATGCGATTTACCTCTGAAATTGCACTGGCTGAGAAAAGGGTTGCGCTTGATTTTCTGGAGAGCGTAGAAAGTACCGGGCTTAAGCATGATGAAAAATTACAACAGGTTGGCGATACGTGTTTATTATTGTCGGGGCTTTTTCCGGGAATAGCTGAAAGACGCTGGGTGAAAGTAAGTTACTTTGTAGACGTGGGACAATCTGCTTACGGCGTTTTAGCACAAAGAAAGCAATCTTCGGAAAGGGATTTATTTACTGAATTGTGCAATGGTTTCGTTGCCATGATGGATGTTTTGCAAGCAACACGCAATGTTGCGCTTGAGCAATCGATCGCGCCTCAAAAAACATTAACCGATATTGAACTATGGAACGATACCCGCAGCCAAAGCGCCTATGAACGCTTGGCGGCAGGTAGAACAATGCCCTTGGCTCAAGGTTGCCTCAGTGATAAAAAGCATTAGAGTTATTGCTCTCTACGTATTGATGAAGCCCCATTCATTATCCTCTACATCATCATCTGGTTTCCAATGTGGGGAATTGTTTGCAGCAGGAGTGAACTGTCCAAACAAAGTAGCCAAACTGTTAAGACAACCAGCGGATTGCTCATCGCCGTTTTTTTCGGTGGTTTCGTTTGCTTGGCTAGCTTCCATAGGTTTAATATGCTTTTGATAAACCTCAGCGCTACCTTTGTTCATCCATTCCCCGATTTCTTCCCATATAGCTTCGTTGCTTCCTTCAGGGGTAGGAAAACACTTTTTGATGAGCCAATTATCAAATCGGCGAATAGCGAGAAAGTTAATAGGGTATGCACTTCCCAGGGAGATCAAGCTATTCATTACCATGCTTATATCACAGGGAATAGCAGAACTTAACATATGCATCGCACTTAAAGTGGAAAGCAAACCCAATCCAGACTCCGGCAGCATACGGAATATTTCAGCCTTGCTGAGGGGAACATAACTTAATTCTTCTGATGTACTATCGGAAAAAGAAGCACGTGCTCTTACACATAAGTAAACCATGCTATGAATTATCGCATGAGAGATGTCCCAGGCCGCTGGGCCTAGCAAAAATGCCCGGCTTACGCAGGAGGCTATTGCCGAAAACCATTCTGCTTCTGCAGGAATTGCATAAGAGAAAATATGATTATAATTGAAAGCAGGGAAGAAGAACCCGTTATAACTTAAAGCAAATACAGAGCCTACTGTAAATATTCGAGCGCAAGCAATAGCGAGGTCAATAACCGCATTATCTTGAACATCGTGATAAAGCCCTTTTACCAGGTTTTTTTTAAGATTGTCGGAGAGTTTTGCCCCTTTTTCCTCTAGTCTCTCGATTAATCCGTTTAATTTTTCCTTCTTGAATTCATGGATCCAGGCAGCTTTGTAATTGCCGAAAAAGGCGTCCAGAAAGTTGTTGAGAGTGCCGGCGGTGTAAATGGAGATCAGGAGCCCTGTAGAAAATACTTGCGATATGGTAAAAGCTGCACCAACCGCGCCCAGACTAATACCGGTGACATAATCAATCCCCTTTTTAAGAGCCTGAGTTGAATCACGAGCCATTAGAGCGAGAACGTAAAAAGCACCTCCTGTCATCGAGGCAATAGTGCCCGTTGTAATATAAGCTATGGCAACTTTACCCTTGGATAACTTCTGAGGATAGTTGCATAAAGTATCTTTAAAGTCAGTCATTCCGGTCGGAATATCAAATACTGAAAAAGGGCCTTGAGGTAAGTTAGCCCATACGCTGCCGGTAATAGCAAACCCGATAAAAACCCAGTTGTTAAGGAATGTTCTGGCAGATTCCGTTGTAAAGACAGCAAACATGGGAACGCTGGTAATACCTAAAAAGCCTGCTGCACCGTACTGAAAACCACTCCAAAAATGGTCTGCAACACAATGACGTGAAAAGGAAGAAGCGCCGGCATTTTTTTTGGCAGGATCATCATTAACATTAACGAGTAACGGCTCTCGTTCACGATCACTAAGCTCGTCGGCGGCCACTTCGACTAATGCTCCTTCCCCTTCTTCTACTTGCTCTGTGTCTGCTGCCTTTTTAGGTTTACTTTTATAATGAAGTATGGCATGGCCTAAAACCAGCACACCTGATACCACAAAGCAGGGCCAGATACAGTATGAATCCGGACCAAAACCGCTACTGTCGCTGTCATCAGGATAAAAGGGCGATGGGCTGGGTGATGGTTCAGTGTCGTTAGTATCTTCAGTAGTTGGCGTTGGTGATGGCGTTGACGAGGGTATAGGATTTAAAGACGGTGTTGGGGCCGGCACCGGTGATGGCGTTGACGAGGGTATAGGATTTAAAGACGGTGTTGGGTAAAGACGGTGTTGGCGCTGGTGAGGGTGACGGTATGGGGGTTATGGGATTAATGGGTGTGAAAGTAACATTTTCATTAAAGCCGAGATCGAGCGTAATAGTAGAAGAAACTATATTATATCCCTCGTTATTACACACTTCACGATGTGCTTCATAATCCTCTTCGCGTTTTTGATTAAGGGGCCCTTGTGCACAACCACCGTCATTGAACTTACCGGTTTCTGTTCTTACTCCAAAGTTAGCGGTGGTTTTTTCAGCGGCTTGACACCAATCAAGCCCTTCAGCACTTGCTCGAAAATATTTGGCTGAAGTTGCCATTGAAACCTTTGCATTCACCGCTTCTCCATGAAAAGTGATAGTATCATTTTCAGTATCAGTCGTGGCATAAAAGAAAAGATTGTCGCTTTCAAAGTTTTCGATAGTGGAATCTTGCAGACTTATCACAACGTTAGCAGGATTGGAGTTAGTAGAATGGATCTTTAAATTTTTAATATTCACATTCTTGAGAATAATGATATCTCCATCGGTATTAAGTTCAACATTCTCGCCTTCAAGACCGCAGAGATTGATACCTTTTGACGGAGATAAGGGCACCGAAGTTAAATCCGCATAAAGCCCCTCGGATGCATCACTATTAACTACTTGCCAGGGCGTAAAGTAAGTACAATTAAGAACACGGGTAGCAGAAACGTTTGAGCCAGTGATGACGGTATTGACTTCCGAACTTAAGAATTGTGCATTAGACAGATCACTGCCTGCGGGGAAAACGAAGCCTGAGAAACCAGTGCTGGTATCTGGGGTTGTACTAAATATTACTCCTGATATAACTGTTCCCGGCATAATAATGGGTCGGCCATTTATTTGCTTATTATAAAGCGGATAACACGTAGCGGAGGCCCCTTGCTCAATGATCGTACCCTCATCACCAATAACAGTGACGGTACTATTAACACCATTTAAATCTTCACCAAACTTGATCGGATTTGCAGGATCTTCCAATAGATCATTTTGTTGCTTGAGTGACAAGCTGCCTGTTGTGTAAGTTAAGACATTTCCATATGCTTCTTGGAAACCGCCGTTCATTGCCATTTGGCAAGGAGCTGATGATTGTGTCCCATATTCAATATGAGTGTAATCCTGTCTGCTCAAAGAGTTCCTCATTCTGCTGCGAAGGTTGCGTCCAGCTATATTTTCCCTACTTTCTTCTGCTGATCGTGATAGAACGCCCAGCATGGGCGCCAGCAAAGTGATAAAAAAGGTTAAACCGAAAACTACCACTATAAAAGTCAGCATAATGACAAGAGCTTGAGAAGATGAAAATGGATATGACGATTCTGCAGGAGCAGGTGAAGAAGGTTCTTGCCCAAACAGCTGTGCTATTTCTTGATACTCAGGATCCAAGGGGAGCTCGATGCGGGGATTGCGTCGTGATCGGATGGCGTTAGACTTAGGCATAATGATTCCTCTATTTTTAATAATTAAAACGATACTTTATGATGGGACAAATGTTAACGTTTAATTAAGACATAATCCTCGTATCAACAAATTGGCATTGCTCGGGATGGTTTGGTCTATTGCATCGATATAGCGTCCCAGAAGTGTTAATCCAGTTACTGCTTTTACCGGTTTTTGCACCACTATAATGGTTGGTCATATTTACAGTATGTGTTCCAAGGTCATTTATTTCGTATGTACATATTCCCGAACTTGGATTGCTTGTATCAAAGGTAGCGTAAACAAAGCTTGCATCACCTATGTATGGACTGGGTGCATTCGTTTGATACCACCCATCTGATGCACTATAGTTACCGGTGCCATCACCGGTGACGGTAGCAGGGCAGCTCATAAAACCGGGAACCACTGAGCCATCAGCTACGGCTAAAACGGTAGACATTCTGACGGCAGGGGTTTTTGTCCACTCAATCAGGCTTTGTTGAGAACCGGTTTCACTTAAATCCGCATAAGTGGCTTGATGAGCGCCGCCGACTGTATCATCAAAAGCGACATTAAAGCGAAGTCCTGTGGTGTAATAATGCTGATGGGAAGTTAAATCGTTGGTAGCCTCTGTCAGGGCTTCAATTTCGGTAGGCATGCCTTTGATAGAAGGCGTTAACCAGCTTAATCCGGCGCTGTAGCCATGCTCGGTTTGGCGAAGCTCCGAACTTAAAGTTAACTTCAAGGTGGGGAATAAGCGTTGTTCCATTTTTGCATGACCCCCGAAGCCTTGTACATCTTGATCAGCATATTGCGTATCAAAACGAACAGTGTCGTAATCGAGACCGCCGCTTAAGCGGCTGTAAGGCCACAAGTGCGTTGCGAGATTAAGATGCGCGTTGCCGCTGTTAGCGCCAGCAATGCGGCGTTGTTCGAGATAATCCAGATTGTTGACGGAATCGTGAAGGGTTTCACTGGCGATATCTTTACTCGGAGAATGGGTATAATAACCGCCAAAGCCTAAGGATTGCAGAGTTTTGTTATTCAGCATATAAGCATAATCTGCACCCAGCGCATTTTGGCCGACCCACTGAGACACGGTATCGCTTGTAAAATCATTTCCTACAAAGTCAAAATCGAGTTTTTCATCCAGACGTTCGCCTGTCACTTTAATACGTTGATGATTGCTAACATTAACCCCATAGGTTGCATTCAAGCGAAAAATACGAGGCCCGCCGTTTAATTCCAGCGCAGCAGCATGTTGACTATCAAAAAGGTAGCTCGATACTTTAGCTTCGCCTACAAAACCTAAAACCGAATCGTGATATCCGCTTAAGCTAAACCCTTCCTGAGAGAAAATACTGTCACTATTGAGGGTGTTTAGGCTATTTTCATGTAGAAGGGTGAGAGGCGTTTTATCGGAATTTGTCTCGTTTGCAGCGGCATAAGAGAAGAAACTGATATTCATCAGAACGCAAAACATTATGCATTTGCCAATATTGCTTATCCTTGCCATCGCATTTATTTCCTGCATCTTTATTTAAGGTATCAATATCCATCAAAACATCCGGCCTTTTGATAGAAGACCAGCGAAGTCGTTTCTTCTGATCAATGAATCCTTTTGAAGAAGATGACGGTGAAATGGGCAATAACGGCCTCGGATAAGGGGTTAATGTCCAATCGGTTACCTTATTTTATAGTGAGAATAAATGGCTATTCCAAGCCACGCTAACCGTTTGCTTCGGGTAAGAATATTAACAAAAGAGATTATAAGAGACAAGTCATCTCCTAACAAAAACAGTGAATAACATTCAACTGTAGCAGGATACCCACAACCAAGCCGCTTATCAGCGGTTGGCTGCGGCCCTCCCCATACCTTCGCTACTGACTATCTCAGTTATACCAGGCATCAGTTTAATTATTAATTACTAGGCCATCTTCTACTTTTTCTGCTCTTTCTGCTGTGCTGATATACTCTTCAAAACCGGATTGGAAGAGGTTACTAAAAAAGCAGTTTCTATTATTGACCAATCCTGATACCTCCGTTTGCATTCTTGGATAAGGAGTATCTTCAATATTATTTGGATCAGCGCTTTTGGCAATTACCACACTAATAATAATTCTTTGGATATATTCTGGTGTGAGAAATAAATCAGGATGAATTTTTTGTATATTTTTTTGTATTTGACATAAAAGTCCATACAGTTGTCCTGAAAGTGAATCTTGAATAATTTCTTCAGTGAAAAATTGTTGAATGTATTGTGGGTCTTCTAAAGAGTTCAGGGTTTTTGTGGTATAAACTTCCATGAATGCGATATCTTGCAAGCTTTCATGATAAGCCATGCTGTTTTGAATATCAGCTTTCAGTCCTGAAGGATTTTCTCGATTTATAAAGTTACCCAGTTTTGTGATTAATAAGTCGTACATTGAAAAAAGATTCAGGGGTATTGCGCCCATAGAACCTAATAGGAGCCCAATCCATCTTGCTTTTTCCGGGGAGAGTGATATACCGGCCAAATCACTCAGGCGGGATAAGAAGTAATTCATATTCATACCGGCTCCGCTAAAACCGCCGCAAGGAAATACCGTACCGATTATCCAGAGAGCTGCCATACCGTTTAGGACATTACTTTTATTTTTCCTAAGCCAGGATAGAAAACCTTCTGGTGAATCCGGTGAAGATCTAAGCTCTCTGCAGAATTGAATGAAATTGGAAAAAATCTGGGGAGATCTTTTGATGAGAGCGACTAATTGCTTGGTCCCATTATAGGCCGTGGGGCCAAAAATCTGAAAGAAGCGAATGTACAAACCCGTTGCGATCGCGATTTCAATTCGTGACCAATCCAGATGAGAAGAGCTTCCTCCTGTACTGGAGGGATCACAGATAGCATCGTGAGGCGGAATAATAATCTCACTGGGAGGAATAAGCGCAGATAAAAAATAGGATATGCTGGTTGTAGCAGCGGGTATGCCTATAAGAGTGCCTATGATAACGTGCGCAGCATCCTCACTGAAGGAAGACCATTGCGTATTTTCGCTTGTTGGAACCGAGCTCTCATCTAAGGCTTGTAGCGCAGCAGTTTCAGAAGTTAACAAAACTTTTTTCAGCATTTCGCCTATCGCAGCCTTATGGGTTCCAAATACAAAGCGGTTTAGATTTCTGCACAAATTACCGGTGTATAAGGCAACATTTGAAGCAATAATAGAATCTGCAGCAGCATTAATAGGAAAATATTTACCTAGGGGCGCAGAGAAGTTACAAAGAAAATGAGCAGAACTGAGCGCTGATCCCGTTGACATTTCTGCTGAACCCCAGACAGCCAACGTGAGGGGAGCTATATTGCTCACCCCCGCTATCCAATACAAAAAAGTTTCCAGAGCTGTTTCAGTATCAGGACGGTTATACAAGCTTAATACAATACTTTCTATAGAAGGTAAAATGATGCTCATGAAATAAGCAGTAACAATGATGTTTTGTCCAAAGCCTGCCCATAAAGCATCAGTGGTCAACTCGGGAAAATAGTCTTCTGCAAATTCTCCGGAAAATCTTATAAATACGCTGGTACTAAGAAGATCAAGGAAAAGGACGCCGCCTACGGAGACTAGACTCAGATGAAATGGGGAAAATAAACTTTTAGCGAGACGCAGCACTTTATCACGTGTTTCTTTGCAATCAGTGTCTTGATAATTTTTTCCCGATTCTCTGGAAAAGCTGGCTAAGAGAAGCTGGAGTTTTTGTGGATTAAGATTTACAAGAGATATTACCTCTGCTTGATCTAGCAAAGCGTTTAGAGGAATGAAAGGAAAGGTGTTTGCTCCTTCTGCTTGATCTCTACCCCTATCTTCTTCAACCTCAACTTCCTCGATGTCTTCATGTCCGTCTGACGCTACAGGAAGAAGGGGCGCTCCTTCATCTAAGGCTTCGATGCGGGAGCGTGAAGATTTTTCTTGGGAGCTTTCCACTAACTGTCGTGTTTTTTCTTGAAATTCTTTCTCAATAGCAGGTTGTTTATATCGTGTGAGAAAAAAAGCAGCTGTGTTAGTTCCAAAGTAAAGAAGCGTGCTCCAGAACAACCACCCCATAGAATAAGTTGATTGCTGATCAGTGGGAGTTGGTGTCGGAGTGGGTTTTGCAGCAGGTGTTGGCCCTGGCGTTGGTGTCGGTAATGGACTTGGTTTTGCAGCAGGTGTTGGTCCTGGCGTTGGTGTCGGTAATGGACTTGGTTTTGCAGCAGGTGTTGGTCCTGGCGTTGGTGTCGGTAATGGACTTGGTTTTGCAGCAGGTGTTGGCCCTGGCGTTGGTGTCGGTAATGGACTTGGTTTTGCAGTAGGTGTTGTTGCTGGCGTTGGCGTCGGTAACGGAGTTGGTTTCGACGTTGGTGTTGATGTTGGTTTTGGAGTCGGCGCAGGCGGTATTATCGGTGTGGGACTGGGGCTTGGTTTTTGTGTCCACGAATTAAAATAAGACGTACCATCATTGTAACCCAGATACAGAGTTATCCATTTAAGAGGATCTCCTAACCAATAACCCAAGCAGCTTGCTAAATAGCTATTATTACGCTCTTCTGTAGTATCAACCTGGCAGCCATTGCTGTTTTCATTAAACTCTTGGGCAATTTCTTGCTCATAGGTGCACGTATCAAGATTTCCTTTTATAGTCTGAACGCCCACTATCGGTGTTGCGCTGACTAAACTGACATTAGAATATCCCCCTAATTCTCCCAAAACTTGCGCAATGCCATCTACCACTTGAATAGCATTGGTCGTAAGCTTCTCGATACTTGCCCCCACCATACGGAATACAGTGTTTTTAGCCGTTGACATCAACGATAGATCTTCAAATGCGGTGTTTTCCAAATCGATGAACAAAGGTGCATCTACAGAAGAAGTGCCTAGCTCAATTTGAACATGTTTACCGTGGCTGCCGCAAAAGTTGACGCCTTTTCCTGCAAGAGAAGTTAAACTAATCAGTGCATTTGATAAGTCTGCTTTAAATTGAGGAGGGACAAGATAACTGCAGTTGGTTAATAAACCTTTCACAAAACTACCTGTCATTCCAAAGTTTGTTCGTGAGTTCAATATCCAGGAACTATCAAAAATACCCCTTAAGGGCACTCCCTGTCGATTGTCTGAGTCATCGACTTGAAAATTAAGCCCCATAAAATGGATGCCTGCAGCATTTAGCTTTCGCCCTTTTAATAAACTTTCTTTTAAATCAAAACAGGTTACAGGAGTCCCAGCTTTAACAAAGGGTTCCCCATTGAGAGTTGCGGAATAGGTATATCCATTGTCCTTAAGAAACTTTGCAAAAAGCAACTCACCTTCTGTACCGATATACTGAGCTGGTGTATTTAAGAAAAAGTTATCCTGTATTTGTTGAGTTAATGTGCTAGAAGTGTTGACATAAATATTCTGTTTGGGAACTTTAAGAAAAATAGAAAGTGATGTTGTTATTTCATTAAGGCAAGCAGGTTGAGCGTCTGCAGCGCTTACCCCTGTGTTTGCTGGTATGACCGTTGCTACCGCCAATTCAACATTTCCTTTTACAGTTTGCGGGATATCGCTTAAGGTTTTGTTGGGCTGAGAATCGAGTGTCCTGTTGACTTCAGAAGTATTAAAAGGCAACGCTTGTGAAACCAAGATCGCGGGAGAAGGGTTATTCGTATTATTGGTATGATGATAAGTTTCATTGACGGTTGATATGACAGAATGGTTAGCAGGGGTTGCTCGAGCGGCATTGCTGTCTGCGCTATTATTGCCGCCACTCGTTAAATTACGGGGCTTGCGGTTGATTCGATTAAGATTAGGAGTTGAACGGGTAGTCTCATTGACTTTAATGGCTGCATCAGCAACTTGCATCAAAGAAAACATAGTTCCCCAAAAGACAACGCTTTTCGCTGCCTGTAGTGCAGCAGCATTATAAGTCTCAACAGCTTTGGCTTTTTTCCCGCCAGCGATGCGCTGTTTGGCATTGGCCGGATGAAGAGAGTGAGGAGGGTTTGAATGCTCCAATTTTTGTTCTTTAGCGTGCGCTTTTTTGATAAGATTTTCTTGAGAACGACGTATTTCACGGGCTGATTTTGGTTGTGCTGCTCTTTTCGCATGTTTAATCTGATTTGCAATGTCTCTTTTATTGCTATTACCGCTCATATCTTTAATACCTCTTATTCTTGTATCTTAAAAATTAAAAAATTTCTTTTTCTTATCGTATATTGCGCTAGGGCGTAACGCGCTTATCTTGAAAATGGCATTGGTTAGCAGTAACACCATTTTCACAAGTGTAATCAACTCCCTGGGGGATCCAGTTATTACCTACTTGTTGTCCTGCATTATCATTGTAAAGAGTCAGTTGTGTGATAGCTCCGTCTATATCGTAAAAACAATGAGCTGTCTTTGAGCTGGTGGTATATTGGCTTGAATTAAATTCAATATTATCGCTTCCATAAAACGTATTTGCGCTGCCGTGCCATCCATCAGGAGCCGTAAAATAATTTAAACCACCAGTCGTTGATTCCAAGGTAATGGTGTTATCTGCAGGACAACTCATAAATGTGGGGATAGTTGAACCATCCGCTACAGCCAACACAGTGGACATCCTGACTGCAGGCGTGCGCGTCCAATCAATCAAGCTTTGTTGAGAACCGGTTTCACTTAAATCAGCATAAGTGGCTTGATGAGTGCCGCCAACGTTATCATCTAAAGCGACATTAAAGCGAAGACCGGTTGTGTAATAACGCTGAGTCGAAGTTAACTCTTTGGTGAAATCGGTGACTGCTTCCAGCTCGGTTTGCATCCCTTTGATAGAAGGCGTTAACCAACTTAAGCCTGCGCTGTAACCGTGTTCGGTTTGGCGAAGATCAGAGCTTAAGGTTAATTTAAGGGTCGGAAATAAGCGTTGCTCGACAGTGGCGTGACCGCCGAAGCCTTGTACATCTTGATCAGTGTATTGCGTATCAAAACGAACGGTGTCGTAATCAACACCGCCGCTCAAGCGGCTGTAAGGCCACAGGTGGGTGGCTATATTAAGATGCGCGTTGCCGCTGTTCGCGCCGGCAATACGTTGTTGGCTCAAATAATCTAAATTGTTCACCGAATCGTGAATGGTTTCATCAGCAATATCTTTGCTAGGAGAATGCGTGTAATAACCGCCAAACCCTAAAGACTGCAGCATTTTGTTATCGAGCATATATGCATAATCAGCGCCCAAGGCATTCTGGCCGACCCACTGAGAAATCGTATCAGTGGTGAAGTCAAAATCAAGCTTCTCATCCAGGCGCTCACCGGTGACTTTAATACGTTGATTGTTGGTGATATTAACCCCATAGGTCGCATTCAAGCGAAAAATGCGAGGACCCCCGTTTAATTCAACCGCAGCCGCATGCTGGTTGAGATTGTTATCACTGCTGTTGCTGTCAGCAGCCTCATTTAAGCCTGAAATTATGGGTGTTGGGGAGGTATTTGTTTCTGTTGTTGCATAAATAGATGATGTAATGCCTGCAATCGTGCAGATCAATACAAATTTACCAATACGATGTAACGTTCTCATAACATTTTCTCCTTGAGAAGTCGATAACATAGCAATACAGCAAGATTCAGCACGCTCCAAGGTTATTTCCTGGAAGCTCGTTTCCTCTGACAATGTATCCTTTTGAAGAAGATGACGGCGTGATTGGAAATAACGCCTGTGATAGGGGGTTAATTGTCCAACCGGCTGCCTTGTAGTATTTATAGGGGAGGCCAATTTCCTTAGCCGTGGCAACCTATTGCTTCGGGAATAAATAGTATCAAAATTTACCCATAAATTCAATTGATGTTGAATCGAGGAGTAAATCGATTCTTCCGAGCAAACAGTTTAATTAATCTATCTTATTGAAATTCATAGCATAAAACGTATAAAGTAGAGGGTGTATCTCTGGATTGTCTGTTTGCGCCTTCACAACAACGGGTAAGTCATAAGAAAGATATAACCGTAAAAGACTTTGTCTGGATAGGCATAAGGAGCTGCCCTGTATACGGTTTGTTATCGGCAAGATGAATTTTTCAAGGATAAGATGCGTTATAGCGGAAGGCTTCTTTAAACAGCATCTCTTATACTACAAATCAACAGGATAATGACTTACAGGCTGTACTGACTTTTTCCGGTATTGCCGTTTTATAACCCCTGTATAATGAACCTTGTCAAATTGCATAACTCCTTGTATTTTGTGCCAACGCGTATAAGGTTCACGCCTTATACGCGTCTTTTTTTATCCTCTTAAAATCTTCATAACCTGACAAAATAAATCGTTTCGGGTTGTGAACACTTGTATTACAAATCCACAGGGCAAAGACTTACAGGTTGTGCTGACTTTCTCCGATATGACTGCCTTATAACCCCTGTATAATGAATCTTGTCAAATTGCATAACTCCTTGTATTTTGTGCCAACGCGTATAAGGTTCACACCTTATACGCGTCTTTTTTTATTCCTCTTTTATGCCCCCCTCTCAGTACTTACCACTTATAAGGCAGACTAAGTTATACTGGCATTTTTATTAGGGCAAGATCATGGAAAAACAAGAGCGTTATCGTATCGTTCGCCGCGTCACCATCGTGAGCGTATTAACCAATACAGGTTTGGGGATTCTAAAAACCCTGTTGGGATATATTGGCCATTCTCATGCCCTTTTTGCTGACGGCTTGCACTCTTTTTCTGATTTATTAAGTGATATATTAGTGTTGTTTGCTTCCAAAGTAGGCGGGCAAGATGCTGATCACAATCACCCTTATGGGCACCAACGTATTGAAACCGCTGCTACCGTCGTGGTGGCGGTATTGGTAATGCTCACCGGTGTTTGGATCTTGATCGATGCAGCAGAAAAGTTCATCCACGGCGCTTCATTGTTGCGCCCCGATCAATATGTCTTATGGGCAGCGATCTTTTCCATTATGGCCAATGAAGCCTTATTTCGTTACACCTTGTGGGAAGGCAATAGACTCAATTCCAATTTGCTGCGTGCCAATGCGTGGCACAGCCGCAGCGATGCCTTGTCTTCAGTCGTTGTTGTCCTAGGGGTGAGCGGCGCATTGCTAGGCGTGCTGTGGCTAGACAGTGTTGCAGCCATTATTGTCGGCGTTCTCGTGATGAAAATGGGCTGGGATTTAGGTTTTTCCAGTGTGCGCGAACTGATAGATACCGGCCTTGATAAAACCACACTTCGCGCCATTGAATCTGTCATTTGCGCCGTTCCCGGTGTCTGCGCTCTGCATTGTTTGCGTACGCGTTTAATGGGCGGTGAAGGCTATGTCGATGTGCATATTTTAGTTGAGCCTCATTTAACCGTTTCTGAAGGGCATTACATCAGTCAACATGTCCATCATCAATTGGTTAAGACATTTGACCAGATCACTGATGTAACCGTGCATGTGGATCCCGAAGAAGATGGTAAAGCCGAATTATCCCAGGATTTGCCGCCTCGCTGTGAATTGTTACCGCAATTGCAGCGGTGTTGGCAGGCATTGCCTGGCGCAAACACTATTGCCAACATCACCTTACATTATCTGGAAGGACAGGTTTGGGTTGACCTCTTTTTTAAAGACCCACTCTTGTGCGCTGGTGCTGCGGCGGGATTAAAACAACGTTATCAGGCAGTAGTTTCGGAGTTTTCCTTTGTTATCATAGCAGGCTTGTGGATTGAAAAAGACTAAACCCCCGGAAATTGCTGGTTTTGTGCTATAGTATTTAAATAACGCGGCGGGATTTTAGGACACCCTATCATGAAAGTAACCAATCGATTTATTTTCTTGTTGATTAGCATAATAGCGCTGATATTAAGTGCCTCAAGCCAAGCGGAAATTTATCGCTCTGTCGATAAGAATGGCAATATGGTTTTTTCTGATAGCCCCAGTGACACGGGCCAAAAAGTAGAATTAGCCCCTACGCAAGTATATACTCCTCCGACCGTTGAGAAATCAACCACTAATATCGATGAAGCTGGCGCGGACACTGCACCCACCGATTCCAATACAACCCAAACGCAAAATAAACCCTATGAGTCTGTTAGTATGACGGGCGTTGAAGATCAATCAACGCTGCCTCACAACATTCCTATCTCGGTGACGATATCTTCTATACCGGCTTTGCAAGCGGGCGATAGCTATAATGTGTTGATCGATGGCAATAGCAATGGGCCTGCTCAAACCAATGGGGCTTTTTCTATTCCCGTTACCGGGTTTGATCGCGGCCAGCATACCCTGCAAGCAGTTGTTGTAGATAGCAATAATAATGTTTTGAAACAAAGCAATCCTGTTACTTTTTTTATTTTTCAGCGTTCTCTTCTTGTGAATCCTCAATAGGATTAAAATCCCCCCGATGTGCGTTTCACGCACATCGACCCCCTTTTTCAAAAGGAGTAAAATCTGGTTCTTCGCCCCCTTTGAAAAAGGGGGCAGCCATGTGTGAAACACATGGCGGGGGATTTTATGCAACAGTACCTTAGTCTGGAGAAAAAAGTGTTAACGATTGCTACCTGGAATGTCAATTCAGTGCGCGTGCGTTTGCCGCAAGTGTTAGATTTTTTGGAAAAACATCAGCCCGATTGTTTAGCGCTGCAGGAAACTAAAGTAGTCGATGCTGATTTTCCCAAAGAGATGATCACAAAAGCGGGGTATCACGTCATTTATACAGGGCAAAAAACCTATAACGGTGTAGCTATTTTAAGTAAGGCGCCGTTAGAGGACTGCCTAACGGAGTTGCCGAATGTTGATCCTCTTGAGCGGCGCTTTATCGCAGCGACCCTTGGAACACTTCGTTTTATCAATGTCTATGTTCCCAATGGGGCAAGTGTCGATTCTCCTAAATATAGTTATAAACTCGATTGGTTTGCCAAATTGCGAGACTACCTGCAACTACAAATACAAGAATATAAGCAAATAGTGATGATGGGAGATTTTAATGTTGCCCCTACCGATGCTGATATTGCTGAGCCTGAACGCTGGCGAGGGCAGGTGTTGGCAAGTCAGCCTGAGCGAGATGCTTTTCAAGCTTTAGCACAAACGGGCGTGGTAGACTTGTTGGAACAGCGAAGGGACTACACGTGGTGGGATTATCGGGCAGGGGCTTTCCCTAAAAACAAGGGGTTAAGAATAGATCATATTCTGGCGACACCCTCCCTGGCAGGACGGCTGGTAGAAGGCGGGGTCGATAAAGAGAGGCGAGGCCATACCTGCCCTTCCGATCATGCACCTCTTTGGGCGCGGCTTAATTTGAACTAAGGTGTTGCCTTTGGCGGAGATTTTCGCTATTATTCCCGCCCGATCTGCTAGCGTCTGCGGCGGTTCATAGAATAGAGGGTTAGGCAAATGCAAGCAAATATTCATCCGGCATACAGTGAAATCAAGGTAACGTGCAGCTGTGGGAACCACTTTACGACCAGTTCAACGCTGGGTAAAGACCTCCATTTGGATGTGTGTTATAAATGCCACCCTTTTTATACAGGTAAACAACGTATTGTCGATACCAGCGGACGGGTAGAAAGGTTTGATAAACGTTACGGACATCTCAAAGGTAAAAGCGACAAAGATAAAGCGTAAATCTTTGCCGCCTGTTACATGGGAATTTCCGGCAGATAAAATGCCTCAGATCCCTCCCCTTCTCTTCCCTTTTATCACGGAAACAGGCTCGATGACCGCCTGTTTAAAGCGTTTAAGCAAGATGTTATCAGTGTTTGTATCTTATCAAGGGATGCAAATTATCGATGATCCTGCCGTATTAACCTATATGGAAATCCCCCTTGGCGAACCTGCTTGGGTACGGCAAGTTATTTTGTCTTGCGATGAAATTCCCGTAATGTTTGCAGAGTCTGTTATGACAGAAGCCCTTTATCAAGCTAATCGTGATTGGCTGGATGCGTTGGGTGAAAAACCCATTGGAGAACATTTATTTCAAAATCCTGTTTTAGTACGCTCGCCTATTACGATCACTCAATTAGTGCCCACTTCGCGTTATCACCGCTTGATTCCCTCCTCAGCGGGTGTCAGTCTTATCCCTTTATGGGCAAGACGTTCTCAATTGCGCGATGACAAAATTAACTTAGGCCTTTTTGAAGTATTTTTACCGGGATTTTTAGAACGTATCATCGCCAGAGATAGTTGAAATGGACACAACGCTTTTTACACAACGATTATTGCGTTATGCCGTCTTAATGCGATGGCATAAGCCGATTGGTATTTTGTTATTACTCTGGCCAACCCTCTGGGCGCTGTGGCTAGCTAATGAGGGACCGCCTCATATCTCGTTATTATTGATTTTTTGCGCAGGCGTTATCGTGATGCGATCGGCCGGCTGCGTCATTAATGATATTGCTGATCGGCGCATCGACCGTCATGTTGCTCGTACACAACAACGTCCCCTGGCCTGTCATGTCATCACCCTGCGTGAAGCATGGTTGTTGTTTTTAGGGCTTTTAAGTATTGGCTTTACCCTGTTGCTGCAATTAAACAGTCTCGCGATCATTTCAGGCATCATAGCCCTTGGGTTTATTATTTTTTACCCTTTTTCAAAACGATATACCCATTTTCCCCAAGTCGTGCTGGGATTGACTTTTTACGCCAGTATTCCTATCGCCTTTGCAGCAAGTCTTGGGTTTTTTACCCCTTTAACCTGGATAACATACGGTACGGCGGCCTTGTGGGCGGTGATTTATGACACGTTCTATGCCATGATTGACAGGGACGATGACCAGCATGTGGGAGTAAAATCCACGGCTATTTTTTTTGGCCGATATGACAGGCTGATTATCGGGATCTTGCAGTGTATTTTTATTGGCCTGTTATTCTATATAGGCGGCTACGCGCGGCTTGGCTTTGCTTATCAAATGAGCGTTATATTGAGTGCGGCTTGCTGTGTTTATCATCAATATCTTATTCGCCGCCACAACCCTCAAGCTTGTTTTAGCGCATTTTTGCACAATCATTGGATAGGGCTGATTATCTTTGCAGGACTTTTCCTGCATTATCTGATTTTGAATCAAGCAGTTGATGCTGTAGTCAATTTATAATATCATTTTCCTAACCAGCTTTATTACCCTCGCCATATTTCTTCTCAGGCCTTTGCCTTGGTATGTATTTTGCAGCCTTAGGCCTACGACATAGAAGGAACAAAAAACGTGTTTAATTTGTTCAAAAGCCGAAGGAATGGTCTTCTCGGGGTGGATATCAGCTCAAGTTCCGTCAAAATTTTGGAACTGGAAGCCGTTGGTGATTCTTATAAGGTGAGTCATTTTGGAATGGCGCGCTTTTCGGGGGAGGCGGTTGTTGAAAAAGATATTCGGGATATTGAATCCGTAGCTCGGGCCGTGAAAGAAGCCCATGCCCAATCGGGTTCGCATGCTCATTTTGCCGCAGTTGCTGTATCGGGTTCTTCGGTGATCACCAAAATCATCCAGGTAGACGCTGATTTATCAGATCATGAAATTGAAACCCAGATCCGCGCTGAAGCCGATCGCCATATTTCCTATCCTATCGAAGAGATGAATGTTGACTTTGAAGTGTTGGGGGTTAGTGAATCTGATCCTAAATTAGTCGATGTCTTGATTGCAGCCGCCCGCAGTGAAAACGTACAAGCGCATGTCGAAGCGCTAGTGCAGGGCGGTTTGCATCCTAAAGTGGTGAGTGTTGAAATTTATGCCATTGAGCGGGCTTATAGTTTGATAGCCAAAGGATTACCCGAAGAAGGCAAAGGATTGACTGCAGTGGTGATGGATATTGGCGATGAAACTTCCACAATTTGTGTACTGTCTTCTGGCAGAACCATTTACATTCGTGATGAAGCTTTCGGCGGGCTTCAACTCACCAGGCAAATCATGAAACATTACAACATGAGCGAGCAAGAAGCCGAAGAAGCCAAACGTAATAATACTTTACCTGAAGATTATGAAGAGAGCCTCCTGCATCCTTTTCAGCAGGATTTGTTACAGCAAGTCAATCGGTCATTGCAGTTCTTTAGTACCTCGGAACAACACAGAAGCATCGATTTGATTCTTTTGGGGGGAGGATGCGCCAAAATCCCGGGTTTTATTGAGCAAGTTGCAGACCTGACGCATATAAAAACCATGTTAGCCAATCCAATAGAACATCTTTCGATTGCTTCAGGTATCAATAAAGAAGCTTTGATAGCCAAAGGGCCTCAATTATTAATCGCCTGCGGATTAGCCATGAGAGGTTTTGACGATGTCACACATTAATTTACTTCCATGGCGAGAAGAGAAACGACATCACTCTAAAAAAGAATTTATTGTGTTAATCAGTGTGGTTGCAACCATATCAGTCATTGTTATTTGCCTGGCTCATGCTGCTATTTTTTATGTTTATACAGCCCAGAACAAGATTGATATCTATCTCAATGAACAATTAACTGAAATCAAGGCTGAAATTGCAAAAGGACAGGCGCTTGATAAAGAAAAGCAAAAATTACTGTCGTATGTTGATGAAATTAAAGCTATCAATAAACAAAGAATCGAAACAACTTTAATACTTAACCATTTAACGACAGCTGTTCCCGCGGGTGTTCATTTAACAGATTTTTCCAGAAAAGGAATAAATATAGAGATCAATGGGGTTGCTGAATCGAACACGCGAGTATCTCAATTAATGAGAAATATACAACAAATAAAAGTCGTGAAACAAGCTGTTCTATCTAAAATAGAAAGCAGCGATAATGGCGGGAATAACGTCAGTAATTTTAATATCCAATTGGTATTAAATGCGCACGATGAAATCATTTCAGAAGAAAACGGATCAAAAGAAAATAATGCTAAAGAAAACGAAAGGCAGCATTAACTATGGCAATTGAATTAGCAGAAATAGATTTTGAAAATATTGGCGTATGGCCGTCACATATCAAGAGCATCATTTGCGTTGTTGTGTTTTTGATTATGTTGAGCGCAGGTTATTGGTTTGATATACGCATACAATTAAATAAGCTCCACAAGGCAGAAAAAGAACAAGTGGTTCTGGAAGCGGAAATCGAAAAGCAGCAAGCGCAAGTTTTACCAATAAAAATACTAGAATTTCAAATAGAAGACATTAAGTCCTATTTGGGTAATGCCTTTGGGAAAATTCAAAGTTCAATGGAAATCCCCAAGATACTGGAAGATATTTCATTGCAAGGAACGAAAAGCGGCCTTGAATTTCGATCAGTTCAACCGTTGGCTGAAGTGAAACATGATTTTTATGCTGATACCCCTATTAATATTGTCGTTGTGGGTGATTACCACCAGCTTGGAAGATTTGTTGCTGATCTGAGCGCATTGCCCCGGTATGTTGTTATTACCGATTTTTCGTTGAAAAAAGATGCGGCAGGAAACACGGCATCCTCTCAGGCTATAAAGAACGCGGATAATACCGTTAAAGATAAACTGGAGATGTCGATTCAAGCACATATTTATCGAAGCACCTCGTTGGCTAAATAGGGAATATAGATGCGAATGGATTTTTTAATAAAAAGTAATACGCAATTTAAAGTTGCCGGTATTATTTCGTTAGCAGTATTGTTTGTTGCCATATTGGCTTGGTGGTTTTTCAGAAAGCCTATAACAGCGTATTCGGTTGTGCAGGAATACGTCCAAGAAGTGCGTAATCGTCCTGGAAAAGCGTTGGATAGGTTAGAAAAATTTCCGGTTTATATTTCCCTGCCTTATACCAGTGATATGAAGCGCAGCCCATTCAGTGCAAAATTTCAGGACCCCAAATTGATGCAAGGTGAAGGACCTGATTTAAATCGTCCGCGAGGCGAATTAGAATCTTTCGCATTAGACGCTCTTAAAATGGTAGGAGTGATTAGACAAGATAATACTATTTGGGCTGTGATTCTCGCGCCTAACAATACCATTTATCGAATAAAAACAGGCGATTTTATAGGAAAAAATTATGGCAAGGTTGTTTCTATTTCTTCTACCGATATAGAAATTTCTGAATCTATCTCTGATGGATATGGGTTATGGGTTAAGCGTCCCGCAGTATTAACATTAAGTGAGTAAAATGACATGAGCAAAATATCTGTTCATCTGCACCAGGAAACCAATATGAGCAAATTGGCTTTTTTTGCCATTTTACTCATGAAAGGCATACTGTGTTTCTTTTTGGTTTGGACTCTTTTTTTTATAGGCTATGCAAAAGCGCAATCTTCGGTTTCCTCCGATAAGGCCGCGTCAGCGGTTATATCACCTAAAAATCAATTGGAAGGGATAAAATTTTCAACACAGCCCAACAATACTGTCCAGATCAAAATGAGTTTTAGCCAGCCTTTAAGTGGGATCCCCAGCAGTTTTTTAACGACAAAGCCGGCACGTATTATTGTGGACATGAAGGATGTTAAAAATATCAACGGTCCCTCAAGCCATGCGGTGAATATGGGCGCGGTGGAAAAAGTGACTTCGCTGGTCGCAGACGGGCGTTTCCGTGTCATTGTCGATTTATCCGATACTGTAAAATACACCACTCGTGTTGAAGGTAATACGTTGTATATTGTCGTATCGCATGACCAATTGGCAAATCATACCTTTGATCAAAAGAAAAAAGAATATGGCGCAACCTCGCTTGGAAAAACCGATTTTGAAATTAACAACATTGATTTTCGCAGGCAAGATAAAACAGGGCGGCTTATCATCGATTTATCGAGCCCGGATGTGTCATCCGATGTGCTGGAAGAAGCGGGAAAATTGATTATTACCTTTCCGGAAACGAATGTGCCTGTCCGGTTACAACGACGTTTAGATGTGAGCGATTTTGGAACACCGATTTCAACTATCGATACCCGCCATAAAGGTAAGGATACCCAAATACAAGTTAATTTATCAGGGTCTTATGATCATTTGATTTATCAAATTGGCAATCAGTTGTTTTTGGATGTACAGGCATTGACACCGGCTGAAGCTGCAGATAAAAAGGCAAAAACCCCTGATTATAAAGGCAAAAAACTGTCGCTTAATTTTCAGGATATACCAGTACGTGCCGTATTGCAGTTATTGGCAGAATTTACCGGTTTAAATATTGTTGTCAGTGATTCTGTCAAAGGCAATATTACGCTGCGGTTAAATGATGTGCCCTGGGATCAGGCCCTGGCTATTGTGCTGCAAACCCAGGGTTTGGGGCAACAGCAAGTGGGAAATGTGATGTTAGTGGCGCCGTTAGCTGAATTAATGGCTCGAGAAAAGCAAGAATTGGAATCAGTTAAGCAAGTTGAAACATTAGCGCCGCTTCGCTCTGAGTTAATCCGGCTGCATTATGCCAAAGCAGAAGATATGGTAAAACTCTTACAAGAGAGCAAAGACAATTCTGTTTTATCCAGCCGCGGCAGCGTGAGTTTTGATGTGCGTACGAATAGCCTATGGGTACAAGATACTTCAGCACAATTAAAGGATATAGAGGATTTTATCAAGCGTTTGGATATACCCGTTCGGCAAGTCTTGATAGAGGCGCGTATTGTTGAAGTTTCTAAAGACTATTCAGAAGATTTGGGCGTCAAGTTAGGGGTGACCAATGAAAAACGCAATATTACAGGTACTTTGGACGGAGCCAATCAGATGAAGCAAGGAACGGCTCCGGTTGATATTGATGTTGACGATCGATTAAATCTCAATTTACCGGCTGCCGCTACTGACTCGTCAAGTATCGGTATTGCCTTGGCAAAGATTGGGACCGATACCTTTCTGGATCTGGAACTTTCTGCATTGGAAACCGAAGGGCGCGCCAAAATTGTTTCTTCACCCCGTGTCATTACGGCAGATAAACAGCTGGCACGGATTGAATCGGGGCAAGAAATTCCTTACCAGGAATCCTCTTCCAGCGGGGCAACCTCGGTCTCATTCAAAAAAGCGGTATTAAGCCTGGAAGTAACGCCGCAAATTACACCGGATAATCGCATCATTATGTTGTTAAAAGTCAATAAAGACAGCCCTAATTATAGTGAGACGACCGCTCTTAATAATGAACCTGCTATCAACACTAAATCTGTCGAGACCAATGTATTGGTTAAAAACGGTGAAACGGTTGTGCTGGGGGGTATTTATGAACAAAATAAATCGTTGACGATCAACAAAACTCCTTTTTTAGGAGACATTCCTCTATTAGGTTATCTCTTTAGAAGCAAATCAGAGCAAGACGATCGCAGTGAACTGCTGATCTTTATTACGCCCAAGATCATCATGCAGGAAGATGGAGGAGTAGCTTGATGAAAAATAATCATAAACAACAACGCATTTTTTTGTTAGGTGAACAAGGTGTGGGAAAAACTTCAGTGGGGCGCGGCTTGGCAAGAACCTTGAGATTTGATTTTTATGACGTCAATGCCATGATAGAAGAACGCTCCGGCGTGGAATTGTCCTGGATAAAAGACCGCGAAGGCGAAGAAGGTATTCATTGCCGGACGCAGAAAATATTAAATGAGTTATTAAATAAAGAAAACATTGTCATTGCTGCAGGTAATAATATCAATTCAAATGCCGTCAATAAAACGTTATCTCATGCCGGCATTGTCGTTTACTTGCAAGCTTCCGTATCGGAACGATTAACACGCCTTGCTAATCGGCGAAAAACCGATGAGAAAGTTTGCTCCAAGACAGAACAAAGCAACTTTAACTATGAAGGTATTGCTGATATTGTCATCAATACCGACAGTTTATCTCGCCCTGCTGTGATCAGTGAATTAGCCAAGCAGCTCATGCCGAATATCTCTTCTATGAATAGCTAACTTCAGCTTAAATTGCTAGAGTCTGTCGTCAAATGCGCTAGGATGGAGCAGAAGTGATTGATTTTCGAGTACCAAAGCGCAGCATATGTGGTGATATGTGAGCATTGGAACGCAAAAAATCAATCAGCTATGCCCATCATAGTAGCATTTGACGACAGACTCTAGTATACCTATCCTTATTCCCACGTAATAAATTCCCCCTTTGAAAAAGGGGGAAGGCGGGCGCGTAAGCGGCCGACAGGGGGATTTTATGAAAACTATCTATGCCGCTCTAGGCAATAAAACTTATCCCATTCATATTGGACAAGGGTTATTACAACGATCTGATCTATTTGCAGATCTGCTTTCTTCACGGCGCATCTTGCTTGTTACCCATGAGAGAATTAGTGCCTTATACACTCAAAAAATACAATCACATCCAAATAGACAGAATTTGCTTACCTGTATACTGCCAGAAGGTGAAGAACATAAAACGTTAAAAACAGCAGAAATTATTTTCGATAAGTTATTGGAGCATCATTACCATCGCGATACCGTCTTAATTGCCATGGGGGGCGGGGTTATTGGTGATATTAGCGGTTTTGCTGCAGCGTGTTATCAACGGGGTATTGATTATCTTCAAGTGCCGACTACTTTATTAGCGCAGGTAGATGCGGCTATCGGGGGGAAAACGGCAGTTAATCACCGTCTGGGTAAAAATATGATAGGGATGTTCCATCAACCCCAAGGAGTGATCATCGATATCGACACCTTAAAAACACTTGAGCCGCGCCAATTTCGCTCAGGTTTGGCTGAAGTCATTAAATATGGCTTGATCAGCGATGCCGCATTTTTTGAGTGGTTTGAAAAGCATCTTGATGCAATTTTGAATCATGAACCTGATGTGTTAATTCATATGATTAGCCGTTCTTGTGAGTCTAAACTCCACTGGGTAAGCCAGGATGAATATGATAAAAAAGGATATCGAGCTTTATTAAACTTTGGACATACCTTTGGCCATGCGATAGAATGTGCGCTGGATTACGGTCATTGGCTGCATGGTGAGGCGGTAGCGGCGGGGATGGTAATGGCAGCACATTTATCAGCTGACTTGGGCTGGCTTTCCAGATCGGCTGTGAAACGGATTGAAGCACTGCTCGCGCGAATAGGATTGCCTGTTCGCCTGCCCAAGCTGATTTTACCCGAAACCCTTTTTGCTGCGATGCAGCATGATAAGAAATGTGTACAAGAAGGATTAACGCTGGTTTTACTGAAAGAAATTGGCCACGCTTTTTTGTATAGAGAGGTTACAAAAGAAGCTGTTCTTCAGGTGATTACACAAGCTGGCGATACACCCTTTCACCCCTTTTGAAAAAGGGGATCGCTGTAGCAGAGCCGCACAAGGGATGAATTTTAAGAGGCATTGAATATGAATTTATATTTTTTCTTCAAACGTAACTCAGCGATTCTGGTAGTAGTATTATTGCTAATCATAGCCGGTGGTTTTTTCTTAACGCACTTTGGGTTTAAAGGTGAGAGTGAACACACTGGTCTGCAGGCGCAAAGCGGGGAAAACAGCGCCATAATAATACCAACAGAACAAATGGCAGGGATTACAACAGTTAATGCCAATGAGAGTACTCCCATTCCGCTGCCGGAAAATTCACAAGCTATTCAACCGGAACTCGCAGCAACACAAACTGCTCTCATCCATCTATCGAATGAAGCTGAAGCATCACCCCCTTCTCAAACCGCTCATGAAGCCGTTGCGCCGGGCTCGACTGCCTCGGCTGCACCTGCTGCTGCGCTCAATACACCCTTGCCTATCAATCAAACCAATGTGGTGAGTTCTGCAACGACAGTCACAGAACCCGTTCCTGCTGCCGCACCAAAAACGGCAACATCGACAGTTGATCCTGCACAATTGGCTTCTCAACAAAGAAGCCGTGAAGCAGCAGAAGCGTTGCTTGCCGCTATTAATGAAGAAGCAGGTATTCAGGTTGATTTAAGTGATCAAGCTGATGCAAAAACCGTGGCGGCAGTTAGCACATCTCCCCTGATAGATAAGCCGCAGCCTCTAAAACCTGCAGCAGCAAAAACCGCATCAGCGAAACAAACGTTGCCGAGATCGGTGGTCATCGTTCATCCGCATGAGCAAGAAAAAACAGCTGCGGTTAAGTCTTTACCCTCTAAAGGACGTTATACAGTACAACTTATCGGATTACGATCAAACACTGAGGCATCACGTTTTATTCAAACACATAAACTTAATACAGCAAAAATAGTGCCGGTAAAAGCGAATAATCGCGTGGTGTATGTCGTTGTAACCGGTGATTTTAATTCCCAGGCAGCAGCCACAAAAGCAGTGAGTAATATGCCGGCATCGCTTAAAAAATTGCATCCGTGGGTAAGACCTGTCAGCAGTTTGGAAGCAGCAAGGGTAACGCCAACAGCGCTGCATTCTGAAAAAAAAGTAGCATCGAATACTAATGCTTCGCCTCTAGTAGAACAAGAAAGCTTATTTTAAATAATACAAGGTGACATACTATGCCTGTTTTACAAAATGATCGTTTTTTACGGGCATTATTGCGCCAGGAAATTGATTACACACCTGTTTGGATCATGCGCCAGGCGGGCCGATATTTACCAGAGTATCGTGCTTTGCGTAAAAAAACCCCGGATTTTTTAACCTTTTGCAAAACACCCGAATTAGCGTGTGAAGCGACATTGCAGCCTTTGCAGCGTTATCCTTTAGATGCTGCTATTGTATTTTCAGATATTCTGACTATCCCTGATGCGATGGGTCTGGGATTATATTTCACAGAAGGTGAAGGCCCCCGCTTCAAAAACCCGATCCGTTCTATAAGTGATATTGCTAAACTTCATATCCCCGATCCGATGGATGATCTGGGCTATGTATGTCAAACCATTACCATGGTACGGCAGCATTTGCAAGGTAAAGTGCCGTTAATTGGTTTTGCCGGAAGTCCCTGGACGTTGGCAACTTATATGATAGAAGGGGGCAGCAGCAAACAATTTGAAAACATTAAAGGGATGATGTATCGCGAACCGAACAGCCTACATCAATTATTAACCTTATTAACAGAATCAGTTACGATTTATCTCAATGCGCAAATTGCCTCAGGCGCTCAAGCAGTGATGTTATTTGATACGTGGGGGGGTGTATTAACAACCGATGATTACCGTGATTTTTCACTCAATTATATGGAACAAATCATCAATGACTTAACGTGGGAACATGAAGGAAGACGCGTGCCGGTGATTTTGTTTACCAAAGGAAGCGGCTTGTGGTTGGAGATGATCGCCGAAACCGGCTGCGATGGAATTGGTGTTGATTGGACGATTCCTTTGTCACAAGCTCGTGAACGGGTAGGTCATAAGGCTGCATTGCAAGGTAATTTGGATCCTTGCGTACTACTCGGATCAAAACAGCGTATTTATGAAGAAGTGCAATCTGTATTAAACAGTTATGGGCCGGGCTCTGGACATATATTTAATTTGGGCCATGGTATTTTACCGTCTGTACCGCCTGAGAATGTCGCTTATTTAATTGAAGTGGTCCATGAATTAAGCCAAGTGTATCATCGAGCTTAAGAGGACAAGTGAGATGAGCCAATTTTTACGATGGATTTATTCGCTGATTTTTGCCTTATTGATGCCGTTGATATTGCTGCGATTGTGCTTGCGCTCACGCCGCAATAAGGCGTATCGGGAGCGGTGGTTAGAACGTTTTGCCTTATCGCCCTTACATCAGAAAAAAGAAGGGATTTGGGTTCATACCGTTTCTATGGGGGAATGTATAGCAGCTATTCCGCTTATCAAATGTCTTCAGGTACGCTATCCTGATTTGCCTATTACAGTTACTTCGATGACGATCACTGGATCTGCTTATATCCAAAAAACCTTTGGCAAGACGATATTTCATACTTATGTACCTTATGATTTTTATTGGATGCAGCGGCGTTTTTTAAAAGCACTGGCGCCACGGTGTGTGATTTTATTAGAAACTGAGTTATGGCCTAATTTATTAAACGCCTGCCGTAAAGAAAAAGTTAAGGTGTTATTGGCTAATGGACGCTTATCACAGCAATCTTATCAGCAATATCGATGGGTTTTACCTATCGTGAAGGAGATGTTAAAAAATATTACCTCTATTGCTGTACAAGAAGAAGCGCATAAGAACCGTTTCCATGCTTTAGGCGCTCCTTTATCGGCAATTCATGTTACGGGCTCTTTGAAATTTGACATGATGGTTTCACCAGAACAAATCGAGAAAGGAAAAATACTGCGTTCTCAATTAGGAGAAAATCGAGCAGTTTGGATCGCAGCGAGTACCCACGAAGGAGAAGAATCGATTATATTAGCCACCCATCAGAAACTTAAAAAACAATTTCCCGATGTGGTGTTAATCCTGGTTCCAAGACACCCGGAGCGTTTTGAAAAAGTTATTAATTATGGCAAAACGGCAGGACTTTCATTATTACAATATAGTCAATATGCACAGTGGAATAAAGAGGCAGCCTCGTCAATTGATGTAGTAGTAGGTGATACGATGGGTGACCTCATAGTATTATATGCTGCGTCAGATTTAGCTT
Organism: Gammaproteobacteria bacterium; assembly: GCA_021156325.1. Classification (GTDB taxonomy): domain Bacteria; phylum Pseudomonadota; class Gammaproteobacteria; order JAJFKG01; family JAJFKG01; genus JAJNDI01. Next base: position 29,288 of record JAJNDI010000018.1, read on the forward strand.
TTGTCGGCGGAAGCTTTATAGCACAGGGGGGGCATAATCCCCTGGAGCCGGCATTATTGGGATTACCGGTTGTTATGGGTCAATCTACCTTTAACTTTACTGAGGTCGCCGCTAAATTGATTGCAAGCGGCGGCATGACACAAGTTTCCGATCAAAATCACCTAATACACACTATTAAACAATGGCTTTTAAACCCTGAACTCATAAAACAAAAAGGTGAACAAGTCAAAGCGGTTGTTGATAACAATCGCGGCGCTGTAGAAAAGCATTTAGCTTTAATAGATAAGTGCCTTTCGGGTGCATAGTACACTGTAACATTAATTTTCATGAATATTCAGCGCTGCGCGCTTCCCTCTCCCCGCGCCTAAAGGCACGGCCCTCTCCCGCTTGCGCGGGAGAGGGGATTTAATGTCGCAAAATAGGGATTCCCCCCTCCACGTCAGTGGGAGAGGGCAAGCCGCGTCAGCGGCGCGGGAGAGGGCGCCGCGCAGCCCCTTAGGTGCCCATCAACCATTCGAAAGAGATCACCGTTTGTTTCCTGCATTGCAAGGGACAGCGTTTGCAGGCGGTTATTTCACAGCGGCATTCACGTAATTGTCCTTTACGGATAAAATGGCTTAACATCCCTTCAATCAAAGCGCTGTCTTCTTTAAATTGCAAAGCTAATTGTTGAAGAGAAACACGTTGCTGTTTTTGCAAATAGTTTTTAAGTGTTAATAAAGATAACATTAAGCTACCTCCGCCGATAATCTACTGGTGGATTCAACACGATGTTCTTTACGCAAGCCAAAATAATGTAATAAAGCGATAAAGAGACCATTAAGACTTAATAACGCTGTGATCCAAAGGGTTGCTTGAAAAGGTGCTGAGAGCCAAATACTGGCTTGATAGCATAATGTCGCCAGGGTATAAGCCGCCAGAAAACTCCAGCCGGTGGCCAATAATGCCCAAGACTTTCCAATTTCACGCGCCATCGTTGCCAATGTGGATATACAGGGAATATACAGTAATACAAACAGTAAATACGCAAAGTCTGCAGCAGCACTTCCAAAAGCATGTACCATCGTATGCGAAGCGCTTTGTGAAAATTCATGCTCAGCTTCATTCACTGTGAAAGGATTGATTCTCTCAAAAGAAAACAAATCTCGAAAACCGGATACAGTTTCGTAAATTGCCGATTTCAATGATCCTGACAAATTTAACTCAGGAATCACATCCATGCTGTTACCATTTTGTGTGTATAAAGTGTTTAACGTTCCTACGACAACTTCTTTGGCCAGGAAGCCTGTAATAACCCCCACTGTAGCCGGCCAATTATCTTCAGAAATTCCCATGGGATAAAATAAGGGTGTGATTTCACGGCTAAATTGTGATAATACTGATTGCGGAGATCCTTGCGGCACAATGCGGCCGTTAAATTCGATGGCATTTAAAGTTCCGATCAAAACGCACATAGGCAGAATCACTTTTCCAGCACGAAGTACAAAGCGTTTTAATTTATGCATCGTTAGCCGCCAAAGATTACCAAAAGCAGGCTTGTGATAAATGGGTAACTCCATAAAAAAAGGTTCGCTTTCGCCGCGCAAAAGCGTTTTCTTAAACAATAGACCGGTTAAAATCGCCATTATGATCCCAATGAGATATAGCAGAAAAACAACAAGTCCCCCATGATGAGGAAAAAAAGCTTGTGCAAAGACAACAAAGATAGCAAGCCGTGCGCCGCAAGACATAAAAGGTGACATTAAAGTGGTGAGGATCCGATCTCGTTGGCTGTTTAGCGTACGTGTTGCCATAATAGAAGGTACATTACAACCAAAACCAATAATCAAGGGTACAAAAGATTTTCCAGGTAACCCAATCCATTGCATTAACCTATCCATCACAAAGGCCGCACGCGCCATGTAGCCAGAGTCTTCCAGGAAAGCTAAAAATAAGAATAAACATCCTATTTGGGGAATGAAATTCACAATAGTGTTAATTCCAAGCCCTATTCCTTGTGAAAGAACAGCGATTAACGCAAGGGGCAATTCCCATTGTTGGCCCAGATAGGCAATGCCATCAACAAACAGCGTTTTTGAGGGAATATCAAATAGCGGTTGAAAGAGACTACCTATATTCATGGAAAACTCGAACATTAAATACATGGTGAAAAGGAAGAAAGGGATCCCCCAAAAACGATGCATAGCTACCTTATCAATTCGTTCTGTAAGAGTGCGTTTATTATGCTGCTCTTTTTCCCAGCAGTCTTTGGCAATAGATTGAATGACCTGATATCGTGCATCCGCAATTAAAGTATCACAGTCTTCACCGGTTTTTTCATAAATATCTTTTTGTATTTGTGAAACCAGCGTATTGACGAGAGGTTCATCGTAGCACTGTTTGATCAATATATCTTGTTCGACTAAGCGAAGTGCAATACTGTAAGCGTTAATTCCATCTTTTTGACGGCAGCAAGCGATGACTTCTTTAAGAGAGTACAAGGCTGTTTGTAACGCAGCAGGCAAAGCCAATTGATAACAAGGGGCGGCTATCTGATGATTGTGCTTAACGACTGCTTCACACAAGCGATCCAGGCCTTCTTTTTTGTTCGCAATGAGAGAGACAACAGGGCAGCCAAGCCATTGGCTCAATGCAGCAATATTGATATCAATTCCCCGCTGTTTTGCGATATCTGTCATATTTAAAGCGATGATACACGGGATCCCCATTTCCAAAAGCTGCAATGTTAAATAGAGGTTACGTTTAAGGTTCGCTGCATCGACAACATTGATATAGAGCGCTGCTTCCCGATTATCGATGAAAGTACAGACCACCCGCTCATCGAGCGCGGTATCTTGTTGAGAAACGGTTAAGGCATAAGTACCGGGCAAATCTACCACCGTGATGGCGTGATCTTGATAAACAAAAGTTCCTTCTTTTTTCTCAACCGTTACCCCTGCCCAATTACCCACGCGCTGCTGGCTGCCGGTTAAGGCGTTAAATAAGGTGGTTTTGCCGCAATTGGGGTTGCCCACGATAGCGATGGATAAAGACTTCATAAAACAGGCTCGCACTTAAGGTGGATTAAATCACTTTTGCGAAGGCTTAAAGCGCACTCACCGATGTGAATTTCAAGCGTATTGCCAAAAGGCGCTTTGCGAATGACTTGGAATACCGCATTGGGTAGAAAGCCCATCGATAACAAGCGGGATTTATAATGTCGATCGATGCTCTCGTGAAATCCGCGTATGCGGTACGAAGCTCCGGGGGTCAAATGGGTTGAATTCACTCTTGTCATTGCATATCATCAACTACGGTTTTAGATGCTTTTAATTTTACTGTAAATGAGAATGATTTGCAATTAGGGCCCTGGCGATTTGTAAATTATTCATTTCGATAGATTTTTTCAGGAAATAATAATGACCGCTTCTTTGATTGCCCTTTATCCCGGTACGTTTGATCCAGTGACACTGGCACATATCGATATCATCGAGCGCAGTGCTCAGCTTTTTTCAAAGCTGATTGTGGGTGTTGCAACCAATATGAGTAAAAGACCCTTGTTTGATGTCAATCAACGTTGCGAGTGGATAACGGACAGTATCTCCCATTTAAAAAATGTAGAGGTAAAACCCTTTAACACATTACTGGTAGATTTCGCTAAAGCACAAAAAGCTTCTGTAGTGGTAAGGGGATTACGGGGGCTTTCTGATCTGGAGTATGAATTGCAAATGGCCAATGCCAATCGAGCTTTGCTGCCCAATCTGGAAACCGTTTTTTTAACACCTCCTGCAAAAACCAGTTATATTTCTTCTTCTTTGGTACGTGAAGTTGCCCTTTTTGGGGGGGATTTGACAGCTTTCGTCCCGCGTCTTGTTGCCATCGCTTTGGCAGATTATTTTCAACGTAAATAGTTACCCTCTTTGAAAAAGGGTTGGATTTTGATATGACTTTAAAAATCACCGATGATTGCATCAACTGCGATGTTTGCGAGCCAAAATGCCCTAATCAGGCAATCAGCATGGGTGAAGTTATTTATGAGATTAATCCCAATCGCTGCACCGAATGTGTGGGCCATTTTGATGAACCTCAGTGTGTGGTGTTTTGTCCTGTGGATTGCATTATTAGTGATCCTGATCGCAGAGAAACACCAGAGGAACTTAAGGAAAAATACGAAAAGCTGTTGCAGAAAAAGGATTAGATCCTAGATAACACCCATCATTTTGGAAATCGCTTCGCACTTTTATAAAGGTATAAGCGGCAGTAAACTATAAGGCAAATTTTCTTGTTCGGCTTCTTTTCTGCAGGATTTACTCATGCCAGGTTTAGGTGCCTGAAATAAGGTATGCGAGGCAGTCGACAAATCACGATTTATTCCATTCAGCAATTTTTCAAAATCGTCATCGGACATAGTTTGTAATGCAGCATTTTCGTTGTAATATAACAAAGCTTCCTGAAGAGGATCAAACTTTGCCTGTGTCTGATGGAGGTGTTGTTTTGCAGGGCCAACAGGAGCGAATGTAGATTGAGGAGCCATCTGTTGTGTTAGCTGTGGAGCGGCTGTTGGTACTGGTGCAATCTTGTTCTGTTGTTGGTTAAAAATACCAAATTGTTGCAAGGATGGCGCTTGAAATCGTGCCAGCGTTTGTTCGTGAGCAAATTTATCGATATTCTCAAGTTCTTTTTCAGGGGAGATTTCTGCTAAGGCAGGCGATAAATTCTGATTTAAAATTTCATTATAATATTCTTCATACGCTAATCCCAATGCAAATTGGTGATCCAGATCTGCTTGGTGATCTAAATCATCCGAAAGATCATATTCGAGTGAATCAACTTCCTCATTGCTAACATCATCATCGTTTTCTGGTTCTTTTTGATCTGCTTCTGAATAATCCCACTGATTTCTGTTAGGATTTAATTCAGGTTGAAGTGCGGGAAAGTAACTTGTCTCTGAGGAGGATGGCAAATAGGCAGAGTCTAGCGAATCATATCTATTGATCATCATCTCAATCTGTTGTTCAGCAATTTTTTGTATTGATGGGTGTAAAAAAGGAGAAGGTAAATCCGTCAGTGCTTCTATTTGAGATAAAATAACGTTTTGCAGATGTTCATAATGCGCTTTGGTCGGATTGCTTGCATAGGCCTCATGGGCTAAACGGTATTGTTCATCAAGAGACTGGAATCGAGGCGGCAGATTTTTTATTAAATCGATTTCGTTAGTAATTAAGAATACAGATTCATCATCATTTTCAGCAATATGGGTAGAAAGCCTTTCTTCTAAAAAGCGTTTTCTCTTTTGTAGTGCTTGAATAATATCAGCCATTGCCTAATCCCACACCATTATTTTAATAGATAAAAGAATTTTACCACAATTCCCTTAAGAAAACCTTAAGGGGATAGTATATTGATTTTCATAAATTTTTTAAGAGATTATTTGATTTTAGCCTGCTTGAAAAGCACTCTGGCGCGTATGACAGGGTCATACATCACTTTTTCAAGCTTTTTTTCTGCACGAGGGTTAACCTTCGTGGTACGATAATAGCCCGTAACGCGCTTTTTCCCGTTTTTGACGATTTCAGCGGTTGAAACCATTTTTACTTTGATGCTGCCAGCTGCCATAGTCTTCTCTCACCTATACTTTTTGCCCATCAGCACGCATTTTCGCCAAGACTTGGTCGATGCCAAGCTTATCGATAATACGCATCCCGTTGCTGCTTACTACCAATTTAATAAAGCGTTTTTCGCTTTCTACCCAAAAGCGGTGTTTATGCAAATTGGGCAGGAAACGCCGGCGCGTTTTATTGTTTGCATGTGAGACATTATGACCCGTCATCGGGCTTTTGCCAGTCACTTGACAGACTCTGGACATATTCTTTTCTCCACACCATCGTGTTTTGATTGAGGGAGGCTTTATAACAAATCTCTGCAGCGGCTGCAAGCAGGCGCCTCCAAAACGACCTGTTTTTGAACTGTTTTACCCCGCTTACCCCAGAATGATAGAATTTGCCATCTCCACATTGTAAGGATAAACACCATGCCCTATGCCCTGCCTGCCCGACTCGCTCATGAAATTTTTCGTGCCTATGATATCCGCGGCATTGTGGAAACGGAATTAACGGAAAATACGGTTTATGCCATCGGTTTAGCATTCGGAAGTCTCCTTCGGGAAAAGGGTGAAACCCATATTCATATAGGCCGGGACGGAAGGCTTACCGGTTTGGGGTTGATGGAAGCCCTGGCAAGCGGTTTACAAACCACGGGTTGTGATGTGATTGATATAGGGCCTGTCCCAACGGCTGTGTTGTATTATGCCTGTGCTGAAGGGAAAACCAGCAATGGGATAATTGTCACGGGCAGCCATAATCCATCGGAGTACAATGGATTAAAAATGTTAGTTGGCGGCAGAACGTTAGTAGAAGAACAAATTCGCTCTTTATATCAACGCATTCAGCAACGCGATTTTTATCATTCAACAACGACCGGATCTCGCACGCAGCAATCTTTTGATGAAGCTTATTTGGCACGTATTAATCGCGATATACACATTAAAAGAAAATTAAAAGTTGTTATCGATTGCGGCAATGGGATCACAGGTGGTTTAGCGCCGGTTTTATTTAAACAATTGCTAGCGCCAGCGGGCGGTGACTTAAGTTGTTTATATGAGACCGTAGACGGCACTTTTCCCAATCATCATCCTGATCCCAGTATCCCTGACAATTTATCCGATTTGATCGAGGCTGTTAAACAACAAAAAGCCGATATAGGATTGGCTTTTGATGGAGACGGCGACAGGTTGGGTGTGGTGACCAACACTGGCGAAATCATCTGGCCTGACAGGCAAATGATGTTATTTTCAAAAGATGTGTTATCCCGTAACCCACAAGGAACCGTCATTTTCGATGTAAAATGTTCCAAACATTTAGCAAGCGTGATTGAAAGACACCATGGAAAACCGGTCATGTGGAAAACCGGACATTCTCTTATTAAAAATAAATTGGCAGAAACGAGTGCCGTCTTGGCTGGGGAAATGAGCGGACATATTTTCTTTAAAGAACGCTGGTATGGTTTTGATGACGGTATGTATTGCGGAGCACGCCTCTTGGAAATTCTAAGCCAGCACAAAGGCAGTGCCGACGCTTTATTTTCAGATATTCCGAATAGCGTCAATACTCCCGAATTAAAATTACCTATGTCCGAAGATAAAAAATTTGATTTTATGAAACGCCTTGCAGAAAACGCTCACTTTCCAAAAGCAAGACTGATTACTATTGATGGATTGCGCGTTGAATTTGAGGAAGGGTGGGGATTGATAAGACCCTCCAATACAACACCTTATTTGGTGTTGCGTTTTGAAGCCGATAATGAAAAAGTGTTAGCGGAGATCATGCGGTGCTTTAGCGAACAATTGCTGCAAATTGATCCGGCCTTGATATTACCCGTAGAAATGCAATCCTCTATGAGGATGTGATGCCATATTGTTTTCGATAATCTTCGACAGCCGTTAAATAGAATTTAAGTTTAGGATCTTCTGCGATATATTCTATGATGTCTTCCAAAGTGACAATACTGAATACGCGGGTCTTGTAATTTTTTTCAAGCTGTTGAATAGCTGATTGCTTTTTATCATTACCGCATTCTTGTCTATCCAAAGCAACGATAACAGCCTCGCAGCGGGCTTGGGACGCTTGAATGTATTGCATCGATTCTCGTATCGCAGTTCCTGCTGTGATGACATCATCAATGATAATGACATCGCCTTTTAACGGAGCGCCGATGAGGTTCCCGCCTTCCCCGTGATCTTTAGTTTCCTTGCGGTTAAAAGCATAGAGAATATCAAGTCCATAATGCGTATAGGCTGCAATGGCTGTGCTGGCTGCGAGGCAAATACCTTTATAAGCAGGTCCAAAAAGCAGATCACACTTGATCTTTTGTGAGTGAATAACAGCAGCATAAAACTCGCCTAAGTGCGCGAGCACTTTACCAGAACAAAAAGTGCCAATATTAAAAAAATAAGGCGCTGTTCGGCCTGATTTTAAGGTAAATTGTCCAAAAGATAAGGCGCCTTGCTTTAAGGCGAGCTGCAGAAAACGGCGTTGATAATCTTGCATTGAGTATTCCAGATGATTACGTTATAGTGCCACTTCTTGCGATAAAGAGATTAAAGTATTGCGTATTATCACCTGCAATGTCAATGGCATTCGTGCTGCAGCGCGCAAAGGTTTCTTCACGTGGCTTTCACAGCAACATGCCGATGTGGTTTGCCTTCAGGAAATAAGAGCGAGTACCACTCATTTAAGTGAGCCGCTATTTCACCCCGAAGGATTCTTATGTTATTACATTGAAGCTCAAAAAAGCGGGTATTCCGGTGTTGGTATTTATACCCGCCATCAACCCAATCGTATTATTCAATCGCTTGATTGGCCGGTGATGGATACAGAGGCGCGCTATCTTCAAGTGGATTTTAAAAATTTGAGCGTGATCTCTTTGTATCTGCCTTCAGGCTCCAGCAGTGAAGCTCGTCAACAAGTCAAATTTGAAGTGCTCGATAAGCTTGGTGAATACTTACGCGGGTTACGCCGGCGGCAGCGGGAATTTATTCTTTGCGGTGATTGGAATATTGCCCACAAAAAAATAGATATTAAAAATTGGCGGGGCAATCAAAAAAGTTCAGGATTTTTACCCGAAGAACGAGCCTGGATGGATAATTTATTTGATAATATCGGTTTTGTAGATGCTTTTCGGGTGGTGAATCCAGAACCTCATCAATACACTTGGTGGTCACAGCGTCAAAAGGCGCGTCTAAGCAATGCGGGCTGGCGGATAGATTATCAGATAGTAACTCCAGGTCTTCGTGACAAGATCCAAAATGCCGCGATTTATAAAGAGGAGTGTTTTTCGGATCACGCCCCGGTTATCATTGATTATGATTTAACGATAGGCGCTGATTGACTACCTTGTAGAAAAGGCTAGAATGATAGTATCTTATTAGACAGAGGAAGACTTTGATGAATATGCGAGCAGCCAAGGGATTAAACTGGCAAAATGGCCTTTTGGTTTTGCTATCCGTGGTTTTTGTACTCTATGTGGATTTCCTCCAAACGCTGCCCCTTTCTTTTTCACAGGAAATAGGCGCCCGTTTGGGTCTTACCCTCAATCAATTTGGCGAGTTGATCAATGCTTTTGATACCCCGCTGGTTTTCCTATTTTTATTTTTTGGCTTTATCGTCGATTTACTGGGCGCGAAAAAGGCGCTCTTGTTATCGGTCGCTTTATTGGTGTTAGGAAATTATGCTTTCACTGAAATGAGTATGCCCAATGCGCTGCTCAATGCCCGCTATATTATGGGAATAGGCGCCTTATTTGTCAGCGTGAGTATATTGGTGTTAATGGCGCAGCGCTTGCCCAAAAATCTTTTTTGTGTGTTTGCTGGACTTTTTCTGGCATTATCTACTTTATCAAAATTTCTTAGCGTCAATTTGCAACGATCTCTGTTCGGCGGAAATTGGGATCATGCATCACTTTTTTTGAATATTGCAGGTGTTTCGTTATTTGTTTTATTTTGTTTTGTGCCAGGCAGTGTCGATAACCCAGACATTGCACCTCGTAAACGACTCAATATTGACGAGCTAGTCGCAACCTTAAAAAATCGCAATTTGTGGTTTGCGGGTATTATCGCTGTTTGCGGATATTTGTTTGTTTATCTCTTTTTATCTTCTATAGGGCCTGCCTTTTTGACAGACATCGGGGGCTTTAGTGAAACAGAGTTAATGTATGTTTTCAATTCCGGTATTGTGAGTTTGGTAGCCGGATTGTTTTTAATTGGTGTCTTAGGTTACTTTCTACATCAGCATGGCCGTGTTATACAGTTTTTTTATAGTGTGGCCGCTTTAAGTTTTATCCTGGTTTGTTTGTTCAGCACTCACCGTGGATTTGATATGATGTTATTGTGCTTGAGCGCATTTGGATCGGCAGCTTATGTACTAACCTATGCTATTGTTTACGAGAATGCGCCCAAAGCCTGTTTAGGTACAGCCTTTAGTCTTATTTTTATTGCGATTTATTTGGGCAGCTTGTTGGGCGATATCCTGGTTCAAGCTTCTCTACTGAACGTGAATCATGCAGCTCTCAATAATACCGTACCGTTATGGCACGATCTCGGTTGGGTTGTCGGCATTCTGATCCCTGCTTTTTTTATTATTGGCATTGTCTTCGCTCAATTTTTACGGGAGCCTCAGACATTGCGTCTCACGAATTCCACGTTTTTTGAACAGTTCAAAGGATTTTGGAAAGGGGCATCACTCGGCCGTACTTTTTGGTTAGGGGTAGTATTGGGCGGTTTGTTTGTTGGCAATGTGGTGTTGAGTATTGCTATTTTATTTAACGCTACCTTGATTGATATGGGCGGCTGGTCTGTGCTGGCTATCAGCCAATTATCGCGCTTTGTTTACTTGCTGTTTGCCTTTGTCTGCCTGCTTCGCTCGCACGCTTCGATAAAGCGATCACCGATTTGGAAAGTCTTCAATGCGGGAATCGTTGATTTCAAGGCATTCTTGCCGAGATTTTTGCAGACTTAGTCTCTCATCCCGGAAATTCCTTAAGGCTTCGCCTAAGGAATTTCCGGGATCCACTGATTTATATAACAACACCTAAAATACGTTTTTGTTCGCTGCAAAGATACTCAATACCTTGAGAAGCCAGTGATAACATGGCGTTACACTGGTTTTGATCAAAAGCGCCTTTTTCGGCAGTACCTTGAATTTCAATAAACCCTCCGCTATCACTCATAATCACGTTCATATCCGTTTCAGCTTGCGAATCTTCCTGATAATCCAAATCCAAAACAGGCGTGTTATTGTAAATCCCCACTGAAATGGCCGCGATTAATTGCTTAAAAGGATCGGTATCAATCATTTTTGTACGCTGCATGTGACGAATGGCATCGACTAAAGCAATACAAGCGCCGGTGATAGAAGCGGTACGCGTGCCGCCGTCAGCTTGCAAAACATCGCAATCGATTTGAAGAGTGTTTTCTCCAAGGAGTGAAAGGTCAACGGCCTGACGGAGCGACCGGCCGATTAAACGCTGTATTTCCTGTGTGCGGCCGCTTTGTTTGCCTTTGGCCGCTTCCCGTTCGCTGCGCGTATGAGTTGCACGCGGTAACATGCCGTATTCCGCAGTCAGCCATCCCTGTTTCTGTCCTTTTAAAAAACGCGGAACGCCTTCTATCACTGAAGCAGTGCACAGTACCTGAGTGTCACCAAGACAAATTAATACAGAGCCTTCTGCATGTCGTGTATAGTGACGTGTGATATGTAGATCACGCAATTGATTAAATGAACGATGACTTGGGCGCATAGTTTATCCTTGTAAGTGATAAGAGAGTATAACGATTACCAGACAATAAGACTACTGATTTACTTTTCGTTATAGTTGCATTATTTAATTTTATTGTTTACACTTAAATTGCTAGAAGTCAGCCTCACGTTGTGAGCATGACGACGGGAAGAGCCTCCTTCGGGAGGCTTTTCTTTTTGGAGACTATAATGAGTCTTGATTGGGCTTAAGCTTTTGCTGTATTGGTGGAACGGGTTTTTTTAGAAAATTGGCGCAATTCTTTGCGTTCTATTCGTGTAGAAGGCGGCGCTTTGAATCCGAGTTTGACTTGACCACGGCTCACATCCAATATAACCATTTGAATTTCACCCTCATCACCAAACAGCAGCCCTTCGCCGGGGGAGCGGGTTAATGTCAACATAACAACATCCTTATATAGACTCTTCTCACGTATATTATACTGATATACGTTCAATAGCACGATACCCGATATCATGGCGATAATAACACTGATCCCAATGAATGGTTTTCACTGTCTGATAAGCTATTGCTTGGGCTTCTTTGATATCTTTCCCCAACGCACAGACGGCTAAGACACGCCCCCCCGCAGTAATGATCTCATCCCCTTTGTAAGCTGTACCCCCATGAAAAATCTTGCAATCAGGATTAAGAGAAATCGAAGCGCCAGGGGTTAAACCCGTGATAGGATCTCCTTTTTGGTAATCATCAGGATAACCGCCTGCAGCCATCACAACCCCCAATGCTATACGTTTATCCCATTCACAACTCATCTCCGGTAAACGATGTTGCAGACTTGCCTGACAGAGAGAAACCAGGTCCGTTTTAAGCCGCATCATGAGCGGCTGGGTTTCTGGATCACCTAAGCGGCAATTGTATTCCAGCACACGCGCTTTACCGGTATTATCAATCATCACGCCAGCATATAAAAAACCTTGATACCAGATCCCTTCTTGTTTTAATCCTGCCAAAGTAGGTTTAATAATGTCTTCTATGATGTGTTGTTTTACTTTACCTGTTACCACCGGTGCAGGGGAATAAGCTCCCATACCGCCGGTGTTAGGCCCTTTATCACCGTCATCTCGTGCTTTATGATCTTGCGAAGTTTCCAGTGCAATAAAATCCAATCCATCGGCAATAACCATGAAGCTTGCTTCTTCTCCTGTTAAGAAGGCTTCTATCACAATCCTGTTGCCTGCATTACCAAAACGGTTTTGATTGAGGATCATTTCACATGCGATGGTAGCTTCATCCAGCGTATGGGCAATCACAACGCCTTTACCTGCGGCTAATCCATCGGCTTTGATGACAATAGGAAAATCTTGTGTTTTAAGATAGTCGATGGCATCCGTTAATTGAGTAAAAGCTTGATACGCGCTCGTTGGAATGCCATGGCGCAGCATAAATGCCTTGCTAAAAGCTTTAGAGGATTCCAATTGAGCGGCTTTTTGCGTAGGGCCGAAACAAGGTAACCCTTTGGATTGAAAAGCATCGACAATACCCGCGGCTAACGGCGCTTCCGGACCGATAATGGTGAGATCTACCTGCTGAGTGCTTGCAAATTCGATTAACGCAGTTGTATTGAGCGCATCAATAGGGAGATTCCGAACTTTGGGTTCTTGCGCAGTACCTGCATTCCCTGGAGCAACAAATACGTGCGTGACGTCAGGAGATTGAGCTGCTTTCCAGGCAAGGGCATGCTCGCGACCGCCGCTGCCTACGATCAAAATGCGCATTGAAATCTCCTTATGGGATGAAATTAAGTATGTCTAAAGTGACGAATGTGAGTAAAGATCATTGCCATATTAGCTTCATCGGCAGCTGCAATAACTTCATCATCTCGAATAGAACCGCCTGGTTGAATAACCGCTGTAATGCCAGCGCTTGCGGCCGTATCAATTCCATCACGAAAAGGAAAAAAGGCATCGGATGCCATGACAGCGCCGCTAACGGATAACTTGGCGTCGGAGGCTTTGCGATTGGCAATCTCAGCGCTTACTACCCGGCTCATTTGGCCGGCGCCGATCCCAACGGTTGCATTATCCCGCCCATATACAATGGCATTGGATTTTACATATTTGGCCATTGTCCAACTAAATAGCAGATCACAGAATTCTTTGTCAGTCGGTTTGCGTCGGGTGACGACGGTATAGGTGTTGGGATCTTCTATGATGAGATCAGCAGTTTGTAAGAGTAAACCGCCCTCCACTTTTTTGTAATCAAAAACCCTTTGCGGCGAGGCTTCTGTTAGGACAGGCGGCGTTACCAAGACACGAAGGTTGCTTTTTTTCGCAAGAATCAGTTTTGCTTTTTCATTCACACCGGGCGCAATGATGACTTCGCAAAACTGATTATCCAGAATGGCAGAAACCGTGGCTTCATCAAGAGGCTTGTTAAAAGCAATAATACCGCCAAAGGCCGAGATGGGATCAGTAATAAAAGCACGCTGATAACTCTCTGAGAGCGTATTGGCAACTGCTGCTCCGCAAGGATTGGCATGTTTAACGATAACACAAGCAAAACGGTTTTGATCTAGCGCTTTCACGCACGTGTAAGCGCTGTCGGCATCTGCAATGTTGTTAAAAGATAAAGGTTTACCTTGTAATAAGATTGCTGTTGTAACGCTGGATCCTTTATGCGCGGGATCGCGATAGAAAGCGGCACTTTGATGTGGATTTTCCCCGTAACGTAAATTTTGAATTTTAAGATAAGAAGGACTGTAAATCTCAGGATAATTATATGGAATCTCACCTTCCTTTTCAAAAGCGGCCGCCGGACTAGGGGATTTCTGTTTTTCAAGATAAGCTGCAATGGCCCTGTCATATTCCGCTGTCTTTGCAAAAGCTTGATAAGCACATGCTTCTCGCATTGACAAACTTAACCCGCCTTGGGTTTTTAATGCATCGATAATAAGAGCATAGTCATCAGGATTGACAACAACAGCGACATGCTCAAAATTCTTAGCTGCTGCTCTTATCATCGCCGGGCCGCCGATATCAATATATTCGATTGCGTTGGAGAGCGTACACTCTCGGGAAGCAGTGACCCTTTGAAAAGGATAGAGATTCACAACCACTAAATCGATGCGCTCAATGCCGTGTTCTGCCATGACGATATCATCTTCACTGCCGCGTGCCAGAATGCCGCCATAAATTTTGGGATGCAAGGTTTTAACCCGGCCATTCATCATTTCAGCATAGCCTGTGTAATCACTGACTTCAGTGACGTTAATACCGTTTTCAATCAATTGCTTTGCAGTGCCGCCAGTGGAAAGAATAGCAATATTTAAAGAAATCAGGGCTCTTGCCAATTCAACGATGCCTGTTTTATCAGACACGCTCAACAAAGCGGTGTGGATGGGTTTATTCATGCCGGCTATTTTATACATTCTATTGAATTAAACAACAAAGAAATAGATTTGCGGGTATTTTTGCCCTCTTTGAAAGAGAGGGCAGCCTTGTGCGAAGCACAAGGCTGTGGATTTTAACGACGTTCAATACCGTAGATTTTGATTTTTTTACGCAAAGTTCCGCGGCTTAACCCCATCATTTTGGCAGCACGGGTTTGATTATCGCGAATATCTTCCATAACCGCTGTTAACAACGGTTCTTCAATTTCAGCCAAAACCATATTATACATTTTGGTAATAGTTTGGCCGCGCATATTAGTCAGATAACGACGGACATTTTGCAAAACGCAAATGCGCATAGGCGCTAACGTACGTTCCAAATCATTGGCCGGCTCACCCGCTTCGGGACTGGACCGTTTATCGATAGCATAGGTTTTTAATTTTTTACGCAAAGTTCCGCGGCTTAAGGTTAACATGCGGGCAGCTTTGGTCTGATTGCCGCGGCATTCTTCAATCACGGCTAACAAGAGCGGCTGTTCCATAGCAGCCAGTACAACCTCATAAACACGGCCGTCGATTTCATCACGGAAGCGCTGCAATACAGCCCGTGAACAATCTAGCACATATTGCTTGAGAGGCTGGTCTGTATGTTGTTCCACATGCCCTGCGGGGAGTACTTTGGGTGAGTTATTCATCGTATTTGACATATTCATCAGCTCTTTCTCTCTCATCCATGGTTAAGTGGTATTTAAAAACGGTGCGGTTGATATTTCGCCTGGCGAAATTCGACAACCCCTAATCCCTTCTTTCTGAAAAGAAGCCATATTATAAGCAGTACCGGCTTAATATACAAGACTCCGCATCATTTTTTTTGAGAAAAAAAGAAGCAATTTGAAAGTGAAAATATCCCTCCCTCGCTTTTCCTAGCTTCTTGTTTTTAAGAGAAATTTTGTAAGTATTCTGCCAAATAGCCTGTGGGCGGATATTTTTTCTCCTACAAACTCAATTTCTTTTCAAGGTAATGGATGTTCACCCCTCCCTCCATGAAATGACTATCTCGCATCAGCTTTTGATGTAAGGGGATATTGGTTTTGATCCCTTCAATGAGCAGTTCATCCAGGGCTTGGCGCATACGGGCTATGGCAGTTTGGCGGTCATTGCCATAGGCGATGAGTTTGCCAATCAGGGAATCATAATGAGGGGGTACGGTGTAGCTGCTGTAGATATGAGAATCCATACGAATACCCGGACCGCCGGGGGGGTGGTAGAGTTCGATCTTCCCGGGGCTTGGAGTAAAGTTAAAGGGATCTTCAGCATTGATACGGCATTCCACTGCATGACCGCGCAGTTTGATCTCTTCCTGTTTAAGGGTGAAGGGCTCACCGGCTGCGATCTTGATCTGTTCTTTCACAATGTCGATGCCGGTAATCATTTCAGTAACCGGATGTTCAACCTGCACGCGGGTATTCATTTCAATAAAATAAAAACGTCCGTTTTCATATAAAAACTCAAAAGTGCCGGCACCGCGGTATTGCATTTCACAGCACGCCTGCACACATTGCATACCGATGGTTTGGCGCTGTTCTTCACTTAAACCGGGCGCAGGGGCTTCTTCCAACACTTTTTGATGACGGCGCTGCAAAGAACAATCCCGTTCACCCAAATGCACTGCTTTACCTTTGCCGTCACCCAAGACCTGGATCTCAATGTGACGAGGGTTTTCCAGGAATTTTTCCATGTAAACCATGTCATTGTTAAAACCGGCTTTGGCTTCCTGGCGTGTCATGGCAATAGCATTAATCAGCGCTGCTTCACTGTGTACAACACGCATGCCGCGCCCGCCCCCGCCGCCGGCGGCTTTGATAATCACGGGATAACCAATTTCTTTAGCGATTTTTAAATTGGTTTGGGGCTCATCGCCTAAAGGGCCGTCGGAACCAGGTACACAAGGCACACCAGCTGCTTTCATGGCGCGAATCGCAGAGACTTTATCCCCCATCAAACGAATGGTTTCGGGTCGTGGGCCAATAAAGACAAAACCGCTTTTTTCGACTTGCTCAGCAAAATCGGCATTTTCAGCGAGAAAACCGTAACCAGGATGGATGGCTTCAGCATCAGTGACTTCAGCAGCGCTGATAACTCTCGGAATATTGAGGTAACTATCAATGACTTTATCAGGTCCAATGCAAACAGATTCATCCGCTAAGCGAACGCCCATTAAATTACGATCTGTCAGTGAATGGACTGCAACCGTTTTAATGCCTAATTCCCGGCAAGCACGCAGAATACGCAATGCAATTTCACCGCGGTTGGCAATGACAATTTTATCAAACATAAGATCTTATTCTCCGCCTAGTCTTCATCGATAATGAATAACGGCTGATTAAATTCAACCGGCTGACCATTTTCAACCAGCCGTGCTTTGATGACGCCGGCTTTATCGGCTTCGATCTGGTTAAACATCTTCATGGCTTCAATGATGCATAAGATATCGCCGGTACTCACACGCTGACCTATTTCTACGAAAGAGGAGGCACCAGGGGAGGGAGAAGTATACATTGTTCCTACCATGGGTGATTTGACTTCATGTCCACTGATTACCGCTTTTGAAACCAGAGTTTCTTCTTTCATTACAGGATTTGCCACGGGTTGTGGTGCCATCATAGGAGCAGTGATAAAAGTAGGGGCTGCAGGAGCGTTGGCTGCATAACGGCTAATTCGAACTGATTCTTCGCCTTCGCGAATTTCAATTTCGGCAACGCCAGTTTCATCAAGCAAATTGATGAGCGCTTTTACTTTACGTATATCCATAACTGTCCCCCTGATTTAACAAGTTGTTATACTCTTCGCGATTTAAATTTAGGCTTTGTTGGCGGCAGCAGCGAACAAAAGTCACGCATGATTATACGCTCCTTTTGCTTGCGAGCTTGCCGCCTCGCCTAAATTCAAATCGCTTTGAGTATATTGTTTGTGATTAAGATGATTGATGAGAGTGTTCAGAGCATAGTAATAACTCTCTGCTCCAAGACCGGTGATAACGCCCATCGCAATATCAGAAAAATAAGAGTGCTGGCGAAAAGGCTCACGGGCAAAAATATTGCTAAGGTGTACTTCCACAAAAGGAATAGACACGGCTAACAAGGCATCTCGAAGCGCAATACTGGTGTGAGTAAAAGCGGCTGGATTAAAAATAATAGCATCGACCTTGTGCTCATAAGCCTGGTGGATAAGTTCAATCAATTCAGATTCACTATTGCGTTGATAGGTGCTAAGAGCAGCTCCCCGTTCATTGGCCTTGTTTTTCAAGGTTTCATCGATTTCTAAGAGCGTGCTTTGTCCATAGTGACCGGGTTCCCGAATGCCCAACAAATTGAGGTTTGGTCCATGTAGTGTCCAGATCGTATACATAGGAAATCCCGTATTTCGAATTGAGGAGGATTTTGCCCCAAATTTTTATTCTTGTCTACTTCGCAGCATTTTAGCGGGAGATCGCCGCAAATTCATAAAAATGGTTCAAAAAACGCTCATTTCTCTCCTCCCTTGAAATTTCAGTTCTTCGCCACTATGTCTGGAAATAGAGACGAATTGGGTTTTATAACTCAGTTTGGGGAAAACCTTGACGCAGTGCTAAAAGAGGGTATGATTGGCACTCGGCAAGCAAGAGTGCTAATCCTTTTTGATTAGCGTTTGTTGGAAGTTTTTAGAGTAATTAGGAGAAAGATGCATGAGCGAGAATATACAACCGTTAAACGATCGGGCAAAAGAAAAACCCTCACGCGGTAAAGTTATCGCGGTAGGGCCAGGCCGGTTCCATGCAGAAAGCGGCAAACGTTTACCCGTTGAAGTCAAAAAAGGCCAATTGGTTTTATTTGGTAAATATGCAGGTACCGAAGTCAAAGTTGGCGATGAAGAATGGGTTGTCTTGCGTGAAGATGATCTTATCGGCGTAGTGGAATAACGACACTGTTCGTTAAACCTTAAGGTTTAAACAAATTAATGGTTAAATGAGGTATTACAATGGCAAAACAAGTATATTTTTCAAGTGACGCTCGTGACCTGATGGTCAAAGGGGTTAACTTGCTGGCTGATGCAGTCAAGGTCACACTGGGTCCTCGCGGACGCAATGTCGTGATTGAAAAATCTTTCGGCGCACCGATCATCACCAAAGACGGTGTTACTGTGGCTAAAGAAATCGAATTGGAAAACAAATTCGAGAACATGGGCGCACAAATGGTCAAGGAAGTGGCTTCCAAAACAGCCGATGTGGCAGGTGATGGTACAACGACTGCGACCGTGTTGGCACAAGCTATTTTGATGGAAGGCATCAAGTCAGTAGTAAAAGAAATTGCTGAAGTGGGCAGTATTTCTGCAAACTCCGATAAATCTATCGGTGAAATCATTGCTGAAGCGATGGATAAAGTGGGACAAGAAGGGGTTATCACCGTTGAAGATGGTAAAGGCTTAAAGAATGAGCTGGAAGTGGTCGAAGGTATGCAATTTGATCGCGGTTATCTCTCACCTTATTTCATTACCAACCAACAAAACATGCATGCAGAACTGGAAAGTCCTTTTATTCTGTTGGTTGATAAGAAAATCAGCAACATTCGTGAAATGCTGCCGGTACTTGAAAATGTGGCTAAAGCTGGCCGCAGCTTGTTGATTATTGCCGAAGATGTTGAAGGCGAAGCGTTAGCAACGCTGGTAGTCAATACACTTCGCGGGATCGTTAAAGTCTGTGCGGTTAAAGCACCGGGTTTTGGAGATCGCCGCAAAGAGATGCTGCAAGATATCGCGATATTAACGAGCGGTACGGTCATCTCGGAAGAAGTGGGTTTAACACTTGAGAATGCAACCCTGGAAGATTTAGGTACAGCCAAACGGGTTGTTATTACTAAAGATAATACCACTGTTATTGATGGCAGCGGCAAATCAGGCGAGATCAAAGACAGGGTGGCTCAATTGCGTACGCAAATCGAAGCCAGCACTTCTGACTATGACAAAGAAAAACTGCAAGAACGCATTGCTAAATTAGCAGGCGGGGTTGCTGTTGTGAAAGTGGGCGCTGCGACAGAAGTGGAAATGAAAGAGAAAAAAGCCCGTGTTGAAGATGCTTTGCATGCTACTCGTGCTGCAGTGGAAGAAGGTGTTGTACCTGGCGGCGGTGTCGCTTTGGTTCGTGCACTCTTAAGCCTTGAAGGTTTGAAAGGCGACAATGCCGAACAACAAGCGGGTATTGAAATTGTTAAACGTGCCATGACAGCGCCTCTTCGTTACATTGTAGCGAATGCAGGAGCAGAACCATCTGTTGTGATTGACAAAGTTCGTTCAGGTAAAGGTAATTATGGTTATAATGCAGCTACCGGTGAATATGTTGACATGGTGGAACAAGGCATTTTAGATCCCGCTAAAGTGACTCGTACAGCATTACTCAATGCAGCTTCTATTGCAGGTTTAATGCTCACCACAGAATGCATGATTGCCGATTTGCCGAAGAAAGAAACAGGCGGTGCCGGCGATATGGGCGGTATGGGTGGTATGGGCGGCATGGGCGGTATGATGTAATACCCTCCTTCTGTTCAGAAGCCTTTCATTGCAAAAAAGGGCTTGGTGTAAACCAAGCCCTTTTTTATCATCATGTCTGATAAGATGCAGGATAAGGGAGTGCTGAAGTATCTTTTTGTTAAGTTATTATGATTAGGGGCTGTTGACAATTCGCTAGGGCGAGGTGGAATTCATTGATTTTTGAGTACCGAAGCGCAGCATATATAGGCATATGTGAGCATCGGCACACAGTAGAATTGTCAACAGACCCTAAGGTAATATGGATCCCATAAGGAAGATATTATAACAAGGATGCAATCATGGACCGCTTACAACAAAGCCCTCAAAATCGATTAATATTATTCATTAAACGAAGTGTTCATTTTATCGTTATGCTCAAAAGCCGTATCAATCTTAAGGCTAAACCGCTTGTTTCATCCCAAGACATCCCTGATTTTAAAGCTATTCGTGAAGTGGTAGGGGAGCATGTTGATCTCGAGATACAGCATCTCAAAGTATATCTCTTGGGCAAGCCTTTATTTCTGCGAGGCAAACTGATTCCGCGGGATTATTTCTTACATCGGCCCTTAGTGGTAAGTGATTTGCGCTTGTTGCCACAACCCATTTTTTTTACATTAACCGCTGCTATTGAGCATTGCCGTTTTAGACGAGATCCCGTGGGAATTTATTGCTTATATGTGCCCGAAATGGCGATTCTGGGAGATAACAGCGGATTACGTATAGTGCTTCATCAAATTCAGCAAGAAGCCATAGAACGAGTTTATCCGGCTATTCAATATAGTAAAACGTTTTTGCAAAATCCGTTGTTTAATCAAAAATTGCAGGCAAAAACACAGCTTACAGAATAGCTTATTTTATTAGATCTTTGTTATTAGCCACATCCAGTGCTAATTGTCGGGTGATTTTATTGTCAGTGATCATTTTCGATAAACACTGTTCCAAAGTTTGCATGCCCACAGCTTGGCCTGTCTGAATAGTAGAATACATTTGAGGAACTTTATCTTCACGGATCAAATTACGGATTGCGGGTGTAGAAAGCATAATTTCATGTGCGGCAATACGTCCCCCGCTTGTTTTCTTTAATAAAATTTGTGAAATAACAGCTTGCAAAGATTCTGAGAGCATGGTTCTAACCATGGTTTTTTCTTCACCTGGGAATACATCAATGACCCGATTGATGGTTTTGGCAGCTGAGGTGGTATGCAAAGTACCAAATACCAAGTGCCCTGTTTCAGCCGCTGTCAAAGCGAGCCGAATAGTTTCAAGATCGCGTAATTCTCCTACCAAAACAACATCGGGATCTTCACGTAATGCTGAGCGCAGCGCATTAGAGAAACTATGAGTATCACGGTGTACTTCTCGTTGGTTAATTAAACATTTGTTGCTAATATGAACAAATTCAATGGGATCTTCAATAGTAATGATATGAGAATATTCTTCATTATTAATGGCATGTAACATAGACGCCAGTGTGGTACTTTTGCCGCATCCCGTAGGCCCTGTTACCAAAATCAAACCGCGGGGAAATTTGACAATGTTTTTCAAAATTTTGGGGGCATTTAAGTCATCCAGGCTTAAAATAGTTTGCGGGATCAGCCGAAATGCGCCAGAAATACCCCGATTTTGCGTATAGACATTCACCCGAAATCGGGCGAGTGTAGAAATTTCAAATGAAAAGTCGATTTCCAAATGTTCTTCATATTCCCGGCGCTGCTTATCGCTCATCACGGAATAAAGCAGATCATGGGCTGTTTGTTGATCGAGATCGGGCGTATCAATGCGGCGTAAATCCCCGTCAACGCGAATGAGAGGAGGCAAGCCAGTTGAAATATGTAAATCAGAGGCTTTATTTTCAACTGCGAAGGCCAGTAAGTCTTTAATGTCCATATCTATCGATCCTTCATTCTTTCTATTCTATAGAGTATCTCTTTATATCATAGAACACTTATGGTACGATGTGACATCTTTTTGATCAAAAATAGACCTGTCTCATGTCGAAAAAAATCACCATTGCTTTTATCGGTGCCGGTAATATGGCTGCTAATCTTATTGGGGGATTGATACGAAACGGGTATCCTGCGCATTCTATATGGGCAACCCGGCGTAATGAAGACAAATTAGAGGAACTTGCCGTCCGTTTTGGTATCCATACAACCAGCGATAATCGCGCTGCGAGCGAGGCAGCTGACATCATTATATTAGCAGTGAAGCCGCAGCAACTCCAGACAGTGTGTCACTCTTTAAGGGATCAGGTGCAAAGCAAGAAACCCTTAGTGATTAGTATCGCAGCGGGTATTGAACAAGAAACGATAGCCAAGTGGCTGGGTGCGGATTCGGTGGCAATTATACGTTTAATGCCTAATACCCCCTCCCTGGTGGGTTGCGGGGCCAGTATTTTATTTGCTAATAGAGTTACCACTTCTGAGCAGCGCGATAGCGCTCAATCCATAGCCTCTGCCGTGGGCAAAGCAGTTTGGCTTGAAGAAGAAACACAGATGGCGGCTGCAACCGCTTTATCCGGATCGGGGCCTGCCTATTTTTATTTATTTATGGAATACCTGATGAAAGCCGCTGTTACGATGGGATTAGCCGCTGAGACCGCGGAATTACTCACCTTACAGACAGCCTTGGGCGCTGCCAAAATGGCCATAGAGAGTGGTTTATCGGTGGCCGAATTACGCGCTCAGGTTGCTTCACCTCAAGGTACAACGGCAGAAGCCATTAATGTCTTTAATCGAAAACAACTCGATGTGATTATTCAAGAAGCAGTAGAAAGCGCAAAATCCAGATCAATTGCTATTGCAGAGGAATTTCGTAAAAAATAAACTCAAGATACTAAGCGTGTAGGAGGTATCGTGATAAACGCATTCTATAATATGTTGTCTTTTTTAGTGCAAGCCATCTTTGATTTTTATACCATTTTGTTGTTGATAAGAATTCTATTGGAAATGGCAGGGGTTAATTACCAGAATGTAGGGGTAAAATTCTTATTGCGCATTACCGATCCGATTTTAAAACCTTTATCTAAGATAATTCCAAAATTCAAAGGTATTAACCTTGCGGGAATCTTGGTTTTATTTGTTATTGGCATGTTAAAACTTTTCATTCTAATCATGATCCGCTTAGACTTACGCCCTAATCCGCTCGGATTGTTGTTATGGACTTTGGGAGAATTATTAAATCTTTTAATTAACCTTTATTTTTATGCGATCTTGATTCGAGTAGTTCTTCATTGGGTGTTACCGCAAACACAAAATCCTGCTGCTGAAATTATCAATCGATTAACCAACCCTGTTTTAAAACCTTTTCAGCGGGTGATTCCCCCCATTGCCAATGTCGATATTTCACCCTTAGTGGCGATGGTTTGTTTACAGGGAGCCGCCATTTTATTTGTGCAGTTTATCACGGCCTATGGCAACGTATTATCGCTAGGGAATGGAGCATTGTGAAAAAGAGTGAAAGCTTGCGTTTGGAAGGAATAACTTTCGCAAGAGCGGGTCAATTTGAAGAAGCATCTGTTTGTTTTCAAAAAGCGATAGAGCAGACTCCGGAAAACTACGCACTCTATAACGATTTAGGGTTAAGCCTGGCCCGGCAGGGGCAATTTCAAGAAGCTGAAAAACAGTATTTAATGGCCATCGAAAAATATAAGGAGTATGTTGAAGCTTTAAACAATCTGGCTAGTTTGTATTACAAACAAGAGCGCTTTGAAGAAGCTCTGTTTTTTTACCAAAAAGCGGTTTCCTATAATCCAGACTACTTGGCGGCCTATTACAATATGGCTTTAATCTATATGAAATTAGAACAATTTGATGAAGCTATCATACAATTTAAAAAGGTTATCTCTTTATCGCCGAAACATGGACATGCCCATTTTCATTTGGCTAACTTGCTGGTTCAAAAAAATCATCTGGAAGAGGCCGAAAACCATTATCATGAAGCCATTTTGCAGCAGCCGGCTCTGGTGAACGCCTACACCAATTTGGCAGTAATTTATTTAAAGCAGAATCATATTGAAGATGCCAGAAAATACTATGAACAAGCGTTAACCTTGGATCCTGCTTTGCCAGAAGTCCATTTTAATATGGGCGTTATTCTGGCTGATCAAGGAAAGTTAAATGAAGCTATTATATTTTACAAGAAAACTATTGAATTAGATCCCTGCCATGCACAAGCTTTTCAGAATTTAGGCGCTTGTTATTACAAGCAAGATAATATGGCGTTAGCCATTGAATATTATGAAAAGGCTGTGAGTCTTTCGCCGGCAGATGCAACCTTATCTTATCTTTTAAAAGCCTTAAAACAAGACAAAACACAGGAAACAGCGCCATTTAATTATGTCAGGCAGCTCTTTGATCGATATGCTGATGAATACGATGATCATTTGCAAACGTTACTTATTTACCAAGTGCCCGTATTGTTAAAAACCGTTATTGAGGAGAAGAAGAGGCCTAAACTATGTGCCTGGGATGTCTTGGATCTGGGCTGCGGCACAGGGCTTATGGGTAAGATAATGAAACCTTATGCTCATTATTTATTGGGGGTAGATCTCTCAAAAAAGATGTTATTAAAAGCTGAAAGTAAAGCTATTTATGATGATTTAATTTGTGCTGATATTAAAACGTTTATCACGCAATGCAATCTCCGCTTTGATATGGTAGTGGCAGCTGACGTTTTAGGATATATTGGAAAATTAGAGGAATTGTTTCAAGCTGTTCATTGTTGCTTGAAAGAAAAGGGCTCGTTCGCTTTTAGTATTGAACTTGTTCAAAATGAAGCAGATGCATTTTGTTTGCAGCCAACGGGTCGTTTTAAGCATGGCCAACAATACATTGAAAAACTTGCTAATCAATGTTCTTTTTCTATAAAACATCAAAAACTGGAAACGATTCGACTACAACAAGGATTGCCGGTGGAAGGCATGATTTTTTTGCTAAGTAAAAAGTGAAAGTCACAAATTAAAATAAAGGTTAATCTATGAAAGATAAAATTGGTTATTTTCTACAACATGCCCAGGCAACTCCTGTTATGAGTGCTTTACATGCTATTACCCGTGGAGCATTGATTGCCGATAGGCGGAGCGCTGTTAAAGATTATAAACAAGTTTATCCTGAAAGCAAGATTCATCGTATATGGCCTTTTTTTTCTTCCTTTTCCAGCGCTTATCAATTGTTAAGTGATCTTCAAGTCTTGGTTCATTCAAAATTTGAATTGGGTATTACCAGGAGATTTCCCGAGCTTAAAAGGGTTATGGTCTTTCATGGTACTTATCGGATTTTAGGCGAACAATTGCTGGAAGACTTGAATAAGTTTAAATTGCTGTTGTTAAATAGCCCGCGGCAGGAAAAAGCTTTGAATAGAATAGGGTCGCGGCTTCAGTGTGACTATCAAATCATAGGATATTTACCCTTTGATCATTTTCCTAAACCTACTCCAGAGGTAAAGCGTGCAATTAAGCTAAAATACCATTTAGCAGAAGATAAACCTACTGTTGTTTTTGCGCCTGCACGCCGGGCGGTGGGATCTTGGCTTGCCTATGCCTTAGCCATTGCAAAAGAAACACCAACCAACATGAATTTGATCTTAAGACCTCATCCTAATCAAATTTACAGTGCAACCTCATCTGAAAAAGCACTCTATCGTCAAATTTTGGAGTATGCCAAGACACGCTCACATCTTGTCCTGGATCTGGGTTTGGCAAAATTTCCAGAATTATTGTGTATTGCGGATGTATTGATTTCCGATGCCACTTCACCCGCAGAGGAATCACTTTATTACGATATTCCACAATTATTGGCTGATATTAATAATAAAGCTGCTACAGAAGCAGCTTGTCGTGATGTCAGAATGCATCCAGATGATATCGACGATATTTTAAAACTTTATCATTGCGGACCAAATTACACAAAAGAAAAATATCGAAGCTGGGCAGAGGCGATCGACGAAGCGCTGTCAACAGCCGATCGCTATCAGCAAGCGCGGCAAGATTATTTTTTCAATGCTTTTGGTAACCGCCGTGAGGGGATTGCCTTGGCAGGCGCAAAGGCTATTGACCAATTGCTTTAATCTTCATTGCCTTTTGCCGTTTCATCTCACTTAAAATAAGGCTTGCAGCATGATTTATTTCTTTTGAAGAATATTTAAAATCCGATGTCCTTTAGCAATTCACATGCATTGACTTTAAGCCCCTTTGCAATCCTGACAAGAGTAGTGATACTCATATTCTGTTCGCCTTCTTCAAGCGGTCCACAAAATGATCTCGCCATATCCATGCCTAAAGCAAGCGCATCCTGTGAGATTCCCGCGGCTTTTCTCAATGCACGTATTTTTTTGCCAACAATGATGGGTACTGCCTGATCTTCCATACCTTTTTAGCTTAAGATGAAAATTTCACCAAAGCTGCACCCAAGCAGGGGCGTTTTATTCTTTTCTTTAAAAAAAATCTCCTTTGTTGACAAGTGCATAGAGCCTGTTACAATTAAAAACACCTTAGAAGGTGCCGCTCTAGAAGGGGCGTTTCTGAAGCGTAAAGGGGTAAGTCCATGCTTTGGAATAAGAGTGATTAGCCAGAAAATCAGCATCTATTGAGGTTGCTGTGCGATAAGGAGATAGTGCAAATGGGTTTAGCCATCCCAATGGCGGAAAGAGCTGCCTTGGCAACACTGACAAAAGAACGATCTCTACCTGATTATCCATCCTCTGATCTTCATAAAAACAGTGTCAATAACACCTCAACATCATTGCCTCTAAGCGTGGCAGATGCAAAAAATTATATTTATAACCAGATCGATTTCTCAAAAATAATTGCCAAAATGGTTGATCACCTGGGCTGGCAAGCTTGGGAAGCTGACAAGATGTGTCAAATGTATAAGAATTTCTTATTCCTGATATTTTTACATCGGTATCAGGGCAATACCGATATGCTCTCCCCTTCTGAAGATATTGATGAGTTCTGGCATTTGCATATTCTGGATACGCAGCAATATGCCAAAGACTGCGACCGGCTTTTTGGAAAACGCCTGGAACATTATCCTTATCTTGGAATTGACGGCAAAACCAATA
>JAJNDI010000019.1 GCA_021156325.1 Gammaproteobacteria bacterium
CGATTCCGACATCGGTTCCGAGTTCAAGTCCATCACCGGTTCCGACGTCAGTTCCAAGTTCAAGTCCATCACCGGTTCCGACGTCAGTTCCAAGTTCAAGTCCATCACCGGTTCCGACGTCAGTTCCAAGTTCGAGTCCATCGCCGATTCCGACATCGGTTCCGAGTTCAAGTCCATCACCGGTTCCGACGTCAGTTCCAAGTTCGAGTCCAACGCCGCAACCGAGCGTGATCCCGAGTCCAACACCGCAGCCGAGTGTGATCCCCAGTCCGACGCCAACGCCTTCATCAACTGGTGGATCATGGTTTATTTATTTAGCTGGAGGAGGTTTCGTAGGACTTATTTTATTGTTTGGTTTGTGCGTTGCTCTTTATTATCAGCAACAGCAGAAAAGAGAATGGAGAGATAAGCGCGCGGGTGATCACGATCTTGATGAGGCAATAGATATTAATAAGGATCAAGAAAGCGGCGAAAAAACACCGCTAATGCTGAAGAATAGCAGAAGAGTTAGAGCCCCTGAAGTTATATCTAATCGGGAAGCAAAAGCAGAAAATGAGGGAGAAAGTAGTGAAGCAGCAGCTCTTATCCCAGCAAATCCTGCGGAAAGTCGACCTCTTCCACAAGCAGGCCAAGAAGGCGTTGAATTTTTTCCAGCTTTAAAGCCATTTGAAAAGGCACTTGAGTATTTTCAACGAGACAACAATACCGCGGCCCTGCCGATAGAAATAAACCAATCTCAGGAATTGAATGAACTCTTTGTAGAATACTTTGAACAAGAAAACATGCGAAGAGAAACAGCGCTTTGTATCCTGACTCAAATGGTGGGATCTAACGATGGAGTACAAAAAGAATTGGCTCGGGAAATCCCTGTTTTTTCAACCTATCCTGATTCAGCATTTCATAAAGCCTATTATAAAGTTTTGAAGGGAATAAAAAGAGAGCTTGAAGAGCATGAATCTCATGTATTGCCCCATGGAACATCAAAAGAAGCTGAAAAGGAAGAAGGACACCATGATGCAGTACCATCTAATAAGTTAACTCATTTTGAAGAGGCAACTTTCTCAATATTGCTAATAGACCTTAATATCAAAAAAGCACTGAATGAGCAAAATAAATTAGGAGCGTTAACGAGAATTAAATTGGATTTGAAAAAGATACGCAATCTAAATGACTATCAAGAGAAATGGATTGCAGCCTTAACTGAAAGGCTCAACCTTTTAATCCAGGCGTGTCCGACTCAACAAGCATCTATTGTAGTGGCAGCATCCGGTATGAAAGCAACTGATGTATTAACACGTAGCCGGCAATCGCGGGCAGCAAAAGCGGCGGAGCCAGCATCAGATGCTGTACCTGTTTCTACGACATCAGCCCCTACACCATCATCACCCGTGCTTGGCGAAGTAATGCCAGTACCTGATGCAGCTCCTGATTATGAAGCACTACTTCAGCGTCTGTTTTCAAGATATGATTATAACATAACGGCTATTGTACCTCATCCTGAGATGGATATTGCTACTGAGCGTAGAATACGAAAAAATTATATTGAAGAAATCGGAAGAGAAATTCAGTCTCTATTACCTGCGCTAAGCTCTTCGTTGACAGAGTCTCAAAGGGAAAAAATACAACTTATTACTATAACAATTAAAGCTTGTGAGCTGCTTGATGCAGCTTCTTTGGAATTAAATAAAAATGCAGAAGCTCAGTTTGAAATGGACAGAGAACCTATAAATTTAGCAAGAGTTAGAGAATGGTTAGAAGACGATAATGTTAAGAACTGTAAAAACCAATGCGGTAGCCACTCATGGATCGTAAACTATTACCAGGAATTGATTGGTAAGTTTAATCATGAAATAGATACAGCAAAAGCTGCAATGTCCCAACAAACTCGTGAAGTAATGCCAAAACAGGGAAGATCACAAAGAAAAAGAAGAAAGCTAGCAAAAACAGAGGATCCAAAAACGTCACTAGAGCTGCCAAAAGAAGGAAAAAAAGAGCCAACACGAACATCTACACCGACTCTTCCAGCTCTCGTTCTTTTGGATGATCGCAATAGAGATATGCCATCGAGTTTTTCCCGAACTAAAGCTATAGCGGCACAACAACCACCAAGTCAACTTGGAAGTAAAGCAAAAGTCATGACATTGGAACAACTTCGACAAAAATATGAAATGCTTATAGGAAAGCGTGTTGTTCAAGGGGCGGAACAGGAAAGACATGCGTTTTATAAAAAACAGTTTGATGAACTAAAAGAAATTTGTGATCAGATTGCAAAAGAAATTCCTGCTAAACTGCCTCAAGCCTTACGAGACGAGGTAGTAAATTATGACGATATTGATGAAGTTTTAATTCTTTTAAATATGGTAGTTGAAACGGAATATAAAGACTTTTTTGAATTTGGTAGAAAGGCCATGGGAACGCTTGAATGTTTACAAAAACTTAATCAAATTTCGGAGAACTTAAACAAGGATGGCGCAATTGAATTATCGGATATTAATGAGCTGCTAGACGCAGTAAGAGAAGTTATCGAGGAACAGTCCTTAAATAATGGCTGCTGGATAGATACATTCTATCAAGAAATGATAAGTAAAAGAGACTCAATAGCTTCTCGTAAGCCGTGGGTGAGCTTTAATATTTTTTCAACAAACAGCGATTCATCCAGAGCAGAAAACCTAACAGCGGCTACAGATCCAAGTGATAAAAACGTTAATGAAGCCCGACTTCTTTAATGTTGAAATTCTTTAATAAATTATTTAATTAAAATATAAATATAAGGAATCTTTATGCCTGGTATAAAAAAAGCAGAACAAAAAAGCTCAAATTCTGCAAATGGCCAAAGCCACCTTCCAGAACATTTGCCCGAGAGCTTAATTATAGACGATGAAGGCAAAGTTGTGGTGGAGAGAAAAAGCAAAGCTCTGCTGGAAAAAGAAAAACTAAAGAAAAAAGGAAGTCAATCATCGCCAACCGTGTTAAATCCTGAAAGTGTATCTTCAGAGGTAAGTATCGATTATTTAGTAGAAGATATCCCGGACGCACAGAAAAAACTTGAGAAGTTAAAAAAGGAATTTAGTGTCTTGCCTGATCTGGAAATCGTAGCACAAGAAAGAAAGAGTATAGAAGCCTTCGTTAAAACTTGCCAACATATAATAGATCAAGAATTTAATACAACGGGAGTAGCTCTTGATCTCGTTGTCAACAATATTCAGGATGTGCTAAGAGACGGAGAAACACGCCTTAAAACTACCTGGGATAGGCTGAACGAATGGAAAACAGAACAAGAAAATAAATTTACAGAGTGTTGTGTTGATTTTGAAAAAATCAGGGAGACAGCAACTATTCTCATACGAAATGGTAATACCTATATTGAAAATAAAATTTCTAAATGTAAACCATTGAAGGAAAAACTAAGCGATCTGGGTAAATTAAGCCAGGATGTCGTTACGACTTTTGATGCAAGGTTAACCGAAGTATTAACAAGCATTACTTTAGTTAAAAGCTTAATAGTGAAAGTACAAAAACTTGATGAAACTATACACGATATCAACCAGCAGCGAGACTTTTTCACAAGTTTACCTGAAACCCAGGAAACAAAACCCATTAAGAAAACAGGATTACAATATGTTGAGGCGTGTTTTGGTTTTATCAATATTGTACAGAAGAGCAAAGAAAGGACAGTTCTCCAGCTTGAAAAAGATTTCGTTAATCTTGAGGCGGCGATTAAAAAATTAGAATCTTATCATACAAAAGTGACAGTTGAAAATAAGACAACAAAGAATCATCAAGAATTTATTGCTGATGTCAAGTCAAGTATTAAGAATCTTGAAGAAGATTTAAAAAAAATTCCAGATGAGAATATTAAAATATTAAAGTCAAACCAAGCTACAATCATAACGTTAATTGCTCAATGTAAGTTAGGAATGTCTCAGATGAAAGAAGGTGTAGAAATTGTTAAATACCAACAATTTCTGGGTAACATTCAAAGCACCCTTGAAACAGCACAAGACAAATTTAAAGAAACCAAAATCATCAGCGAAGCAATTTCGACAGTGAAATCGGAACTTGCATCAGGGATAAAAGCCTTCTCCGCCCTAGATATAATGCAGGAACAAAAGACGAAAGGTCTTGAATTATTATCTGAATGTGATGATCTTTTGTCGACAAAGTTAAATCCTAATGGAAAGTATTTGACTCTGGAAGAATTTGGAGAGTTGTTTGCTAAAGTCCTGCCTGAGATTAAAGAGATATTGGAGGAGGTACGTCAAGAGCTCGTTATTGGCCGTCTGGAATTTGCCAGACAAGAACTGCTGAACACAATTGATCTAACAGTAAAATTTCGCGGCACTATCAAAGGTCTTTTGCAGCAGATACAGAATTCTGGCGTGCAAGAGGCAATGATACTCGAGATTAAAACTGCTGAGTTTATCATAAATAGATTAACACAGTTTATTACTGATAATCTAGCGGTTTATAATGATAAAAATACTTCTGCTGCAGTCTTAACAGGCCGAATAAACCGATCGAAAGAGAAATTGCTTGAAGCAATGCAGGAAGTCACAAACAGTGATGAGCTTAAAAGTATACATAAGGCTATCGAAAATATACCGTGCTTACAATTAGAAGCTGCAAAAAACAGATTGGTAGCCGCTATACAGCAGACTGTAGATTTACGCAAAGCCTCTGAAGCATTGTTGGAGATGTTGCCTGTTAATAATCGTTCCCTGTCAGAAAAAGAGGTGTATGATAACCTCGATGCATTTATCAACCAGCAAAACGGGTTTATACAAGCAATAGAAATATACCTATCTCAACAACTGGAAAAAGATGAGTTATTAGAGAAAATAACAACCGTAGAGGCCAGGATTAATAGAGAAAAAGCTATTTTTCGTCAATACGAAGAAGATTTTAATACAACTAAAGAAATTAAAATATTTGAAGAAAAATTAACAAACCTGAAAGGCGAGCTTGACAGGGTAAATACGGCCGTGTCGGTTATTGGTGAAAACGATCACAATTCAAAATACTTAACAGCTGCCCGGAATGCCCTCACTCTACTAGACCAGTGCATAGCTAAGCTAGAATCCCAAAAACCTTTCACTCTCGAAAAATGGAAAAATAATCAGGCAGACATTCACCAAAGCCATACCGCAGCAGAGCAGCATCTGGGGAAAGCTCAAAGCTATTTGAATAATATAGCGCTGCTGGATGGGCTTTATGACAGAAAAAAAACGTTGGAAGAACGCGCTGCTGGCATGAGCGAGACAATGTTAATGTTAGAAAATATAGCCTATAACGGCATTAACAGACAAAACGATTATGCTATACAGTGTTTTCAGAAGGCATTGTTAAGAGCAGAGGAGGCAAAAAAACAGCCTGATTATGATATTCAATCGTTTGATCTGGCACTTATAGAAGCAGAGTCCGCATACGATGTGTTAAGAGATAAAATAATAAATGGTCTTATGGAAGATGCGGTAGAGAATTTTGATAACATTTCTGCTGCTAATCATGAGTTATCTATCATTAAAGGGTATCCATCTTCAGAAGCAGCAATAGACGCTTGGGTGGCTAAAGCGGTAAAGAAGACACCCCATCAAGCATTGTTAAAAAAGCTGGATTTTTTTAAAAACATCTTTCAACAGAAAGTCATTAATGCCCATGAAGCCATAGAAGATATAGATGCTCTTGATCGTGAAATTCAAACTTATCTAGGTAATTTTAGCGAATCATTACGTCAAAAATTGATTAATCTAAAAAAAGATTTTGAGGGAAAATATCAAGAAGGAAATGACCTGTCTGAATATAAAAGGTCCTTATGGCCACTCTTTTGTAAAAGAGTTCTACAGGCAAAAGGAAACCGATCTGTTTTATCATCTTCTTCATCCTCTGAAGCAGAACAGTATAGCAATCGGCAAGATTTAATGGAGCTTGACTCCGTTTCGAGTTCTGGATTTTCAAGTGTTGAAGCAAAAGTTTCACGCTTATTTCTACTGACTCAAGAATGGCGTCAATTAGTAGAGTTATCCAATGTAAAGCTATATCTGCTATTGACTGAGCTATGTCAATTAATCTCAGAAAACAGATACCCCGACTTGCATGAAGAGACCTTGACAGATAAAGAAATTCTGGAAATTTACCAACAAATTTTTCAAGCTAACAAAAGCCTGATGGAAGGTGGAATTATAGCCGATTCTTTCGTTGAAGAGATCGAAGAATCATTAAGAACAGACATTATAGACTTTACAAGTGCTCAAGAATCGGAAAAGAAAACGGTTAACAGTTTGTCGCTATCATTGTTGGGCTTGCCTGGGCTGAATGAAGAAAAACTACCCAACATTCATACCATCAAAGTCGTTGAAAGCTTTAAGTCTAATCTCGATGACGGGGTTCTAGAGCCAGCAGAAGGTTCATCATCAGTATTGCCTCTGTCTCTGGTTTCGCAGCGCGGTGAAAAAGAAGCTGAAGATGATGAAGCAGGTGCCAGCATAAGTGCGGAGCGCGTATCGCCATCTTCGTCGGTGGAAGCAGCAAGCACAGAAGAAATACCTATAGAAGAAGCGGAGATAAGTCCTGAACGGCTTCAAGAGCTCGAAAATTCACTACCGGTGCCTTTTTCGCTATTGCAAGAGATGATGTTATTACCAACGGTTGTTCATATGCCTTTTCGGGGTTTTCTATTCCCCAAATTATCGCCTTTTTTCAAACTTCTTAGTGAAGAAACCATAGATGCGAATGCTATTCTCTTGGTTGTTAATGATCTTATAAGAGAGATAGACAGTATATATGAAAATAGCGGTGAAGAAGAAGCAAAAAAAGTTCTTAAGATAATTATAGAAAATAATCAAAGAGCGACAACAAAAGAGTTAGGGTCAAAAGGGATAGTAGCATACGCAAAGATTCTAAAAGCCATTGTTGAAAAGGAGGTAATCGATATTGAGACACTTTATGAAAAAATTAAAGATGTAGAGAAGGATATGATAGCGGAAGATAATGTAGCACCTATGATAGAATACTGGATTGCCAATCAAGATCCTGTTTTCTTACCCTTGTTACAATATTTTCCAGATCTCGTTAACTTTCTTAAACAAGCAGCAGCATTAAAGTGTTCTGGAAAAGAAATATTTGCTTTGATAGACTCAAAAATAGTCCAAGCAGGAAAGATACCGGTCGATTTATCTATGGCGCTATATCTAGCAATTGCACAACAATATGGCAAGCATATTAATGTAAAGGCCTACAAGGAAGCTTTTGAATGGGCGGCGAGTGAGCATAACGCAGCTACAAGTTGTTTATATATCAGTGCTCTAAAAAAAGAGAGTATCGAAAAATATAAAGATATAAAACTTAAAACAGTAGAAAAACCCCAATTTTACAAAGAGAAAGCAAAAGAAGCAGTAAGTCTTGAATGCGAAATGCTGAAGCAGGCAATTAATGAGCGTGACTTTATGCAAGGTGAGAATGAAGATAAATTAAAATTGGCTATTTTGAAGGGAGAAGATTGGTTTGTTTTTGTTGGAAGAGAAAAAGGAAAAAGGAAAGAGAGAAGAGTAAGTATCGAATCTGTGCTTAATATTAAGCCTTCAAGCCTTGATGATGTAAAGAAGCTTGAACTGGTTCAAAATCTACATGGAAAATTTAATGAAATCAAACTTAAACATGACTTGAGTCAAGTAAAGCTCACTCATAAAAATCTCTTTTTAGTGGATATTGATGGTACACTGATTGATAATAACAATCAATTTTGTGATCAACTGATTGATGTATTGCTTGATATTCAAGCTAAAGATACCAATGCCGTTTTTGTGCTTTTTTCTGATATGAGTTTATCTGATATTGTTGAAATATGCCGATGTACGCTTTCTGATAATCGAGAAGAAAGACAACAAGCTAAAACCATACGCTCCCGTATTGATTTGCTTGTTCACTTGTTCGATAGAGGACTCCGCATAGAAGGTGTCATCACATCAATGGATGCTGAAAATCATGGATATCCTGGAAATGCATTTAAGAATGTTTATCTTGAAACTTGGCGAAAAATTCAGGATGTTTTGAGAAAGCAAGAAGCCAGAATTCTCCTTCCGAAAGAAAAGGCTGATTTTCTTCAAATGCTAGAGGAATTAGAATCAGAAGCTCTAAAACAAATTAGCCAAGGCAAGGAAGAGGTTATAAATAACGCAGCTTATAAGGATTATAAAACAACAGTTGAAAAAGAAGGATCTCGCTTAAGGCAAGGCAGTGCCAAGATTGGTATGCTGGATTGCTTGATAGAAAATTTTAATACCCTTGGAAAGCCTGATAAAATTGTACTGATTGATGATAGGCTTGGTCCATTAGAAGCCTGTGGTTTTAGAATGGGATTATATAATACAAATAATCCTCATCAAAATATCTCCTTCGATTTGGCAAAATTTGTTGAAACAGACGCTTCTAACCAAAGTGCGGAAAGTTTAAAAGATCGGCATCTTACTGCGTTAGAGTTAGATCGCTTCTCTACACCAGCAGAGCCTACCACAGAAGATAAGAAAATATTAAGAAAATTAAAGGCGCGCTTAATAGCAGGCAAAGTTATTAAGGTGGATATGGCCAATATTTTAATAGAACTATGCCTCTTATGCGAAAAAAAGTTTCCGGATGCATTAAAACGCTTGGCGGTTGATTTGTCCAAAGGCACCTTTGGATTTGTTGACAAAAGAGCAGCCTATCAACTTTGTGTTCGAGCCCTGCAATTCACTATAAATGAAAAAGAGCGGAAGGCACTCAAAAAGTTGATAACAACATACGAATTAACGAGTTTTGCTAAAGCGCCTCAGAAATCAAACCTTGTGACAGTACTTCTGAATAAATTACCGCCTTTGTCTATTGCTGATCCCTCACTCTTATGGAATGCAGTCAAGCAGCATAAGCGATCGATTGTTAATGGATCTGGAAAAGAAGAATGGACATGCTACGATAATTTTTATAATAGTAACGGAAGCCTTAAGGAAGAATTTTCTAATCTGCCAGCTTTAATAAATATTTATTCTGCTTCTCAAAATGGAGGAGAAATAGCGTTAATAGAAAGAGTGGTAGAAGAGTACTTCCGGGAAGAGATTTTACAAAATGACGGATGTTTTAGAAAATTATATCCGTCTTTATTTCAGCCAAAAAAAGAACGAGTAGCAAAAAGCAGGACATTACCTAATCTTGCTCAGAGAAGATTGCAACAAAGCCCTGAAGCTGGAGAACGTACTCTTACATCGGTTCGTGAGAAAGAAGAGTTGCCTAAAAAAGCATCTTTGCCGAAAAGCAGATCATTGCCGAATGTACTCACTAATGAGAAGAGTTCGCCGCTTATCATGCGGAAGCTCTCATGGTCAGGAAGCAGCTCATCGAAAGGAGAAATAATAGGAGCTTCGCCTTTATCATTGCCTAGTCCAAGTTCATCCTTGGCTTCCACTTCTTCGTCGGACGACAATCCATCGCCGCGGGTAATTCCTTCGGCTAACGGAATAAATCCCGAGCCGATTCAAAAGCCAGAAAGTTTGATATCGAAATCCCTAGTGCAAGAAATGATATTATTGGGTTACTTGATTCCTCTCTATTGCCAACATAAAGCGGAGTTATGTGGTGAAAAAGTCAAGAAAAGCGAACCTGAAGAGGTTATCGTTACACTAAAAAACTGGCTTGCTAAAAATGATCCTGTCTTTATAGAACTCTTAGGGTATTTCCCGGAATTTGCAAGATTTCTTAAACAATTAGCAAAATCAGAGTATTCTGGAAAAAAGACATCTGAATTGTTGATGCAAAAAGCACATTCCTCTCAAAATTCATTGCCTGATACAACTATTACAGCACGCTTTAGAGAGATTACAAAGGAATACAAAGGCGAAATAAACGATGAAGATTTTCAGGCATTTAATGAGGCTGTGTATGCCGGCTATCATTTCATTAACTGTTGTTCTGCTTTTGAAAATTTAGGAGAAAGCCCTGTTGATAACGCTTATCAAGCTATAGAAATTAATGACTCTCAAGCAGTCAATGCTACTCTTCAAGCTGCTCAATCCAATATTCGTCAATTTGTGAATGAAATAGAAGAAAATGCTATAAAAATGTTGAATATGAACAGATTAAATATTGCTATTCTGAAAGGAGAAGATAATTTTGTTTTCCGAAGAATGATAGGAAAAAATAAAATAATTGATGAAACAATATCTATTTATTCTCATATTCGAGTTTTACCCTCAACATTGAGCGGTTTGGATAGG
The DNA here is from genome assembly GCA_021156325.1 of Gammaproteobacteria bacterium. Taxonomy (GTDB): domain Bacteria; phylum Pseudomonadota; class Gammaproteobacteria; order JAJFKG01; family JAJFKG01; genus JAJNDI01. Next base: position 10,242 of record JAJNDI010000019.1, read on the forward strand.
TTAGCCACAATTAATCGGCTGGTCTTATTATACGGTAAAGACTACGATAGACTTTCGTCACAGATTTTAAATTCTATTCATGAGGAAGGCGCTAACTTTGCAAACGGATCTGAATCTTTAGGAAAAGAAAAAGAGGCTGAAAAAGAACAGGCTGCGCCTGCGTCTACAATGGCAGAACGCACGGCTCTCAGAAAAGCTGCAAAGCAAAAAACGTTTGAAGAGCTTGAAAAAAGAGCAAAAGACCTGTTTTCATTAGAAAGTGATTTTATACGGCTAAATCAGCTGAAAGACATATTGAATGAGTTAGACTCAATGCAGCATGTTGGTAGAAGGGAATTTTTAGAAAAGCTTTTCGCCCAAAATCTTTTTGGAAAAACACTGTTTTCAAATGTGGATCAGGGTGGTTTTGAAGCAGCATTTAGCCAAAAACTTATTTTGCCATTTCTTCAAAAAACAGCAGACAAAGGTCACTTTCGTAACACAGAGATCGCTGTATTTACATTACGCCTATATGTAATGTGTTATGGCTTTGAAAAATTAATTGCTTTATTCAAGCAGCAAGAAATAATAACCATTTTCCAAAACCTATGGAAAGAGGAGTCATTCCAGGCATCTTTGATAAGGTGCTTGAATACAATGATTTTTCCGGATGACGTAGCTGCTCTTTTTAAGGAGGGTAGAGTTCCCCAGAATGACGTGAAAATGGGTTTGTTAGCCACAGAATCTTGCTGGCCTCTCTTTAGAATGGCTGACAATCCCTATGATAGAGCTAACTCAATTGCAAGTCATAGTGAGATGGATCCCAACGATCCCAAACAACAGATAGATGCTGCATTTCATGAAGTGTTTAAAAAAGCTAAAGAGACAAGCGCTGCCATCGAACAGTGGCAAGTGGCACAAGCATGCGTGGTTAGCAGCGCTGACTTATTGGATCCGCTTTCCCATGAGGTCTCAATACAGAAATGGGAAGAGTATGTTAATTGCCTGAATCAACAAAAAGATGAAAAGCTGGAACGTGCAAAACGTTTTCAAAAGGGTGTTAACGGAGATGCTTTCGACCAATATCGAACTGTATCGCATAATGGCCTTTATTTTGCGACGGAAAGAAATAAAAGTGGGATATTACCAATAATTAGCGTCAGATCGCCTGAATCAGCAAATTTTTCTAATAAAGCCTATAGCCAGGAAGCAGCAACGATGCCGATTCCTTATCTACAAACTAAAATAGACTATGTTACTCCTTTATTGGCCATGATGGCTCCAACCGCCTATTCAGCAAATGTATTTAGCTATGTCCAAGGGGAGAGCAGTGTGCCGGCGTTTGTTTCCTTAGGCTCAAATTACAAACTCCCTGTATTCGAAAACCTTCTTAATGTCGAAAATACTTTCTTGATTTTGGATGAAGGCCAGGGTGTACCTTTAAAGGTAGTAGAGGATAGGCCGAAGAATGAAGAAATAGATATTGAAAAATTAAAAGAAATTTATACACGGCCACTTATTATTCCTGGGGAAGTGCTGGCAAAAAGCAGCGTAACTATATATGCCTCAGACGAAAAGAAAAATGGGATTGAATTACAAAATGCTGTTACTACCACAGAATTGTTGCAAAATATATTTGATTTTAATCCGTTCACAGATGAAAAATTGATCGCATATAATTTAACAATTGTCGAAGTGGTCAAGTTGCCAGAAGGCAAGAAAAAAATTATTTTGCATATGGATAATTTGGTAAAGGCCATTGAGCAGGCCAGGCAAGAACATGCGCTTTGGCAAACACAGGTTAATCTTGCAAAGGAACAATTTTTAAGGCTGGTTGAAATTGCCGGGCCTAAGTCGTCGTTAAGTAAGTTAGAATATGTTATTCAAGTACTGCAACAAGAGTACGAAGCGCCAATAGACCAAGAGGTTTTTGTTTCAAGGATTTTCCCCATTAGTATCTTTTATCAATATGCAATATACCGTGGGCTGGCTGTATTATGTGATGCGAATGCTCATCAGGATCTTAAAGCAAAAGCCCTTAAAGATATAAGCGATGTTATCCAATGGTGTGGTATTCCCGAACTTGTCAATGCTTTGGAAACCGTATTAGAAACGCATGTTAGAGGTTATAAGCGAAGCACTAATCCGGAATACTATGGTAAATATACGGCGGGTAAGCTTATTCAAGACTATGGCTTAAATGCGAAGAAAAAAGTTTCTTCCACGAAGGCGGAAAATTCAGCATCAGAATCAGAAAAAACACTAGCGCAAATGTCTCAAAATGCGGAGATAGTGCCTGCGAACGGCAAGAGTTTGGGAATAAATTCCGATCTGAATTATGATCCCAATTTCCGTCTGGAAAAAACAAAGGGAGAGGCATGGAGGAGCAGCCTGTTTGGATCAAACTCTGAATCTTCTTTTAGAGAAAATAGAGGAAAACAAAACCAAGAAAAATTTGAACCAGAAAGGCGTGAATTGTTAGAACCTAATTCTTTTGGTAAAGAAAGCGGCCGTGCATCAAAGAATAGATATAACCCTTTATCTGATTTGCTGAATGACGACGGGGACATGGACGATAATCTAACGGGAAGTTTTGGTCCGGAAGAGGGAAGGTGAAATACTTGATCAAACAGGTAAAACTCTGAGTGAATGATGTTGCCTTTCCCGAACAACCGTGAAGCGGGTGTTCGGGATCCCTTCTTTCCTTTGCTAAATCTATTCATGCAACGAGGTGACAGCGTAACGGATATAAAAATGTTTCTTTTCATGACGTTATGGCATTCTGTGAAAGCTTCCACTGTATGAGGGATTTTTAAAATCACCGTAACCCCATAAATTCGTTGCATTTTTTAACAAATTCTGATACAATTCGCTTGTTAAAATAGTAAGAGCCTGGATTATAAGGATAAAAAGACCAGCTGCTCGAGAGGGCAAGCAGTCTGTTGGCTGTATTTTTTTGCTAACCCGCCTTTCTTCATTTCTCTTCAAACGGATTTTTTGAGCATGAACAAGCTATCAGGATAGTAGCTTGTAAGGGGCTGTTTTATCAGAAATTTTTAATTATAACGAAATAAATAAGGAAACCGATATGAGAGTGATTTTGCGCACTTTAAGCAAAGCGATTTCTATTGTCCTGGTAATAGGGTTAATTTCAACAGCTTATGGCGCAGCCGAACCTGCGGAAACCAAAACGACAACAGAGCCTTCTGTTATTCAGGGTCTGAATAATGATACTGATGTCCTTTTACAAGACGACAACAGTATTTTTAATCTGAGCGGCGTCGATCTGGGCGGTTATTATGATTCGCTCTTAGGCCCCATTGCAGAATTAAAAGTTTCTTCCTATCTTCTCGATAACCAACACGCTGCTGCAGTGGAATTAAACGGCGGCCCTAAAATGTTTCGTTTAAATGCCACTTACGGCATGGCTTTAACCGATAAACAGTGGATCAAAATCACCGGCGAACAGTTAAATGAAAATCGCGATTTTGATTTTGATACTGGCACGGTTTCACAATGGGTAGGGCAGCAAGCAATCGGGGCTGATTATGCGTATATGCTTGGTAATACTTATTTGGAATCATTGGGTTTTGGCGGTTATTACACCCATTCTGGCAGCAAAGATTTATCTGATGTAACGATTCCTGATCCGATGGGCGGCAATTACATTGAACAGCGCCGTATTGCCGGCGCAAACAGCGGTAATATTCATACGAATGTCAGCACACGTTTGTGGTCATACAGCCGTTTGAGCGGCGGTATTGATTACGACACGGTGCGGTTTGATACGAAATATAATAACGATCAAGATGTACAGGGTTTGGGTGCGCACGCAGCGCTCGAACAACGATTATTACCCACCGTGAAATTAACACTTGCTTCACAACTTCGCCAAACTGAACGCAGTTATAACATCGGGCTTGGCTGGTTAATGCCATCAATTCAAGGTGTGCAAAATGAATTACAGCTAACCACGGGTTACAGCAATCAAATCGCTACAGGCGACACGTTTTATACCACCGGTTTGCGCTTGAATATGGACTTTGATGCTGATCAAAGCGGATCCCGTAACCGCACTTACGATGACTTAAACCAAGGGTCAACACAAACGTTATTGGATTGGACCAATACGCCTTCTGTAAGAATGTCAGAAGTGTTGGCTATTACGGATAGCTCAACCGTAGCAGCTTTTACCAGTTGTCCTGATCCGAATCGCCTCAACAACCCGGTTGCCATCACTGAAAATGGTAAAACAAAATATAAATATACTACCTCCGATGGATGGACGGGAGTATCAGAAGGTAATGGTGATGTTCGATTTGAAGATGCGACTTATGATGCGCGATCACAAACTGAAGAATGTCTTTACCATGATACCGATAATCTAGGCCATCCTCATCAATTAAAAATGACAAATGATTATGCAGGTGCCGCTATCGGTAATGCCTGGAAAGAACTGGGATCCACAGAATTGTTCTATTGTCCTAAGAGTGCAGGGGCTACTCAATGCCGATTTGAAAAACAACAGTAAAATTTGTTAATCATATTTATTAAAAATAATTAAAAAAACAAGGGGTAAATCACATGTCAAAAGGCAAATATAACGGTAATTACTATCGTCAAGAGCAAAAGCAGCGCCAAAAAACGGCAACTCGGCAGGCGGATCGCCAACAAAACTTTTCTCGTTTGGGGAAAGAATCGGGACAAATGCCTGCTAAAGGGCGTACAACTGCACGTTTTGAAGCACGTGAGACTTATCGTCATGTATCGGCTGCTGCATACAGCGGCAAATATTTACCTTCTTCATGGATTTTTGGAATAGGGCTGGTTCTCTTAATACGAGGAACCGCTGCCTATGAGCTAAAAGAGCAGCAAAAAGCATTTTCTGCTTTTGTACCACACTTCCCAGATTATAATCGATTCAACGATTATGCTGATATAGCACGAACGGCAGTGGCTCGGCAATCTGGCAGCACTGAACAAGTAGGTTGTTACGGCGCTGTCAATAGCGCTGTGCAAGCACGTTATCTTTCTACACCGGCTAATACGCAAGTGACGGCGTTAGGAAACCTGACTGATACTATTCAAATAAATTATTTTAGCGATTCCAATAATGTCATTAACGGAGCATTTAATTTTGGAGACGATCTGAAAAAGAATGGAGATACTTCTTCCGCTTCTGTCAATGGCATAGTGGTTGTAGAAGAAAATACGCCTACAACCTGTTTTGATATAACCAATGAAAATCTGGGAAATAATCAACTTAATGCCAATAATACCCTGATAGCCTCTATGACCTTTAGAGCCAGCACAGGAGATTGCGGTCATGGTGTATGTATTAGGGGTAATATTAGCGGATTATCGGTGTGGAGCGCAGAAACAGACACTATCATTACTGACTCTGATGCAACCGGCATTGATTTTTCCAACAATACGGCATTTGTGCCTTTTCAATTAACGAATTCACAGGCATCGAAGGCTTATGTGGATGTTCATCAGCGATTCGAGAGAACAGGCATTAACGTTTGCGGGATTAAGGGAAAGGATATTCAGATCAGAACGAACTCACAAGTGATCATTCTGGACAATCTTGATGTAGAAAATTTTGATCTAATCCACACGGGAACTGAAGCAGAACGAAGCCAGGTAGTTATCAGCATAAAAAATGCAAGAATAATGAAGTTTAATACCAATCTTTTCTATAAAGAGGGTAGTACGCTGAAATTTCTAGGGGAAATGTATGGATCAGAAGTTACCGTTCAAACGGATGCTGCTAGTTTGACAGCAACAGCGGATGGATTGGATAGTTGTTACTTCGCACAAATAACTTCGGAAAGTTTTTATAATAATGGCGGCGGTTATTCCAATAATAATGTCGATTGGAAGCGTGAAAATATCTACACTGGAACGTTTCAGCCGACGTGTGAAGAGCAGGGATATACGCCCGGAGATTCTGAAGAAGGGCAGCAAATTACTATCATGCCGGGGTATAATAATAACAACCAGTTTAATAAACCATTAACGCCCAGCTCAACACCGAGTCCAACACCTGTGCCGACCCCAACATCAGCACCGAGTCCATCAGCACCGAGTCCAACACCTGTGCCGACCCCAACATCAGTACCGAGTCCAACACCTGTGCTGACCCCAACATCAGTACCGAGTCCAACACCTGTGCTGACCCCAACATCAGCACCGAGTCCAACACCTGTGCCGACCCCAACGCCAACACCCACGCCAACTCCGACATCCAATGAAGAAGCTTTGCCTCTTCCTATATTACCGATAGCTATAGGCGCAGGCGTTGGGGTTGCGGCGTTAGTCTGTACGGGTTTGGCAACATGCCTGCATTGCCGGAAGAAACATAAGCAAGAAAATAAAAAGAATGATGAAGAATCCCAAAAAGAAGGCAGTACCTCCGAAGAATCATTTGAGATCATAGAAGAAGATGAAGCCGGCGTTTCTGGAGCACCTATTGCACAACCGCCTTTTTCACCGGAGAAAAAAACATTCGAAAATATACCTAATGGAAATGATGCAGATTCAGAAAGTTCATCAGACACTGAACTTTTCTTATTGAGCGATTTCGAAGATTCTAATTCGCAATACGGATTTGAAGAAATCTCCTTATCTTCAGGAGATCAAGGTAGATTTGGAACCGATCATAGAAAACCAGAAGATAATATGGAATCTTCTAGAGTTAATATATTGAGCGGAGGAATGTCTTATACTACATTCGCTCAAGCTTCTGCATCGGGAATGAGCGAAATGAGTATGCAAACAGGACAACAAAGACAATTGATCCAATCTTCACATGATAACCCTACACCATTCCCATCAGCAAAAGCAAATGCTCATTATGCTTATAATGGTAATGTACAGCCTGAAGAAGAACTATTAGCAGCACAATCAAGACAAGTTGTTAAAGGCCAGGGATCTTCAATCGATGATTTGCTCGCACAGGCACAGGCACTCAATCGAGCGCTGCGAGATCTCTTAAATAGTAATCCCGTTCAGCAAGCAGAGCAAAAAGAAGGATTAGCACGAGATATTTTTAATGCCTCTGCAAACGCGTTCACCAGAATGTGTGAAAGCAAAGAAATTCCCGCCAGAAAATTGGCTAAATTAAGAGAAATTCAATCAAATCTTGAATTAGCAAGAAATGCCTACAAAACAATGGGGAATGATAAACTTGATTTTAACAAAATCTGTGATGATTTCTTAAGACAGATGCAAGACCAGATCTCAATAATAGAACAAGAACGTGATGCACAGCAGAGACGCTCAAATTCTCTCGGTAATCGGCTATCCATAATGTTATTTGGTCCTCCAGCAGAAGAAGCTCAACCCTTTATGAAGGAGAGCGATCAAGATTATGGTTCGGCACTGCCTCCTCCTGGTCACTCATAAAAAAGAAAAATTCTTTATGCGAGAGGCATTTAGAGAAGGTGTTGAAAAAGTATGTTGATTCTGTAAGAATCAGAGCGATTTTTATTAGCTAATTATTACTACAAGAGTATTTATGAAAGATGTAAGCTTGACTCCAGAAACCGAAAAAGAAAACAAGAAACTAAAATCAAAAAGTTTACCTGAAAAGAGCAGCGTGAAGAAAGTTCTTTTTAGTGAAAAAGAAAAAACTGATCCTGAATTGTCAAAGGCTTCTCCAGAAACAAAAAAATTAAAAATGGAGACAGTAGTCTCTGATCAACAGAAGATAATAGCACTGAAATCTGAAATGTCAGAAATATCTTCAATTGAGAATATTTCCAAAGAAGAGATCAAAAGCACTGCCGAAGCAGAACCAGCATCTGAGTTATTTCCTGATTTTGATGCTGGACTCAGATCGCTGAAACGAGGAATGTTCGGCAGGCGATTAACCACAAAATTAAAAGAATCAGTACAAACCACCCCGCCCAAAGGCGCTGCCTACATTAACCCGGCTACTTCGCCTATAACAAAAGAAGTTTTGTTATATGAAATCAAGAAACGCAAATTAACCCTCGTAGACCGAGGAGAAAACGGTAAGTTTTTTTCTCCCGGTGGTAGTGAATACTTATTAATTACTTCAGTTGGGATAGCTAATTTTTTTCTTAAAGGTGTTGATACGATTAAATTTGTAGCTCCCGCAAAAAAGCCTAGATCGGGAGGTTGGCAATCCAAGACAAGCGATACAATCAGCTTTTTTAGTCACAATTTACAGAACTCCCATGAAAATTCCGAATTTAAGCTAAAACCTTTTACAACGCCTAAAAGACTCACTAAACAGGGTTTAAGCAAAGTTAAGAAAAATGCTGCCAGATCCCAGAGTGAATTTTTTGACAACATCAGCGCCAACGAAGCTGCCTCGCGATGTGGGTTGAATCCCGATGTGGCTTATGAGTATTTACACCTCTATGCTCATCAATATCTGGGAGAAGAAAGTCAACGCAAGAACAATTTAGTGTTGGGAACAGCAATCGTCAATGCGCAAATGATAGCTGTAGAAAACGCTGTGATGAAAATAGTGAATGCTGGCTATAACGTTACCATTAATGCCCATGCCATTATTGATAGCTCCAAAGAAGTTTATAAACAGTTTAATTACGCGACCAAAATAAGATACGAAATTGGTTTGGAATCGGGCGATCGAAAAAGAACCCTCGTTTTCTACTTTTTTCCAGACAGTGATATTCCAATGACTATTGATATTGCAAAACTTATTATGGTTTGTTTTAATGCGGCAATAGCTCATCCCGGAGAGGGTCTGCATTGTATCTCGCCGGAGCGGAAAAGCATTCCTTCTTTGTTGACAGCTCCATCTCTTGCCGCCTTTGCGAAAGTTTTACCCGCTGAACCTGTGATTACAACGCCGGAAGTAATAGCCCCTGATGCTATTCCACCTGTTACACCATCAGTTGAAACCAGCCCTGAATATATTGTCAGCAGCACACCCTAAGTGTTTGACAAATAAGCATAATTAAGCTACCCTACCGCCACTTTGGTTACTTCTACTCTAAAAAAGGATGCAGAAAATCATGTTTGGACAATGGGCCGAAAAGTGTATTGTGGATTTCAATTATCATCCTTTACCCACGGATGATCCTGAAAAAACCTACCAACGCTTTTGTAAATTCAGGCAAGCAGATTCTGACGCGGAGAAATGGGAAGTAGCCAATGATGGCTTGAATGATCTCAAGGACAACGGGCTCTATGAGGCATTGGAATGGGCTGCGGAAGAATGTTACGCTCGTGATGATCCCAAGTGGGCTGAAAAATATATCAATAAGATCATCACCTCCTTTCTAGTGCCCGGCTTATTTTTAAAAGCAAAACTTTGTCTTGATGTAGGATTTTATAAAGAAGCTGCGTATTTTGCGCGAACTGCTTTGCATTTTTCCAATAGAGATGCGGGAAAGGACTATATTCGTTTTAATCAGATGGTACTGGTCAATCTGGGACTGGCTGATGAACCGGAATATTTTTCAGACAGATGTGCTTTGATTTATGGTGATGCCAAAGCAAAAAAGGGCGCAGAATTTAGCCCTGAAGAAAAGCTTGAGATAGGGCGTGCTTTTAGCAAAGAGCGTCAGAGGTTAGAGACATTCTTTAACCCTAAAGTAGGTTTAACTCCCAGTGTCATCATCCATATAGAAGAATCCACCGAAGAAATACCGTCATCAAAGTCATGTGGTACTTAGAAACCTATTTAACTTAAGTTTTCTGCCGGCATACAATAAAAGAAATATCATCGTCTTTCACGGTGTCATGACGAAGCACTCTCTTGAACTTTTCTTCGCAATCCTGATAAAGAGTATGACAGACTTCTTCTATGCTGCCTTTGCGGATAGTTTCAATAATATCGTCGCTCAACATGTTATCGAACAATCCATCGGAAGCGAGCAAAATCGTGTCACAAACAGCCAGCGTTACCAGCGGACCGATTTCAATTCTGAGGCTTCTTTCACCGATCACATTATCTACCAGATTGTTATCCGGATGCCGCTGCCCTTCTTTTTCACTGAGTAAACCGGCATGAACGGCATACCCTATTGGTGATTGAGTAACCGTTCTATATTTTAATTTGCCTTGTGATCCACAATGAAGCATCCCGGAATCGCCGATTTGAATCGTGAAATACTGATCTTTTTGTAATACACATAACGTTAATGTTGTTTGCGAACTGCTGGTTAATAACGGCAGGTTGATTTCTTCGATAGCTTTAATGATTTCATTACGTATAACACTGATGTTAATGGCATGAGAATGAGTATCAGCTAATGTAGTTAACCGGCGATCCAGAAGATCCACGACACCGCGCGAGGCTTTATGTCCTTGAATGGAACCGCCAACCCCGTCCGCTACGGCTAACACCAGCGTAGAATGATGAAGCGGTGCAACCAGTAAGGCATCTTGATTCACGTCACTTTTTAAACGGGCACGCTTGGAATAATAACCTGTCGTGAAACCGGCAGCGGTTTTAATGGCAGGGTGATTTAAGCTGTTATCATCATAGATGGCGTTCAATGATCTGTCCTTAGATAAAATCTCTAAAATCTATTATTCCCTATACGCACTTGTCCATTCGATATTTTCCAAATACGTCCGTAACACGGTTGCCGATTTATATTTTTGCTTGATAAGCGATCGCTTTAAACCGCAGCAAATGGCTTTGACTTCCGGTGGAAAAGCCGCATAAAAGCGCTTGCCGCCAATAGCCTGATAAAATACATTGATAGCCTCGCAGAGATCATCTTTAGTATAACTGCGGCTGTCACCCACCCAGCGGTACATATCTAATAATTTTAGCTCAAAACCCAGACCATAGCGTTTCACAATAATATTTTCTGCATGCAAGTCGCCATGATGCACTTTCAAATGATGCATTGATTCTAACCCTGCTGCCAACGCATGCAATAATTGCAAGCCCTGGAATATGCCCAAACGCTTGCCAGGCTGGCGTTTTAAAAAATCTGTTAATAATAATCCATCGACATATTCCGAGATTAAACAAACGATTTGATGATCTTTAAAAGAAATAAACTCATGGGTGTGATAGTGAATAACAATGGGACAAGCTGTTAATTGATGTAATAATTTGGCATACCGGATGGCCGTTCGGTTTTGGATATTACGATGCGGGAAAAAAAGTTTAGCCGCACGTTCTATCTTTGTACAATCTTCCACAACTTTGTACACTTCGCTTTCAAAGCCTTCCCCCAATTTTTCAACAACCGTATATTTATCGGCTATTTTATGTCCGGCTTTGAAATTAAATTTATCAACTCGACTTTTTTTTGTCATTTTTTAGGAACCCTATTTGAAACAGCGGCGCTATCCTTTAGACTGCGCGCCGAAGTGAATATGCACTGATACTAGCATAGTTGCCAGGGAAACGAACGCCTTGGGAAGGTCAAAAAAAACCATTGTTTTTATCGCACAGCTGCAGCAGAAATTACCACTTGCAATTTTGAGAAAGACTCACTATATTGTGGTTTCATTTCCGTTGCACCACAATATATTGTGCTATACTCCAAATGAAGTATTTTGCTTATACCCAAATTACGAAGGGTATATCGCATTGCGATACGGTAATGATTTGTCACTATACCAATAGAACGAGGGATAAGAATGAGCGCGACGTTAAAAAATATTGTTAAACGTAACGGAAATGTTGTTGAGTTTGATATCCAACGCATTGTCAAAGCGATCAAAAAAGCCATGGATGTGGCTAAAGAAGGTAATAGTGCTGATGCCAACCGCGTGGGTAATCACGTCTTGTTCAAACTGGAACAAACAGCAGCAAGCCATCATCATTACATGCCCACTGTTGAAGGGGTTCAAGATGATGTCGAAGAAGCGCTTATTGAAGCGGGTTTTGCACAGGCTGCCAAAGCGTATATTTTATATCGTAAAGAACATTCTGATCTGCGTCAGCAGCGTAATGAAGTACCGGAACACATTAAGAACCGCGCACGTGAAAGTTCAACTTATTTTAGAAGCAAGCTCAACGAATTTGTGTATTTAAGAACCTATGCCCGCTGGATAGAATCGGAAAATCGCCGTGAAACGTGGATCGAAACCGTTGATCGTTATATTGAATTTATGCGTGATAAAGTAGGAACGGCCTTAAGCGAAAGCGAATATAGTGAAGTGCGTGAAGCGATCTTAAAGCAAGATGTGATGCCTTCCATGCGCTTATTGCAATTTGCAGGGCCTGCTGCAGGCAAAACGAATGTCTGTGCGTATAACTGTTCTTATATTGCCCCTAAAAAATTGAAAGATTTCTCGGAAGTCATGTATGTTTCTATGTGCGGCACAGGGGTGGGTTTTTCCGTAGAAACTCAAAACATCCAAACGCTGCCCATCGTAGCTTATCAAAGCGGGGAAGTGCTGGCCTCACATATCGTTGAAGACAGCAAAGAAGGCTGGTGTGATGCATTATATCTGGGGCTAACAACGTGGTATGAAGGCAAAGACATCTCTTTTGATTATTCGCGCTTGCGGCCTGCAGGCGCACGTTTAAAAACGATGGGCGGCAAAAGTTCAGGACCCGAACCCTTGCGCACATTATTGCAGTTTGCCAGACAAAAGATTTTATCCCGTCAGGGCAGACGTTTATCTAACATCGATGCTCACGATATTTTATGCAAGATTGGAGAAATCGTTGTGGCGGGGGGCGTTCGCCGCAGTGCGATGATTTCATTGTCTGATTTGGATGATGATGCGATGCGCGATGCGAAAAAAGGGCCTTTTTATTATAGTGATCCGCAGCGTTCATTGGCAAATAATTCTGCCGTTTATGAGAATAAACCCACGAACAAGCAGTTTTTGGAAGAGTGGATAGCGTTGATGAAAAGCGGCTCCGGTGAGCGGGGGATCTTCAATCGCTACGGTTTAATAAAGACTTTGCCTAAGCGGCGCATTAGTGTTTTGGAAAAAGCAGGCTATGTGCAAAATGATCGGATAGTTGGCTCAATTGGCACTAACCCTTGCGGTGAAATTATCCTGCAATCCAAGCAATTTTGTAATTTGTCGGAAGTTATCGCTCGTGCCGAAGATGATGCCGCTTCGTTGAAACGAAAACTGAAACTTGCAACCTTATTGGGAACTTTTCAATCCACATTGACCCATTTTCCTTATCTTTCCAAAAAATGGAAAACGAATTGTGAAAATGAGCGTTTATTAGGGGTTTCTGTCACTGGTCAATGGGACTGCGAAGCTGTGCGCGATGAAAAAACACTGGCAGAATTGCGCGAACTTGCTGTTCTTGCCAATCAGGAATATGCCAAGCGTTTTGGGATTAATGCTTCAACCTGTATTACTTGTGTAAAACCTTCCGGAACGGTTTCTCAAACAGTCGATTGTGCTTCGGGAATGCACGCGCGTCATGCGCCTTATTATATTCGCCGTATTCGCATTGCAGCGACAGATGCTTTGTATAAAATGCTAAAAGACCAAGGAGTACCGGTACAGCCGGAAGTGGGACAAACGGCTGCAGAAGCAACTACTTTTGTGCTGGAATTCCCGGTAAAATCACCCAATGGGGCAGTTTGCGGTAATCAGATAAGCGCTATGCAGCAATTGGAACATTGGAAAAAAGTTAAATTACATTATACAGAACATAATCCGTCAGTGACGATTTCTGTTGATGAAGATGAATGGATCCCGGTTGCCAATTGGATATATGCAAATTGGGAAATCGTTGGAGGATTATCTTTCTTGCCGCGTATGAATCATGTGTATCAATTAGCGCCTTATGAAGCGATTACGCAGGAAGAATATGAACGGTTGTTACAAACAGTAAAAAATATCGATTTCTCGCAATTGTATAAATATGAAATCACCGATGAAACTGAAGTGAAACGCGAATTGGCCTGTGTTGGGGAATTGTGTGAGATAGTGTGACATCGTTATGCTGCGCTCTCTTGCTCGCTAACGCTCGCGCCCTCTCCCGCGCCGCGTTGCGGCTTGCCCTCTCCCGCGCAAGCGGGAGAGGGAGGAAGCACATAAATTCTGTTGTTAAATCTTCTTTCCTGCTAAGTGCGAGGGGGGAAGCACATAAATTCTGCTGCTAAATCTTCTTTCCTGCTTGCACGGGAGAGGCGATGTTAATGTGAAATGAGTTTAATTTTCGTTCGCAGCAGGGAGGAATTAACATCTCAAAATGGCTTATTTTCCCCTCTCCCACGTCAGCGGGAGAGGGAGACGCGAAGCGGCGGGAGAGGGCGCGAGCCGCAGGCGAGCAAGAAAGAACGCAGCACAGCGATATAAAATAATTGAAATATTTATAAATATAACGCTTGCAGGAATTTCATCGCATCCACAATTTTAATGTTATTTCGGATCTGTGAATGCTTCAATTGTTTTATCACTTGAGTTGCAGGAACATTATATTTTTCATGAAAATACAATAAATCACGGCTAATATCGGATTTGGTAGATTTGACTTCAATAATGCGTTCGATAGCATCATTTTTAACAAGTGCAAAATCTACTTCTTTTTTTCTTTTGTACATAAATAACATAATTTATAATTTTCCGCAAAATAATCTACTTTAGCATACGCGTGTTTCACTAAACTTAAAGCGATGAGGTTTTCAAATTTTGCACCCAGACTTGCGCCTAGACTGGTTTCGTCGATTAAACCTAAATCAAAAAATAAACCTTAGGTTCTTTTAATAAACTTCTTGCGGTGTTTTTAGAAAAAGGAGTGACCCGAAAAATAATATAAAGAGCTTCCAGTATGGCAATGTATTTTTTAACAGTGTTGGGTGAAATGGCGGCATCTTCAGCAATAGCGGTATAAGAAATGGGAGAGCCCACCCGCTTACGCAATAATTCAAACACCAGCCTAATCGCTTTAATATTGTCAAAATCCAATACGTCAGTTTGGAGTAAGCTGTCAATATATTGCAAGCGCCAACGGCTAGCATCAATGGGATTTTCTGCTAAATAAGGTTCAGGAAAGCTGCCTCTTTCCAGCAATTTATTGATATCTGCTTTATTGCCTGTTTTTGTCAATTCGGCAATGGACAAGGGCATTAGGCGATGTAAAAAGTATCTGCCTGCCAGTGAATCTCCCGCTTGATTAAAAATCTCTAATCGCGCACTGCCAGTCACTAATATTTTTTGCAAAGGAGATTTAGTATCGTATACTCCTTATAAATAATTCTTCCATTGTTTCATTTTATGAATTTCATCAAAGATCAGCAGTTCTGTGTATGGTGGCCATGCTGTATTTTTAATAATGTCTCTGTCATCTAAACTGTCATAATTTAAATAAATGGATGTTTCAAATTCAGTAGCTATTTCTTTTGCGAGTGTTGTTTTGCCTGCTTGCCTGGGTCCTGTCAGGAATACCATTTTTTTTGGTAAGTCAGAGAGGATCGCTGCTTTTTGATAGCGCTGTATGGGCATGGCTTATACCTCGTTTGAGGGAAGGTGTTATTGACTATTATGCAGCAGAATGCAAAAAAGTCTGACTTCAATCGCGGCCGCCGAGGGGGTGGAAATGGCCGCTCCTTCAGGAAATCCCTTTCGAATGAAGGAGTTATTGGTTTTAGAGACAGCTAATCTGTGGCTGTTTGCCAAGGCGGCCCTTTTTAGAGTTGAGTCTCTTAGTCTTAACATTACCTTAATGTTTTTTTATTATGCTAGCCATGACGCTAAACAATATTATTAATTTTATAATAATAAGGAGTCTGTGATGGACTTATCAAAGAACACTACAGCCGCAATCTCGGCCTTAAAAGAACAGAATTCTGGCAGTATTTTCTGTATCTCCCCGCAAGAAGGGGGCGACAGATTTTTAACAAATAGCGATGAAATTGCCAATTTTAAAAAAATCGTGATAAAAACAGGTGGATCTACCTATTGTGTGGTCAATACAGATCGACCGCTTGCTCTAGGAGGTTCTGCTGTCATTTATAGTGGAGATCTTGTCACAGTGGATGCCAATAACCAGATTATAAAAGAGGAAAAAATCGTCTTAAAAGTCGATGAAAAACTGGATGCACTGAAAGAGGAAGTGGCTCATCAAACAGAAGATGTCAGAATCCATGCGATTTCGCAAGCCCATGATTTTAACAAGAAGCTTTTCGTTATCGAAGACAAAAAACAAAAAAACGCGGCTATTTTTGCATTTATTCCTGGCAAGCCCCTGGCGGACGATCCCGACAGCCAATCCTTTAACGCGGAACGTATTGCTGGATTTAATTCCAATCAACGTCATTTGATTGCTGGGCGTTTAGCTGAAAAAGTAAAAAGATTACACGAAGGCAATGAAGATAAAGGCTATGAACCCCTGGTTCATTTAGATTTAAGCTTTAGTAACGTGCATGTTGATGATGACTTAAGTGTGCGTCTTCTTGATTTAGGTCAGGCACGCAGGGTGGCTTCGTCTGAATTAGTGGAAGAGCCGGGAGGTAAATTATTCTTTAATGCCTATGAAGCCAATGCTGTTGCTGCGAATCGCCGTCATTCTGATGCCAGAGACTCTCATTTTGTGCCAACACCCGAAACCGATGTACCCCCACTGAGTGCGATGCTTTTTCCTTTGCTGGCGAATGAAGCAGGATCGGATACGCCATTTAACCCATTTAAATTAAAACAATCGGCTTTGGATAGTGCAAGTTTTGGCGGAAAAAAACTAACCAGCGTTGCACAAGCATCCATCGTGATGAACACAGAATTTGCTGTTCCAGCATCGTTTCTTGCTGCAGCTCATCTATCAGAACAAGAGAGGGAAAGTATTAATCTACAGTTACATCAATTTTTTAAAGCGGCTGTAGACGTTGAACCTTGGAAACGACCCAGCGCAGGAACGATTGCCAGAGTGGTTGGTATAGTCCGCCAATTGGCAGAAAAGAATATTTCTGCTCAGAACTCAATTGATTTACTGAAGGATATTATTAGTCCCCTTCACGATGAAAAAACAATGGGAGCCGCAAAGGCAGCGTTTCAATTGAAGCAGGAAGCGCAACAAAAAGAACGAGAAAGAAAAGAGGCAGAAGATCAAAAAACGGAGCAGGCATTAACTAAGCTTTATGAAGATATCAAGGGTTTATTAGAGGAATTGGAAAACCATTATAATAAAAATAATCAAAAAGAGAAGGAAGAGCTGGTAAAAAACGCCCGAGCTATTTTAGATGAAGAAGATGTGAATAATATTGGTATTGAATCTGTTCGAAATGCAGTCGCTGAAATGGAAGCGGGTATTACTTTTGTTCCGAGTCCGGTGGGGTCGTTGCTAATGGTGCCAACCTATCATCAGGTTATGGACAGTGAAACAAGAGCAAAGCCGCAATCTGGTCAACCGAAAAAAGTTGAAACTATGGAGATCCGCTTAACTCTATTAAATCGCTTCATTGATGATAAGAAGCTGAAATTTGAAGAGAGTACGGATGCAAAAGAACGGACCATTTTGGGGAATCTTTTCGCGAAGCTCAAAGCTGCATTTACACAGATCTTGCTTCGAAAATACACGCAGCCTCAATCTCAATTAAGTCAGGTGAAAGGTACTATGTGGCAGGATAAGACGCTTCGCTCTAAACCCGCGGGTTATGGCGCTATGCATGAAATTCAGACCAGGATACACGAAGGATTGAGTGCATTACGGGCTGCATAGCGTGTATTTGTGCTGTATGGTTATGGTGAATAAGGTTTGCTCGCTACGCTTGCGCCCTCTCCCGCGCTGCCCTCTCCCGCTTGCGCGGGAGAGGGGAAAAACCCGCTTTAAAGTCAAACCCGTTCCAGATATCGTTTGATAAGCGCCGGCATTTGTGGAAGCTGTTCTATATAGCGGGGCAATTGCGCGCGCAGTTTACGTAAAACCATTCTAGGAGAATACTGCGCTCTTACCCATCGTTCCAGATAGGGTTTTGCTGTAGCCCACAGATCCAAATCAGGATATAACTGTCTGCCGAGACCTTCAACATTTACCAATGTTTTTTGCAGTAAAACCAGCTGCGGTTGCACAGGCATGTTAAATTGTCTGGCTGTTTGTAATAGCCCCCATAATAAATTGGCAAAAGAGATTTCTTTTAAGGGTTTTTCAAAGATGGGTTCGCAGACAACACGGATAGCCGATTCAAAATCATCTATCCGCACATTTTTATCAACCCAGCCGCATTCAACGTGCAGAATAGCCACCCGATAATAATCCCGCTTGAAAAAGGCTAAAAAGATTTCAGCCAAATAACGTTGATCATTTGGAGTTAGGCTTCCCATGATCCCAAAATCAACCACGATGAAATAGGGATTATGGGGATCATCGGCACAAACAAAGATATTGCCGGGATGCAGATCGGCATGAAAAAACCGGTGTTCGATAACCTGAGTAAAGAAGATCGTCACGCTATTTTCAGCTAATTTTTTTAAATTAACACCGCGGGCTTTTAAGGTGCTCAAATCAGAAACGGAAATGCCTTCTATGTATTCCATGACCATTACATTACGCCGTGTATAAGGCCAATATATCCGGGGAACATACAGATAAGGAGATCCTTCAAAGTGGCGGCGCAATTGTGAAGCATTGGCCGCTTCACGTTGTAAATCCAATTCCTGGAGGATGGTTTTTTCAAACTCCGCTACAACGCCTTTCAATTGTAAATGGTTTCCTGCTTTCCAGAATTTGTCTATCCATTTTGCCAAGCTGTACAAAAAGGCAATATCTCTTCGGATCACTTTTTTGATCCGCGGCCGTAACACTTTTACAACGACCGCTGTGCCGTCATGTAAGCGTGCGCGATGCACTTGGGCAATCGAGGCAGATCCGAGTGCTTTCAAATCAAAGTCAGAAAATACGCTTTCAAGCGGAGTATGATAAGCTTTTTCAATGAGTGTTTTGGCGACCGTTCCTTCAAAAGGTGGAACTTTGTCTTGTAATGCGACAAGACTATCGGCGATATCGTCTGGTAATAAATCCCGCCGTGTCGATAACGCTTGACCAAATTTCACAAAGACAGGCCCCATTTGTATCAAAGCTTGATAAAGTCGTTCGCCGCGGGTTTTTTTGCGATTGCGATAATAATAAGGATTGCAATAAACCGCTATTTTTAAGGGGGAAAACAGAGGTATATTGGTGAGGAGATCATCAATACTATAACGCAATAAAATCCCGGTTAAATGGATAAAGCGCAAAGCATTTTGGAAAGCTGTGATCATGCTAGGGTTCTCCCTTCAATTGACTTTCTACTTGGGCAATGCGTTTGATAAGCCGCTCGACATCATCACGCAAACTGTCTACTTCATCTAAAAAGTCATTTAATTCGACAGGAGGGGGGCTTAACCGGATCTCTTCTTTCACATACTCGGCTACGTTACTTTGTGTTGTTTCCAGCGTATTTTTGAGAGAGGCCTGGGTTTTTCGCGCGAAATTACCGATAGTGTGCGCTGCCACATTACCGACCAAGTGAGCAAGCTGCCCTTCCCAATCGATTTCCATAGCATCGAAAATGGATCGGATCTGCTGGCCTAAAGCGATATCGCCTGAAATAGTAATATCTTCACCCAAAAGGGCGATGTTACGAGAAGAAATTAATCCTGATTTAACGAGGTTGATGGGTGTGCCTTTGATATAAGTATCGCATAAGAGTGTTTCATCCACGGGGCTTAGGCGAAGACCTTGATCTGTCAGATGAATTTGCATGGCAAGAGGAATAGGCAGCCCTTCAATGGTGAGTTTAACCACTTTGCCAGACAACGCTTTCAGGCGCACTTGGGTCTCGGGATCAAGCGAAATAGCGCGATTGAGAGCTTTTTCGATAAGAGATAATGTTAACATCTAAAGAGAGATCCTAATATTTTGTTGCCGTGTGTAAAGCCACGATCCCGCCGCATAAATTGTGATAATCGCAGGTATCAAACCCCGCTTGCAGTATCATGGCTTGTAATTCGGTTTGATCCGGATGCATTCGAATCGATTCAGCGAGATACCGGTAACTTTCACTGTCATTGGCTATCCATTCCCCCAGTTTTGGAAGAACAGAAAACGAATAAGCATCGTATAGGGTTTTTAAAGGCGCTAGGCGTGGTTTGGAAAATTCAAGGACAAGCAATTGTCCGCCGGGTTTTAATACGCGCTGCATGCTGTTTAATGCCAGGGGAATATCGGTGACATTTCGCAAACCAAAGGCAATACTGATGATGTCAAAGGTGTTATCAGCAAAGGGTAAGGTTTGGGCATCGAGTTGAGCAAAAGACACATTATGAATAATGCCTTTGTTTTCTAGCGATTTTCTACCTGTTTGCAGCATCGATCCATTGATATCACCTAAAATCACAAAGCCTGTGTTTCCAATACGTTTGCTAAAACCTCGGGTTAAATCACCTGTACCGCCGGCCAAATCCAGCACACAATGTCCTTCTTTAGCGCCACTTTGACTGAGGGTAAATTGTTTCCAGAGGCGATGAATGCCCAATGACATGAGATCATTCATGAGGTTATATTTTTCTGCCACTGAATCAAAGACCCCTTCGACCAGCTTTGTCTTTTCCGCAGGCAATACGCGCTTATAGCCAAAATGCGTAGTTTTTTCCTTGTTTTCAGCAGTTTGCTTCATATTAAAAGCCTTTTTCTTAAGATAAGCCCATTATGCCATAAAGTCTGGCTGGTATAAATCTTGCAGCAAAATCTCTTACACATACTCTTCGCACCCAGGTTTTATGCTGCTTGGCGGCACTCGCTCACCTAAAACCAAATCGCTTTGAGTATACGTTGCAAGCACCTGAGGAGAATGTTATGGCTGCACAACCTGAATCTATTCCCCAAGACGAATTGGCGCTTGGCATTCAACGTCATCAAAATGGCGAATTGCGCGAAGCAGAGATAATCTATCGCCGAATTATCAAAGCCAATCCCAATAATGCAGAAGCTTTATATTGGTTAGGTACATTGGGGCATCAAACGGGCAAAAACAACCATGCTTTGCCGCTCTTGCAAAGGGCTATCGAATTAAAAGCCGATGATTGGCGTTTTCATAATAATATTTCCGTGATTTATCGAAATCTGGGTGATTATAGCCGCGCTATTGCCCACAGCGCTCGTGCAACGCAATTGGCTCCAGCAGAATATGAACCTTTGATCAATCTGGGGCAATTATACGGGATCCTGGATCAAGTCGATAACTCTATCATTAATTTGTCTCGGGCATTGAATATTGTACCAATGCATGAAGAGGCCCGGCTAAATCTGTGGGGCAGTTACCGGCGCTTGTTACCCGATTGGTATTTCAGCATGTTAAATGATGAAAGACGCAATAAAGCGTATGGAGAAGCTATTAGAAGCGCGGTTAATAAAAATTCTCGCGTATTGGAAGTAGGTTTGGGCGGGGCTTTATTTTCAATGATGGCATCTCTTGCAGGCGCGAAAGATGTCAGAACGTGTATTTCTTCACGGTGTTTAGCGCAGCGAACGGGCGATGTATTGTCAGTCAATGGATTTAAAGAAAAAGTGACGTTAATTGAAAGGCCCTTATTATCGATTCGTGAAGGTTCCGCCGAATTACCAGAACGTGCCAACGTTTTTATTATTGATGTGTTAGATCCGGCTTTGTTAGGACAAGGCGTTTTACCGATTGTGACGTTTGCACGGCAATACTTATTAACAGAAGATGCAAAATTTATCCCGGAGGCTGCGGTTGTCCAGGCGGTTTTGATCGAATCTGCTGAAATTAATGCACTGGCACAAGCCGATGAGGTTTCTGGCTTTGATATGTCTGCCCTCAGTATTTTTAAACAAAGACCGATGTTAAACCTTGATTTAAGTGATCATGAATATACAGCATTAAGTCAAGAGAAAAAGATATTTAGGTTAGACTTTAAAAAAGATACTTTTATCAATAATACTCAGGAAATTGATTTTGAAATCACAAAATCAGGGCAGTGTCACGCTATTGCTTATTGGTTTAAGCTAGATCTGGATAAAGACATTCGCTATGACAATGCGCCGAATAGTATGCGAGACTCCAATCAAACCCATTGGATGCAGTGTGTACAGGTTTTAGATAAACCTCTTTCTGTCAACAAAAAACAAACCCTTCGTTTTCGTGCAAGCCAACGCAATAAATATATCTGGTTTGATAAACTGAAATAGTTTTTCAGTGTGCGATTTGACAAAATGCCCCTCTTTTGATGGGCATTTTTTTGTATCTATCTGTTGCAGTTCAAGATGTGGGATTATCTTAACATACGAAAGTATCTTATCACTGCCTGCTGCGCACCCTCTCCCGCAAACGGGAGAGGGGAAAAGACAGCAATCTGGTGCTTTAATCCCCTCTTCCACTTGGGGGAGAGGACGCGAGCCGCAGGCGAGCAGTGACATTTGTACAGAACAAGGCGAAATTATAACAAGGTTAGCGCAAAATGCTTTAAATCAGGGTAAATCCTGGCTTTTGCGATAACCGGATCATGCAGATGATCAGCTAGCGTCTTTTCACCGTTACCTGTTTTAACCAAAACCCACTGACGACAATGAGCGGTCTCTGCCGCTTGTAAATCGCGCAGGGAATCACCCACAAAAACAATATCATTGCTTTCGCACTTGGCAAATTGACAGAGCTGTTCAACTAAACCGGTTTTTGGTTTTCTGCAAGCACAATTTTCTTCCGGGGTATGCGGGCAATAAAAAATATGTTCAATAATACCGCCATGCTGCTTAACCGCCGCTTGCATTTTGTGATGAATAGCCTCCAGTGTTTTTAAATCGAATAATCCGCGATGAAGGCCTGATTGATTCGTTAAAACGAACACTCGATAACCCGCTTTGGAAAGGGCTGCGATAGCTTCAATACTGCCTGGGATCGGCTGCCATTCTTCAGGAGATTTAATGTAATCGGATGACTCTTCATTAATGACGCCGTCTCTGTCCAGCGCAACAATCATCAGTTTTCTTGACAAAATAGACTCCGTTTACACTTGCAATAGAGAGATATCAGCAACCGTTAAGAATAAATTACGTAGCTCATTTAACAAAGCCAGGCGATTTTCTTGTAATGCCTTGTCTTCTACCATTACCATTACTGTTTCAAAAAAGTCATCTGCGGGTTTTTGCAAAGAGGCTAAAGCTGATAAAGTTTCTGTATAACGACCTTTTTCTATTAAAGGAGATAAAACAATTTTTTGTTTGGTAATGGTCTCTTCCAATGTTTTTTCAGCGGTTTCCCTCAATAAAGCAGGATTAACTTTCATCGCTGAAAGACTGTTTTGTGATTTTTTCAATAAATTGCTGACCCGTTTATTAGCGCTGCTCAAAGAGGCCGCTTCGGGTAAAGTCAGGAATTGTTCAACTGCTTTTAAACGGTTGATGAAATCCAACGGTTTAGTGATGTTTCTTGCAGAGACAGCGGCAAAGACATCGGCTTTTCCATTGCTGCCAGCATACCATGTCCGAAGTCTTTCAAAAGTAAATTGAATGAGATCTTCAATGACTTGTTGATTGGATAAAGGGACTTTGTATTGCTCAAGGGCGAAGACAAAGAGCTCCCGTAAATCAAGATCATATTGCTTCTCAATGACAATGCGCAAAATGCCGAGTGCGGCGCGCCTTAATCCAAAGGGATCTTTATCACCCGTGGGGTGTTGGCCTATACCGATAATACCTACTAATGTATCGACTTTGTCGGCAATCGCGACTATAGCGCCCAGCCCAGAAGCCGGGATTGCATCATTGGCAAAACGCGGTTGATAGTGTTCTTTTAATGCTGTTGCCAGCTCAAGCGTTTCCCCATCGTGTAAAGCGTAGTAATAACCCATGATCCCTTGAAGGGAGGGGAATTCACCGACCATATCGGTTTTTAAATCACATTTGGATAGTAATCCCGCACGAAGAGCGGCTTGTTTATCTTCACGGAGGTTTTCTGCAATAATTTTTGAAAGCGCACTCAAACGCTGTACTTTATCTCGCAGACTCCCCAATTGTTTTTGATAGATAATTTGTTCCAGATCTTTTAAATAGGATGCCAGCGTTTGCTGCTTGTCTTTTTCAAAGAAAAATGCGGCATCGTTTAAACGAGCGCGCATCACCCGTTCATTTCCGCTGATTACCGCAGCACTGTCTTTAGTATCAATATTGCTAACAAAGACAAAATAAGGCAAGAGTTGTTCAGGATTGTCTTTGTGAACGACAGGAAAACATTTTTGGTGCGATTGCATTGCCGAAATCAAGACTTCTTTAGGCACTTGTAAAAAAGATTCATCAAATCGGCCTAAAAAGGCTTTGGGCCATTCTACAATCGCGTTGACTTCTGCAAGCAAATCAGCCGAGATTAATGCTTTCGCTTTCGGCAGTTCGCTTGTGAGGAGTGCTTCAATTTGTTGGGTAATGTGATGCTGGCGTAATGCCAGATCAGCTATTACATGACCTTGCTTAAACAAGAGTTCGGCATAATCCTTCACGTGCTTAATGTGCAGCGGATCAGGATGATGGAAGCGATGACCGTACGTTTTATCTCCTGTATGAATGCCCAGTATTGTTGTTTCTACTACCTGTTTACCATAGAGCATGACTACCCAATGCACAGGCCTTGCAAAAGAAGTATCGCTTACACCCCAGCGCATCGGTTTGGGGATAGGTAATTCGCGAATGGCTTCTGTTACAATTTCAGGTAATAGAGTCACTGTTTCTTTGCCTTGTTCCAGATAACGATATCCAACGCATCGGCCTTTGGGTGAATCTATCTCTATTAATTCATTCATCGTAATACCGCAAGACTGCACAAAACCTTCGCACGCTTTAGTGGGTTTTCTGTTTTCGTCAAAGGCATTTTCAAGGCTTGGTCCTTTTTTTTCGATGAGAATATCAGATTGTTTTTCGAGTAAATGACGTACAATAACGGCTAAACGTCTGGGTGTGGCATAGGTTTGTAATTCACCGTGTGCGAGGCGATGCTGATCCAAACCGATACCAATTTGTTTTGTCAACGAATGTGCCAGTTTTTCCAAAGCAGCCGGCGGTAACTCTTCGCAGCCGATTTCGATTAAAAAGTCTTGTGATTTATCTAACATAATTTATAACTCTGTTAATCGTAAGTCACGTTTAAAATAAGCTTGCGACATAGCTTTTTTAGCCAGCCGCAACGTTTCTTCTGCCGCTTGATTAGCGCGTTCTGTGCCGTCACGTAAAATAGTAAGTACCGCATGTTTATCTTTTTCAAATAGTTTACGGCGTTCCTGCATCGGTTTTAGCAATTCAATCAAGATCTCAATCAATCTTTTTTTGCAGTCAACATCACCGATCTGACCTTTGCGATACTTATCTTTGGCTTCCTCAATCCAGACTTTATCCGGATTAAAAGTGTCATGAAAAATCCACAACGGATTATTTTCAACTTTGCCCGGATCAGTTGCCCGCAATCGATTGGGATCAGTAAACATAGCCATGATTTTTTGACGGATAACATCAGGCGGATCACTTAAAAAAATGGCGTTATTTAAAGACTTGCTCATCTTTAACAATTGACCTTCTGCAGTAGGAGCGCCTGTTCCCACCAAGCGTTTTGTACGCCCCAATTTGGTTTGCGGAATAGGGAATAATCCACCTGCTTTGATATAGTCGGCATCTTCAGTATGAGAATTTACACCGCAATATAATTGATTAAAGCGCCGTGCGACTTCACGCGTGAGTTCCATGTGCGGTTCTTGATCTTCGCCTACAGGCACGACTTCAGCCCGAAAAGTCAAAATATCAGCGATTTGAGTGACAGGATACAT
Source organism: Gammaproteobacteria bacterium (assembly GCA_021156325.1). Taxonomy (GTDB): domain Bacteria; phylum Pseudomonadota; class Gammaproteobacteria; order JAJFKG01; family JAJFKG01; genus JAJNDI01. The sequence continues at coordinate 35,907 of JAJNDI010000019.1, forward strand.
TAAAAATCCAATGGAATAATTATCACTTAAGCCTTTGTTGCGGATTTCATCTTTGATCGTGGGGTTTCGCATAAGGCGGGGGAGCGGTACTAACATACTGAAGAAATGTGCCAGCTCTGCCATCGCAGGCACTTCGGATTGAATGAAGATCGTGGCTATTTCGGGATCAATCCCGCAGGCTAAATAATCAGTAACAATTTCCAGGGCATTTTGATAAACAATCTGCGGTTCTTCCATGCGGGTTGTAAAGCCTTGCACGTTGGCCACAAAGAAAAAGCATTCATATTCTTTTTGCAGCAAGACACGGTTTTCGAGAGATCCCACCCAATGTCCCAAATGCAGTTTGCCAGTGGGAGTGTCGCCTGAAATGAGCCTCGCTTTGTTTGTCATGACATCTCGCTTTTTAATAAGGGGAAACCTGCTTGTTCCCGTTGTTGATAATAAGCTTCAGCGACAGCACGGGTTAAAGTACGAACGCGCAGAATATAACGTTGACGTTCTGTCACCGAAATGGCATGACGCGCATCCAGGAGATTAAAGGTATGAGACGCCTTCAGCGCCAATTCATAAGCAGGCAGCGGCAAATTTTTAGTGATTAAATCCGCGCTTTGTTTTTCGAGCGCATCAAAATAGTGAAGCAAGGCGTTAACGTCTGCATGTTCAAAATTATAAGCCGACAGTTGGGCTTCATTTTGTTTGAACATCTCGCCATAGGTAATAACGCCAAAAGGTGTTTTGGCCCAAACGAGATCAAACATGTTATCAACACCCTGAAGCGTCATTGCTATGCGTTCCAAACCGTAAGTAAGTTCCCCTGTCACCGGCCGGCATTCCAGCCCGCCCACTTGTTGGAAATAAGTAAATTGCGAAATTTCCATACCGTTTTGCCACACTTCCCATCCCAAACCCCAGGCGCCCAAAGTAGGGGATTCCCAATTGTCTTCTACAAAACGGATATCGTGAATCAAGGGATCAATTCCTAACGAGCGCAACGAATCGAGATACAGGGTTTGAATATTATCCGGAGAAGGTTTGATGATGACTTGAAATTGATAGTAATGCTGCCCCCGGTTGGGGTTTTCCCCATAACGGCCATCGGTGGGGCGGCGTGAAGGCTGTACATAAGCGGCTCGCCAGGGTTCCGGGCCAATCGCCCGCAAAAAAGAAGCAGGATGAAAAGTGCCTGCGCCGACTTCGAGATCCAGCGGTTGCGCAATCAAACAGCCGTTTTTAGCCCAGAAATGCTGTAAGGTGTGGATCAACCCCTGAAAGGTCATCACATTGAAAAAAGAATCGTTCAATTGGCCTCCTGGGCGTTCAATAATATCCTGATCAAATAAGGGTTTATTCTAACATCAAGTGGAATGAAATAAATACTTTTCCCTTTATGTTAAAATGGTTTTTATACAGAAGCGGAGTCCCTGCAATGCTAATACCCAGCAAACACCCCCAAAGCTTATCCGAGATCGTCCGGAGCAGTATTCATCACTGGCGTTCTACCTTGAAAACAATACACCATTTTATCGGCGTCTTGATAGCCGTTAAAACACTCTTGTTTATCTTGTTTTTGCGCTTAACACAGAGTGTCGCAGAGCAAAATGAGACAAGCGGGTTAATAGCCTTGTTGGTGTTGGTCGGTCTCTTGTCAGCTTATCTAGTGGGTTGTTGTTTCTTTAGTGTCTTTGCAGAAGGAGTTGGGAAACCTTTGACATCCTCGCAAGTGCTCAAAATTGTTCGGCAAAGGGCGTTATTTTACTTAAGTGTATGGCTTATCTGCGGAATGTTAAGTATGTTGGGGGCGCTCTTCTTTTTGGTTCCGGGGATTGTGTTATATATCTATACTCAGTACGCCAAATTACTGGCTTTATTTGATAAAACGAATGTAATTGATTCTCTGGTCATCAGTTTGCGATTAGTGGCACGTCATTGGTGGCGTGTTTTTGCCATAGAAGCTTTTATTGTCTTAATAAGCTTTGCAGCCGTGTTAATGGGACAGCTTGCGGAATCGGTTATCGTAATGCCGCTATCGGCGGTCATGGGTGAAAGCAGTTTAAGCCAGTTGATATTACAAGGGATTGGAACTGTTTTAAGTATTACCGTAGTTCAACTCATCACAGTACCTTTGATAGTCAATCTGCACATTTTGCAATTGTATGACTTGAAATGCCGATATCAGGCACTCAGTAATTCTAATTCTCATCGAAGCAAAGAAGATGAAGAAACTATCGTTTGTTAAGAAGATATAACCTTAAACTAATTCATTGCCACACTAATTCTTGAGGGTAAAACTTTATTGGCTGCGCCGCGCCCTCTCCCGCGGCGCGGGAGAGGGCGCGAGCCGCAGGCGAAGCTTGAACTGACTCAGTAATGAATGTGCCTGGGTTCTTATATTTTTTGTTCATCTTTAATCTGTTAAGGACTTAAGGAGAATGATATGCTAGATGGCACACAAATAATGATCAAATCGAGGGAGTTTTCCCCGAACTGCATCGTGATAAAGCGAGGTGATCTGTTCGGTAATAGGGCCTGTTTCTCCCTTACCAATGGGTTTGTCATCCACACTGTGAAAGGGGTTAATTTCAACTGCCGTTCCGCAAAAGAAAGCTTCATCAGCATTGTAAACTTCTTCCAACGTGATCTTCTTTTCGATAGCGTCTATTTGGTATTCTTTTGCTAATTCCAATACGGTTTCGCGCGTGATCCCGGGTAAAATACTCCCTTTTGTCGGAGTAAATAAGGTATTGTCTTTGACGATAAATACATTAGCAGCAGAGCCTTCAGCAACATAGCCATCGGCATCCAGCAGCAATACTTCCTGATAAGGCGTATTGCTGATTTCTTGCAGTGCCAAGATACTGTTAACGTAATGTCCGCTGATTTTGGCATCACAGATCGTAGATTTTGGGTGGATCCGCATAAAAGAACTGGTTTTAACAGCTATTTTGCCTTTGGGTAAGTACTTTCCCCAAGGCCAGCAGGCAATAGCGACATCGGTTTTTGCCCCTTTGGGATGAACCCCTACGATGTCTGCATTGTAATAAGCAATGGGTCGAATATAACCTTCCGACAGACCTGTTTCACGAACTAATTTGACAATCGCCTCTGAGAGCATTTTGAGTGAAAAAGGCAGTGTCATTTTCAAAGCAGCGGCAGAATATAAGAAGCGTTCCATATGACATTGCAAGCGGAAAATAGCCGGTCCGCTTTCTGTGGCATAAAAGCGGATCCCCTCGAAGATTCCGCTGCCATAATGCAAGCCGTGTGTTAAGACATGGGTGGTGGCTTTTTCCCACGGAATAAATTCGCCATTCTGCCAAATGAGGCTGGTTTTTTGGACATGCATCTCTTCATCTCGTATTTTTCTAAAGCAAGGTCATTATAAAGGGATAGCCTTAAAACTGCAAAATATTAACTATTTGAATTTCAAGATGTTTTTTATCGGTTATAGATTGACGTTCGATCTCTGCTTTGTTAGCATCTCAAGCCAGCCTTAATCAATAAGACAAGTCAAATGAGCGCACCCTTATTAACTTTAGTCGATCTTCACAAAGCCTATGAGGTGAATAACACAGCCGTTAGCGCCTTGCGCGGCATTCACCTTTCGGTTGCGCGCGGGGCGATTGTAGGGATTATCGGAAAAAGCGGGGCAGGTAAAAGCACGTTGATACGCTCAATTAACCTTTTGGAACGCCCCACAAAGGGTTCTGTTATTTTTGACGGACAAGATTTAAAAACATTAACGAATGAAAATCTTAGAAAAGTACGCCAGCAGATGGGGATGATTTTCCAGCATTTTAATTTATTATCTTCGCGTACCGTATTTCAAAATGCAGCTTTACCGCTTGAATTACAAGGACTTAAAAAAAGTGAAATCACCAATCGCGTGATGCCTTTATTAGAGTTAGTCGGTTTAAGCGGCAGGCTCGACTATTTTCCCGAGCAATTAAGCGGAGGCCAAAAACAACGGGTTGCGATTGCAAGGGCCTTGGCTTTGCGGCCGCAGTTACTCCTGTGTGATGAAGCCACTTCAGCGTTGGATCCCGAATCAACGCGTGCCATTTTAAATTTGCTAAAACAGATCAACCAAGAGATGGGGCTAACGATAGTCTTGATTACGCATGCGATGGACGTGATCAAGCAAATCTGTGATCAAGTAGGCGTCATAGACGAGGGGCAATTGGTTGAATGGGGTGAAGTGGTAGAAGTCTTTGCCAATCCACAACATCCTGTCACGCAGCGCTTAATAGGCCAAGTAGTACAATGGGAATTACCTGAAAATCTGCAGCCACAAGTTCGTTCACAGCAAACCGCCGGATTGCATCTCTTGGTGCGGCTAACTTTTGTCAATAATTCAGCGAAAACCCCTTTGATCAGTCATATTCATGAACGATTTGGCGTTACCGTTAATATTTTGCAAGCGGATTTAGAGTACATTCATGGCAATAGTCTGGGATTTATGCTGTGTCAATTGATAGGAACGTCACAAGACATTGATAAGGCATTGCATTATTTAACAGAACACTCCGTTAAATCAGAGGCCATGGGATATGTCTAACTTCGCTTTATTATCCTTAACAAAAGCGCTTTCAGAAACCTTGTATATGGTATTTATATCAAGCATCGCAGGTATCTCTTTAGGCTTAATATTAGGCATTATTTTATTTTTTACACAAAAAAGCCTAAATAAACGGGCACAATGGCTGTATCAAATGTTAGGATTTTTAGTAAATGTAACACGTTCCGTGCCTTTTATTATTTTATTGATTGGGATCATTCCCTTAACTTCTCTTTTAATCGGAACCTTTATCGGCACTACCGCGGCGATTGTGCCTTTAACAATAGCCGCCATTCCTTTTTATGCGAGAATTACTGAAAGCGCGCTCTTTGAGGTGCCGTTAGGTTTATTAGAAGCAGCCTATGCCATGGGCGCAACACGCCTTCAATTGATTTATAAAGTGTTATTGCCGGAAGCCTTTCCTGCGCTGATGAAAGGCGCCACCTTAACCATGATTGGTTTAATCGGTTATTCTGCCATGGCTGGCGCTGTGGGCGGCGGCGGCTTGGGGGAACTTGCTATCAATTATGGTTACCAGCGTTTTAATACGATGGTGATCGTAGAAACCGTCATAGTGTTAGTGGTGTTAGTACAAATTTTACAAATGATAGGAGACAGGATAGCTGCATCACGCCATCATTATGCTTTACTTTATTTTATTCTCCTATTAGGTGTTATTTCGCTATTACCGTTTTTCTTTTTGAGCCTTCATAAAACGGAAAATACCCTACGCATTGGGGTTATTTCGGGGGTCTCTGAAGACGTGATGCAAGCGGCAAAAGAGGTTGCAAAAAATCGATATAATCTAGATCTCTCTATGGTGACGTTTAATGATTATACTCTGCCGAATGTTGCTTTAAATGACGGCAAGATTGAAGCCAATATTTTTCAGCATCAGCCTTATCTCGATGCTCAAATTCAAAGCCGCGGTTTTAAGTTAGTGACAGTGGCTAAAACTTTTGTCTATCCTATAGGGTTTTATTCCAGAAAGATAAAACAAATAACCCAGTTAAAGCAGAAAGCCTTGATTGGAATTTCAAATGATCCCAGTAATCAGGCGCGCGCTTTGTTATTGTTACAAAAGGCAGGTTTGATCGGGTTAAAAGATAAGGGATCAGTTACTTCCACAGTACAAGATATTATTAATAATCCCAAACAATTACAGTTTGTGACTCTGGATGCTGCCCAATTAGCCCATGCACTATCCGAAGTCGATTTAGCGGCTGTTAATAATGATTTTCTGAGTTCTGCGGGCTTAACGTTAAGTGATGCGATTATCAGGGAGGATAAAGATTCCCCCTACGCCAATGTGATGGTAGTGGCTTCCAGAAATCAGGATGCTCCCTGGGTGCAACCCTTGGTGGAAGTAATGCATTCTCCGGAAGTGAATGCTGCAACGATGCAGATCTATTCCAAAGAGGGTGCAATTCCTGCCTGGTAGAGCGTTTTTTGCTCTAAAACCGGCAAAAAGGGAATTTCATTCTTTTTTGTCGAAAACCAACGTAACGCGTTGTTTTTAAAAGAATTTTTATAGATGCTATCTTGATATCCCCTCTAGCACTCGCCTTTAAAGAGTGCTAAAATGGCTTTAAATTTGAGGCTTTAAGAGCCTCTGTATGAATAAATAATGATTGAAATGAAAGGAGTTGACGATGACTACTACTGCTTTCGCTTTACAACCCATGGACATTAGCCTTTCTGCAGGCAGTCTGGATAGTTATATTCAAAGTGTGAATCAGATGCCGATGTTAAGTGCAGATGAAGAACAAAGTCTGGCGAATCGACTGATCCATGACAATGATTTAAGTGCGGCGCGTCAGATGGTTTTGTCGCATTTACGTTTTGTGGTGAAGATCGCAAGAGGTTATTCCGGTTATGGTTTATCGCAAGCCGATCTGATTCAAGAAGGCAATGTTGGCTTAATGAAAGCCGTTAAACGCTTTGACCCCACTGTCGGGGTGCGGTTGGTTTCTTTTGCGGTGCATTGGATCAAGGCTGAAATGCACGAATATATTCTGCGTAATTGGCGCATTGTGAAAGTTGCCACTACCA
>JAJNDI010000020.1 GCA_021156325.1 Gammaproteobacteria bacterium
GATCCTGCAGGGAAAGCCTTTGATCCACAATTGCACGAAGCCATTGTCATGCAACCGGCAGAAGGGACTGCTTCAGGTACAGTACTTAACGTCGTTCAAAAGGGGTATACCCTGCAGGGACGGTTAATAAGACCGGCCAGAGTTATCGTTGCAAAATAACACAGCGGAGACCTTGAAATTTCTACCTCATACCCGCATTTGAAATAGTATGCGTTGGAGCGACCGTCCATCAAACGAACAATAACGTATTGAATTTTAAAGAATAGTTAACAGGAGCAGCAGAATGAGTAAAGTGATAGGTATCGATTTGGGTACAACCAATTCATGTGTAGCCATTATGGAACATGGTAAAGTCCGCGTGATTGAAAATGCTGAAGGCGAACGCACGACTCCCTCTGTTGTGGCTTACGGGGAAGATAACGACATTTTGATTGGCCAGCCCGCTCGTCGTCAGGCGGTGACCAATCCGAAAAACACCTTGTATGCTATCAAGCGTTTGATCGGGCGCAAATATGATGATGCTGTCGTTCAAAAAGATATTAAGATCGTGCCGTATAAAATTGCTAAAGCGGGCAATGGCGATGCCTGGGTAGAAATCCGCGGTGAAAAACTGGCTCCGCAGCAAGTTTCTGCAGAAATCTTACGCAAAATGAAACAAACAGCAGAAGCTTATTTAGGCGAAGCGGTTACCGAAGCGGTGATTACAGTACCCGCTTACTTTAACGATTCACAGCGTCAAGCGACCAAAGATGCGGGTAAAATTGCAGGTCTTGATGTTAAACGTATTATCAATGAACCAACGGCAGCAGCGCTGGCATATGGTATGGACAAGAAACGCGGTGATTCTACCATTGCCGTATATGACTTGGGCGGCGGTACTTTTGATATTTCTATCATTGAAATTGCAGAAGTCGATGGCGAGCATCAATTTGAAGTGCTGGCAACAAACGGCGATACTTTCTTAGGCGGTGAAGATTTTGATTTACGCCTTATCGATTATTTAGCCGATGAATTTAAAAAAGATCAGGGGATTGATTTACATAATGATCCGCTTGCTTTGCAGCGCCTTAAAGAAGCGGCTGAAAAAGCGAAGATTGAATTATCATCTGCTCAGCAAACAACCGTTAATCTGCCCTATATTACTGCCGATGCCCAAGGTCCAAAACACTTGAACATCAAATTAACACGGGCAAAATTAGAAGCGCTGGTTGAAGACTTGATCACACGTACAATTGAACCTTGCAAAACAGCATTGAAAGATGCAGGCTTGAAGATGGATCAAATCAACGAAGTGATTTTGGTCGGCGGTCAAACGCGCATGCCCAAAGTGCAAGAAGCGGTAAAAGACTTCTTTAATAAAGAACCCAGACGCGATGTCAATCCGGATGAAGCGGTTGCGATTGGAGCAGCTATTCAAGCAGCGGTATTGTCTGGCGAAGTCAAAGATGTACTCTTGCTTGATGTGACGCCCTTATCATTAGGAATTGAAACTCTGGGCGGTGTGATGACAAAACTCATCGAAAAAAATACCACTATTCCTACGAAAGCAAGCCAGGTGTTTTCAACGGCAGACAATAATCAAACGGCGGTGACTGTGCATGTTCTTCAAGGGGAGCGGGAAATGGCTTCTGCCAATAAATCGCTGGGTAAATTCGATTTAAGCGATATTCCGCCAGCGCCTCGGGGTGTGCCGCAAATTGAAGTCATTTTCGATATCGATGCGAATGGAATCATGCATGTTTCTGCCAAAGATAAAGCCACAGGCAAGGAACAATCGGTAGTGATCAAATCTTCCAGTGGTTTATCCGATGAAGAAATTCAGAAGATGGTCAAAGATGCACAAGAACACGCAGAAGAAGATAAGAAATTCCACGCATTGGTGGATGCGAGAAACAAAGCGGATGGTTTAATCCATGCCTGTGAAAAAACCTTGTCAGATGCAGCCGATAAAATACAAACTGATGAAAAAGACAAGATCGAAAAAGCGATAGCAGCTTTGAAAGAAGCCGTGAAAAAAGATGACATCAGCGATATTGAAGCCGGAACTAAAAACCTGAATGACGCTTCTTCCAGCTTGGCCGAGCGGCTTTATGCAGCAGGAGGTGCAGGAGAACAGGGGGGCAGCGGTGCGGCAGGCGGCGGGCAAGGTGAAGGTCAGGGAGAAGGCCAACGAGAGAATGTCGTTGATGCCGAGTTTGAAGAAATGGATGATAAGAAGAAGAAATAAATATAATGGCAAATCGGGATTATTACGAAATTCTGGGTGTTAACCGCAACGCCAGTGAACAAGACTTAAAAAGCGCTTATCGTCGTTTGGCGATGAAGTATCATCCCGATCGCAATCCTAATAACAAGGAATCGGAAGAAAAATTCAAAGAAGCTAAAGAAGCTTATGAAATCTTGTCCGATCAGAAAAAGCGGGCCGCGTATGATCAATTTGGTCATGCAGGTGTGCAGGGAAGCGCGGGCGCTGGGGCGGCCGGCGGTTTTCACGGCGCTAACTTTGGGGATATTTTTGGAGATATCTTTGGGGGCGGCGATATTTTTGGAGATATCTTTGGCGCAAAACGCGGGGGAAGGCAACAAAGCCGTCAGAGCCGCGGAGCAGATTTAGGATATGAATTAACACTCACCCTGGAAGAAGCCGTTTTTGGTGTCACCAAACAATTGGATATTCCCACTTTAGTGCCTTGTGAAGAGTGCAAGGGATCAGGTGCCCGAGCAGGTTCCAAAGCGGAGAAATGCGCTGATTGCGATGGGCATGGCCAAGTGCGCTTGCAGCAAGGATTTTTTACTGTTCAACAAACGTGTTCTCGTTGTCATGGACAAGGAACGGTGATAACACATCCTTGTTTTACTTGTCAGGGACAGGGCCGTATCCGCAAAAAAACGACTTTATCAGTGAAAATCCCTGCAGGCGTTGATAATGGCGACCGGATCCGCTTAAGCGGCAAAGGCGAAGCGGGAGTACACGGCGCTGCCCCAGGCGATCTCTACGTTCAAGTTCAAATCAAACCGCATTCTCTTTTTGAGCGTCATGGTAATGATTTACATTGTGAAGTACCCGTCAGCTTTGCAATGGCGGCAATCGGCGGGGAATTAGATATTCCTACCTTATCCGGCAAAGTAAAATTAAAAATTCCGGCTGAAACCCAAAGCGGCAAATTATTCCGTTTGCGTGCTAAGGGGATAAAACCCGTGCGCGGTTCAGGCACGGGAGATTTAATTTGCCGCATTATGGTGGAAACCCCTGCTCATTTATCGGCTGAGCAAAAAGCGTTATTGCAACAGTTTGAAGAATCACTTCGCAAAGATGAAAAAACTCATCATCCACGCGCAACGGCTTGGCTGGATGGCGTAGGGCGCTTTTTTGAAAGAGATTGAATAATTTCATTACTGCTGCCAAGCTCCCCTCTCCCGCAAAGCGGAAGAGGGAGCTGCGCAGCGTTGAGAGAAATAAATTACCTCTAATGTGTTAAACTGCCCGCAGGTGGGGAAACAAGATAACATCGCGAATAGAAGGCATATTGGTGAATAACATCACAAGCCGGTCAATCCCTATCCCTTCCCCTGCCGCAGGCGGCATCCCATATTCCAATGCCGTGACATAATCAGCATCGTAGTGCATGGCTTCCAAATCACCAGCATCCAAGGCAGCGACTTGTTCACGAAAACGCGCAGCCTGATCATCAGGGTCATTTAATTCTGAAAAGCCATTGGCTAACTCACGCCCTGCAACAAAGAATTCAAAGCGATCAGTAATAAAGGGATCTTCATCGTTGCGCCTTGCAAGCGGCGACACTTCAGCAGGATAAGCGGTAATAAAAGTGGGTTCCAGCAACCGGTGTTCTACGGTTTTTTCAAAGATTTCTACTTGGATTTTCCCTAAGCCATATTCTTCTTTGACGGCAATATCCAAATGTTTTGCAACAGCCTCTGCTTTTTCGCGTGTTGCCAAATCTGCTTTGCTAAGAGCGGGGTTAAAATGCAAAATAGATTCTGCTACGGTCATTCTGGCAAAGGGTTTGGCGAAGTCATAGTGTTGATCTTGATAAGTTACTTTAGCGCTTCCCAAAATGGTGTGGGCGAGCGTTTGCATCAACTGTTCAGTTAAATCCATGAGATCCTCAAAATCGGCATATGCTTGATAGAATTCAATCATGGTAAATTCAGGATTATGCCGCGTTGAAATACCTTCATTGCGAAAATTCCGGTTAATCTCAAAAACGCGTTCAAAACCGCCCACCACTAGCCGTTTTAGATACAATTCGGGCGAAATCCGTAAATAAAGCGACATATCCAATGCATTGTGATAAGTCACAAAGGGTCTGGCTACAGCGCCGCCGGGGATGCTTTGCATCATAGGGGTTTCTACTTCCAGGAAACGGCGTTTCACCAAAAAGTCCCGAATGCCGTTGATAATAGCTGATCGCATTTGGAAAACCGAACGGGTTTCTTCATTAGCGATGAGATCCAAATAACGCTGGCGATAACGCTGTTCCTGATCTTGTAAACCATGAAATTTATCGGGCATTGGACGTAATGATTTGGCAATTAACACCGCTGTCTCAGCCCGGATAGATAATTCCCCTGTTTTGGTTTTGAATAAATGTCCCGTGACGCCAATGATGTCACCCAAATCCCATTGTTTAGCAGCGTCATAAACCCCTTCTGGCAACACATCCTGGCGCAAATACACTTGCATTTTACCCGACATATCTTGCAAAGCTGCAAAACTTGCTTTCCCCATTTGCCGTTGAAACATCATGCGGCCAGCGAGGGCTACGGTATGAGGTTTTGCTTCAAGTTCTTCGGCCGAACACTCTCCAAAATTGGCGTGTAAATCGGCTGCAAAATCTTCTTGACGAAAAGTATTGGGGTAAGCAACGCCTTTTTCACGCAGTGCGTTTAATTTGCTGCGGCGTTGTGCGATTTGTTCATGGTGATCAATCGTAATTTCAGGGCCTGACATCATCATTTCTCCAATTTATTCGATACCTTGTTTTAAACTTGCTTCAATAAAAAGATCTAAATCTCCATCGAGCACCGCTTGAGTATTGGCGGTTTCAACGCCAGTTCGTAAATCTTTAATGCGAGAAGCATCCAGGACATACGAGCGAATTTGATTTCCCCACCCAATCTCGGATTTGTTTTGTTCCAGCGAGGCTTGCATTTGCCGGCGTTCCTGCAAAGCCAATTCATATAATTTGGCGCGTAATTGCTGCATCGCTTGCGCTTTATTCTTGTGCTGGGAGCGATCGCTTTGGCATTGTACAACAATATTAGTGGGTAAATGCGTAATACGCACGGCAGAATCGGTACGGTTGATGTGCTGCCCGCCCGCGCCGCTCGCGCGATAGGTATCGATGCGTAAATCCGCCGGATTAATATCGATTTCAATTTTTTCATCAATTTCCGGGGAAACGAAAATCGCTGCAAATGAAGTGTGGCGGCGGTTGCCGGAATCAAAGGGAGATTTTCGCACCAAACGGTGAACCCCTGTTTCAGTGCGCAGCCAGCCGTAAGCATGATCTCCGCTGACTTTGATGGTGGCACTTTTAATGCCGGCCACTTCACCGGCAGAGGCTTCCAATAATTCGCAGACGAAACCGCGGCGTTCACACCATCGCAAATACATACGCAATAACATCTCGGCCCAGTCTTGCGCTTCCGTGCCGCCGGATCCCGATTGAATATCGACAAAGGCATTATTGGGATCCATTTCGCCTGAAAACATCCGCTGAAATTCAAGTTTGGCAATGGGGGAGCTTAAAGCTTCGATATCGCGTATGACACTGTCGACAGTATGATTGTCATTTTCTTCTTGAGCGAGCACCAGTAAAGCCCGGGTGTCTTCAATACCTTGTGCGAGGTTATCCAACAGGGTAATGACTTCGCTTAATTGCGCCCGTTCACGCCCCAGCGATTGGGCTCGTTCGGGGGTTGCCCAAACCGTAGGCGAAGCCAATTCCTGTTCTACTTCTTGCAGCCGCCAGGCTTTATTGGCGTAGTCAAAGATACCCCCGAAGGGCTTTTTCCCGTTCTGTGAGATCGGCTAACTTATCGAATAAGGGGCTTAGTTCAAGACGCATGGTTGTTCCTTTACATCACAACAGCCATTGTAGCGGGGTTGCGTTCAGAAAAAAACCCATTTGACCCTACCTTATCAAGCCCGTAGAATGAGCGCCCTTATGAATAAAGAAACCTTAACACTGATTGTTGATCATATTCGAGAAATAGCTCCCGGGGTGCGGCACATTGGCTTTCGACGGCAAGACGGCAAAACCCTTGTTGTGAAGCCGGGGCAGTTTATTACCTTATTGCTGCCAAGCGAGGGGGAAGAGGTGGTGCGCCGCAATTATAGTATTGCCACCATTCCTGCTTCTTCTGATCCGGAAGTGGAAATTGATCTCATTGAAATTGCTTTAACCTATGTCAATCACGGTTTTGCAAGCGAGCGCTTGTTTAGTATCAAAACAGGTGAAACCCTGGATATGATGGGTCCCAGCGGGCGTTTGTTATTTTTTCATGAACACAAGCCGCCCAGGCGTTTGATTTTGGTTGCCACGGGTACCGGCGTGAGCCCCTATCGCGCCATGTTGCCGCAGCTTGCCCGATTTTTAACAGAAGACAATACACGCGAAATCGTATTACTCTTTGGTATACGCACGCCGCACCATGTTTTATATCACGATGATTTTGTCACCTTTGCCCAGCAAAACCAGCGTTTTTCCTTTCATTGTTGTTACAGCCGTGAAATGCCGTCAAACCCGAGTGTGTGCGATCATGCGGGATATGTGCAAACCTTTTTACAGACTTTTCCCTTGGAAGCAGCAGAAGATATCGTTTATCTTTGCGGTAATCCTGCCATGGTTGATGAAGCTTATACTCACTTGAAAGCTTGTCAATTCAGTATCCACACGGTGCGGCGCGAAAAATATCTTTCAGCACGTTGAGATGCAGAATGTTTATTAACATTTACCAACCAACCTTTCGGTTGGTAAATATTCCCCATTCACCGTAAGTGATTGCTTTATTTGCTTTTTTTTAGTAAGCTATTTTTTTTAAAAATTAATGGGTGTTTACTTACTACGATGGTTAATGCTCAGTTGTAGTTAGACACGATGGAAGTGAAGCAGAGCAGATACAGGCTTTCACCTCTGATAAGGTCGGGTCCTAAATTAATTCAGGCAATATCTTATTAGGTGTTGATAAGCGCTTAAAAGAAACCATTTTTCCTTAAAAAACCCTATGCGCGGCCGTAGCGGTTAGCTGATAGTATTTTGTTTCTGACAAGCGGTCAGGGAGATTTTAGCAAAAGTTATTCGCGATATTTGCGCATTCGAATGGCCGCTTCATACTGAATGGGAAGAAAAAGTTCGGGCGCCATTCCTGGAAAATTGGATTAAAGAACAATACAGTCATAATAAAGCAGAAGGGGAGCAGAATAATGATGATTCTTCCTGGTCCCAATCTGTCAGCAGTGAAAAAAAGATAAAAAAGAAAAGGAAGAAGAAACAGTAAAAATGAGACAGCCTAATCTATAAGGCCTTAAACTTTCTGTTTCTTCGATAACAAATGATTTGCAACACAGTAAGGAGAAGGAAGCAATGGGAACTACTCAATCAAAGGAAAAAGGCAGAAGAAAGTCAAGTACAGGTGCAGAGGGTGAAACCGGTTCCTTTGACATTAAAAATGATGAAGAGGTAAGTAGCCCAGCTACCAGTTCTGAAAAATCTCTGATGGTTCCTGCTCCTGAAAGCAACGGAAGTAAAAAAGAGAAAGAGAAAGAGAAAGAGAAAGAAGAAACGAAAATTGCTGGTGCAATACAGCAGCGATCAACCCCTGAACGTTTTTCAGGGTGTCCTCATACTGATGAGTCTGGCAGTGAGTGGGAAGATTCTGGGAATTTAAGCACTCAAACTATTCACTTTTCTTTAGCCGATCTATTTGATCCAAAACAAACGGCTATTCACTATATTATACAAGCCTATGAAGCTCCTTCTTCAAGTAATTTCTCCCTTGGGATATCTTCCTCCCTCTTGAATTCCGTAATGTCTTCGCAGGAACCTATAACAGAAACCCCCGCAGCAAGAAATGATGCTACTAATAGCAGTGGTGGATATGCGCTTAATGAAAATAGATTAGATGCAGCTGCTGTATATCATAGTCAGTTGGCAATATGGCAGCAAGCTAGTAAAACGATGCAGGGGCCAAGCGGCAGCAAAGAGGTATCCTCTAGTGTTGTGCAACTGAACTGGCAAGATACAGAAACAGTCCTTACAGACAAGCAAAAAGCAGCACAATATGCGCTTATTGAAGCTATTAAATCTCAAGCGCTTGACAATGCACAGGAGGGTTCGTCAGCTTCTGGTTCTTCCTCCTCCTTAAGGGGTGATATTAATGCAAGTATATTACCTTTAGAGAGTTCAATATCTGGGTCTTCATCTGAATCTGAACAAAATATAGAGGTTACAATACCCTCGGGTGATTATAACTTGTCATTTATCTTTGCCTTTGCTCCGGGCATTATTGCCCAACGACTAGCCCGAGAGAACCGCCATTTCAAATTAAATGCTGAAATGTTTATCAATAAGTATGTTAATGGCCTGATTTCACTTATTTTCTCTGGTCTTTCTAGCGGCATTATATTTTTAGATAAGGGTATTACAATCGCCGAGATTTCTGTAACAGGAGCTAGCCTACATAAAGAAACTGTTGAAGAAAAGATTTCATCCTATTTTAAATTGGCCAACATTAAGTATACGGCCGTCTTTGCAGAAAATACCGCTATTTATTCGCAAGCCAGATGGATTTGGCAAGAGACAGTTTACCAAGGTTTGGCCATTGATATGTCTGATTCTACTTTTGCAAGTCTTTCGGCTTATTGGGAATTCTTGCCTTTAGTGAATGAATCCAAAAATGCACGGGCCCATTTTGTGGAAGCATTATATAGCTGGGTGGGAGAGCATCACGCTGACCTCGTAGATCACTTTGTTACGCCAGGAAAGAATAAAAAAATACATTCTCTTGATTTAATAATGGATAATATTTCATTGGCAATTCAAGGAGATGATTTTTTTATAACGGATAACACTCAAAAGCAGATGGGTTTGCGTATTATTTTTTTAACACTTTTATTTATTAATCCGGAGTGGCTTTTTAAAACGGGAAAAGAGGTGATATTAAATAAGTTTTACTCGTTTGCCTCCCAGGCAATAATTGCGATTGTGGCAAACGCTATGGTAGCTATTCCACCCTTACAGACTAAGCAAAAAGGAACTCTTGAGCAAGTGAATCATCGCTTGAACTCATGGCACAATAATCTTTATAGCCCTTTGTTGGCAGAAACAGTAGGGAGGTCTTTTTTCACAAGCAGAGCTTTATCCTCTCCAAGTTCAACAGATTTGCAATGGCTTTATAGTTTGATTGTTAAACACCATCTGGAAGTTTTATTTAAATTCATTATGCAAAAACCCCTGGAAGCACCAGAAAATGAGATGGTTCAGGCTTGCGATTATGGGGTAAAACATCTCGTAAAAGTAATGAATCAGGTTGAGCTGCAAGATAGCCTTAATTATTTATTGGAAATGTGGATTTCCATCTATTTTAAAAAAAATCTTGATATTTTGGTAAAATGTAATTTGCCAGCGAGCCTGGCCAGCATGAATGATCTTACGCTATTTAATAAGTGGTTTATCCAATTAGTCCGTAGTTGCGATGCAAAGATGATTAAAGAGATGACTGATAAGGATAATTGGTTATTTAGATTAATCGAAGCAGGGCATTTTGAGTATCTTGTTCCGAGGGATGAATTACCGTTAGAGTGGAATAACAACGCATTTTCTGTAGGGATAAAAGCGGTGTATGAAGCGGCGCGCTTAAGCCGTAAAATTGTCGAAACACACGAAACCGCTGGTGTGGGTGATCACCTGTTACGGGTTATAGTGCAAGCCATCGCAGAGCATGTAAATGAAAATAATCAGGAAGACCTCGTAGAGAAATTTATTCAGCAAGTTCATGCGGTGACGAGCTACTATTTGTTCGAGGCAAGCATAGCAGATGGCTTGAATATACCAGCTTTACTGGTAGTCAAGGTGCTGAAGAGCGAAGCTAAAAGTCCAGCAGCTTTTTCAAATGCGGCGCAGCGGATTTTATTGTGGATAATCCAGCATTATCCCGAGCAATTTTTGTTCTCAATGCAAGCGGAATACGTAGAAACCTATGGCAGCCCCTTCCCCATGGCTCCTACAAAAAAAAGAGTAACACCTTTAATTCCCTTCTTGGAGCGGTATTGCCTTAGAAAACTTTCTCCCGAGCAGGAAAATTTTTTAGCGTTTCTAATAGAGCAAGTGGCTATAGCGTGTATCAACCTGGAAAAAGATGAATATCTGTTAAAAGAAGGGGTTAATTTAAATGCGTTTTTGATGCAGACTTCTTTACCAAAATTCGGTAGAGCTTTGTCGAACGTCTCTTTAGGGAATGGAAAATTCTACTTTAAGGAAGGCCATGAAATGCTACCCCAGCTTATTTTCCAGCATGCTGATAGGATGAAGATGCTTTCACGAACACAAAAGGCTAATATCGATTGCCTTATAAAATTCAGTGAGGAAAACTCTTCATTATCGTTATATAAGTCGCTATTACGAGTAGTGAAGGATCAAAGTGAAAAATTGACCAATCTATTTTGGGATATAAGGACTACCGAAAGCGGGGAATTTGTAATAGATAACGAAACCCTCCAAAGGCAAAACAAACTATTAAATGCTGGCCACTTCCCGTTATTGATAATCATGGCGCAACAAAAAGAAGATTTTTGTGACGATCGGGTAAAGAGCTATATCCGATCTTGTTTGGCAAGACGACTATTAATTGAGATTGAAAAAAATGTCGATAACCTGACTCATTTAAAAAATGATTTAGAAAGTGTAGAGAGTGATGAGACTTATCTTACCACTTTCCCAGACAATTTCTCGTCGCCTCTCCCCGTGATAGTTTACTTATTAAGCTATTGCGATTTTAATCGAGACCTTAATAAGGTATTTCCTTTTCTTGAAGCAATAACTCCTAACAAGGAAAAGAATTGGTTAGATTATCTCACTGATAGCTTAATGAAGATGTTAGAAGGAGTACAAAGCGATAGATATACTCGTTCTGAGAAGAGGATCATTGATTCTTGTATTTACAATATTATTGTTGTGCTAAAAGAACATCTGAATGGCCAGATTCAAAATGAAAAGTGGTTCAATGCTTGCAGCCTCTATGCGAAAAAACATCCAAGTAATACATTATACAGACTGCTGGTAGCCGATTTCGATAAAAAAATTAAGGAAGCCGACGTAGCCATACTGGCTTTTGTTCGCCAAGCCAAGCAAAAAGAAGCGAGCAAAGAAAACATAGAGAGTGCTTCTTTAGAAGCAGTAGTAGAGGGGCTTAAGACATTAAATGAATTAGGTTTTATATCTGAACATTTCCCTGCATTTGATAGCGCAAACGATAGGATTCTTGTAGATGTCATCGGTACCCCCGGAGGCAATTTTGAAAAACTGATTCAAGCGTTGATCCTATCAAGCAGGGAAGATTTGCTTTCCCAATTAAACGAATTATATACCAACATAAATATCTTCTATTATAACGGCGTGTTTGAAGAGTATATTCTAGGCCCAAGAGAATGTTATAAAGAAGGAAAGCTGAGATTAACCCAAGATGCCTTATATGAAACTGTACTGCGCTTTTTAAGAGGCGCGCCTTCCTCGGAAATCAGAACTCGATTTCTAGACAAACTGGCAGCATTGAAATTCTCTCCAGATTTTGATCTGGATAAACAATTAGCCTTGTTTGAAGCAGCAGCCAAGGACGATGTGAACTTATTGGCGAAGTATTTTTATAAAATGAATGATGATTTATTTCAGAAAGTGATTTTGTCAAAATACAAAAAGGAAGTTGCTCGATACAGAGCTGATTTAGTCAGAGAGGGTAATTTCAGTGAATATCAAGTATTAATAAGAAAAATAGAAAACCCTGCTCTAAAGGCGGAAGAAGCGCCTGAAGCAGAAAAAGAAAAAGAAAAAGAAAAAGAAGAGGAAAAAGAATCCAGACAAAGTATTAATTCTTCTGATATCGAGACACTGATGTGCCGGATGATTCGTGAAATGTTTGCACTTGAGCCTCCGATGACGACAGAAGATTATGCCAAGGTATTGACCCCTCTTAGAGAAAATGGACCCGCCCGCAGCAATGGCGAGCGTATCGTAACTACGGCACTTGTTCGTCTAACAAGAGAGTTATTAGCAGGAGAAGATGAGCAACGTTTTGATGAAAGTGCTGCTCAGGCTACGTTTTTGGGGTATTTAGTAACCCGCATGATAGAGTTGGATAATCTTTCAAGAGATGCTCTCGCTCTCAAGATTTATATTTGGGAGATTGATAACCAAATTCCTTCTGGGGTTGATAAAGCACAGTATTATCAAGGGATGATTGAAAGGCATATTAATCCAAGAGTTAAAGAAGACAGTGATCAAGAAAAAAAGGCAGCAGCTGAACTCTATTTGGATATAATAAAGCATCTGCTTAACAGGGATAGTGTAGCGTGTGATTTAACGGGTGCTTTAATTAAAAGTATCCAACTTGAAAACGAGGAAG
Source organism: Gammaproteobacteria bacterium (assembly GCA_021156325.1). Lineage (GTDB taxonomy): Bacteria > Pseudomonadota > Gammaproteobacteria > JAJFKG01 > JAJFKG01 > JAJNDI01. The sequence goes on from JAJNDI010000020.1 coordinate 12,643, forward strand.
TATTTAAGGTATTAGTGAAAACGTTATGGGAGAGAAAAAAAACAGAATCGGGCAAGCCTTTATCTCACTTTTGTGATCCGCAAAAACTCTTGTATTTTATTGAAAATGAGATTGTCAAAGCCCCTGCTGCTAGCCAAGGTTGTAGTGATATTCAAATCTCATTAATAATGGAAATGCTTTCTCAGATATATGTTAGGCAATTGCTTTCTCCGCCAGATGAGCATTCGCCTCTCTCAATCCAGGATTATCTGGAACAGATTCAAAGACTGAATTTTGGTAATGGGCATATTAATTTGTCAACACTGCTTTGTATCAGCATTGCCTATGTTGATAATGAACTGTTTACCTGTTTGATGAATCGACTAGTCCCCGATAATAAAGATTGTTTTGATATTAGCGTGTTAAATAGGCTTCTACGTAATTACCTTCCTGCTCCGACTAATATGCTTCCTGAGAGAATAAAAGATCAAACCGTGCTGTTAGTAAAATTATTTTCATCTAAATATTTTTGTCATCGATTAGAAGAGGGTAAGGCAGTAGCAGAAGTAGTTAAAAAGTTCTTGATTTATCTCTGTCAATTGGCTGATAAAAATGGTTTCTCGCTTGATCCCGCTGAAATGGTCTATTATATTGCCAATGAAGCAATCTTGTGGGAAGAAAGTCCTCAAGCAACATCCATAGAAGAAAAACAGGCAGAATTACTTGGCTTCATAGTGGATCACTTTCCAGGCAAAATTAATCTGGATATTCCTATTCCTACTCCTGCTCCGCAACAAGAACCAATGTCTGCTACGACTATTAAAAAATATGTTAAGCTTTTTGATGACGACAGCCTCTTTTGTCCGCTTATAAAACGTCTTGAAAGAGAACGAAAAAGCAAGGAACGGGCTGTATACCGAAGTGGTGTAACATCTTCTGCTGATTTAAGCACGTCTTTACCTTTACCAAAGCTGAGCATTTTTAGTGAGCCCGCCCCGGCAAAATTGGATCTTTCCCCATCATCGACAAGTGAAAGTTCAAGTTCCTTGAGTACAAAAGAATGGGATCTTTCCACTCTATCTGTTGATAATCGCTCATTTAGAAGATCTATCGCGGGTAAGGCACCTGACAGCCGACGGACTTTGCCGGTTTCCAAAAGCGAGTATACCTGCTTATTTTCATCCTCATCCGCTATGTGGGGAATCGCCGAGCAACCCAGGGAGGATAAAAAACCAGGTCTTCCTGCGAGCCACAGTGCGCATAGCGTAGTGTCTAAATCGCCGGACGATCTAGGAGAGATTGAGACCGTAGTTCAGGCTAATTTTTCACAATAAATGCGAAAGAGAGCATGACCTTTAGCAGGTATAGGGAAGTGCTCTCATTTCTAAAAGGAGTTCAGGTAATTGCGCGATGCCAAGAGGGTTGCCGCGCAAAGCATCTTGCAAGCTCAGCAATAAATGGTAAGTGTCATCAAGACAAACAGCATTGACAACATTTCCGGCAATTTTTTCAGGATTGTCCTTTAAAGTAATGCTGTCACCAGGCTCAATTTCACCCCCTTTGAAAAAGGGAATGGATGCGGCTTCGCCGTGGCGGGAGGATTTCGCTACCGCATAATATCCATGTTGTTTTAACTTTCCTAAATGATGCATCCGTGCCACGATTTCTTGTCCCACATAGCAACCTTTAGTGAAACTGATTCCCTCCACACAGTGTAAATTCACTTGATGCGGCGTAAACAGCTCAATGGTTTTGTCTGTTATCCATGCTATTCCTGAAGCAATATCATCACACAGCCATTGATCTTCAGGCATAGAGGCGGCTTCTGTTAATAATCTCTGAATTGCCTCTTTTGGTTCATCCTGATACAGGATTTCATAACGTTGTTTGATCCCGGGTAGACGAGTGATAAAAAAGCCATCTTCTGTGTGATCACTTAATGAATCTTGATCAACGTTAATGCCTAGTACATGCCACTCATCGCTCACATCTTTGATCTCAACCTTTGAAAATATCGAAAATTGTTTAAATGTTTTTAGGACATGCGAGAGGACTGATTTCTCCAAGCGCAATAAGTAATTCTCTTGATGTAAGCCATATACGCGCATAATCGCATGCATTCGCCCCTGACGGTTACAATAGGCGCCCAACCGGGTTTGAACTCCTGCAATTACATTCATGTCACAGGTTAATTGTCCTTGCAAAAAAGTTTTTGCATCGCGGCCAGAGACGTGAATAACACCCCGGGTAGAAAGTTTAGCAAGCTGAATTGTCATGTGGTTTCCTGAAAAATATCAACTCATTGTGATTCTAACATTTTTATTATAAAATCGCAGGATGCAAAGTTTTGAACATTAAGCAGCATTCTGACTGCTGCGCGCTTACCTCTCCCTGCCCCTTCGGGACACCCTCTCCCGCTTGCGCGGGAGAGGGGATTTATGCTGCAGAATAGCTGTTTTCTCCCTCTCCCGCTTGTGGGAGAGGGCAAGCCACAGCGCCTTTGGCGCGTAGCGGCGCGGGAGAGGGCGCTGCGCAGGCAGTTATGACAGACTCAGTACATTAAATTTTGTACCTAATGCATAGAAAGAAGGTAGTTATGAAAGATCCCACTGATTTACCGGTACTAGATAATCTCGATCCGCCTGAACGCGTACGCTGGCATTGCCGCCGCGGCATGCTGGAACTCGATCTTATTTTAATCCCTTTTTTTGATAAACAGTATCACATTTTAGACAGCCCTCAAAAACAGGTTTTTCAAACCTTATTAACTTATCCCGATCCGGATTTGTTTGCCTGCCTCATGGGACAGCAGGAACCCAATGAACCCGCTCTAAAGGAAATCATCAAGCTTATTCGCCATGCAAACGCATCATCAGCTAGAAGTTAAACCCGCTTATCTTATCAATACGATACTGTGTTTTAACATTTTATTCGCGGCGTTGTGGGTTTGGATTTTGCCTTTCTCTGTGTGGCTGCAGAGCATGTTGACAGCAATTATTATTATCGCTTGTTACCGCTATTATATCCGCCAATACGGCCAGCGGATTATTGCCCTTACATTGCCGCGGTTATTTGATAGTGAAAATACACTGTGGCGCGTGATGACTGCCGATAGAAACCATTGGCAGGCTATTCCCATTGGACAGCGTTATGTGTCTTCCCATTGGGTTTTGATAAAACTTCGCTTGTCTTCGCTTGAGCCGGCGGTCTTTGGGGAAGAGAAGGAAAAAACGCCTTTACAGCATACTTATCTGGTGTGCCATTCTTCTCAAATGAGCAAGAGGGATTGGCATCATTTGGTGGTTATATGCCGAAGCTAAAATCTTTCCCTTCCCTCTTGCTTTACAGAAGGTTATTTGGAGAAATATATTGCTGAATCCGTCTCTGCTGAATTCAAGTTCCGGTCAGCAGCATGAGTATGATTACCTCTAAAAAGAGGGAAAGCCCATGCAGATTTTCTCGTAGCCACTGTCGGTTCGCTGCTGCTTTTTAGTTTAGAAGCAGCGCTATCCGAAGATGTAGCATAAGGCTTCAGGAAATCTTCAAATTCTTTTGCTGTCTTTTCTCCAAAAAAGGGTTTAATAAACGCGCTGAATTGAGAAATTATACCGGCTATTTTACCAACGAATTGACGTAACTTGCTATTTTCAGCACGCAGGCTACTATTTTCTTTTTGCAAAGTATCAACTCTCCGTTGGAAGAGATCTTGGCTTTCTTCTTTTAGCTCAGCTAAGTCCTTTTGTGTCTCTGATAATTCTTTTTTAAGGCAGTCTATTTGAGTATCCAGTTTCTCAATCTGACCTATTTGTAGCCGAACAGTTTGAGTCAATGCGATATTGTTTTCTTCTAATTTGCTCACTTTTTCTTGGGCTTCAACCTCTCGTGCCGCCGCTTTGCCTGCCAAAGTATTAAACTCTTTGGTATCTTGCGCAGCTGTACTAAGATTTTTTTCCAATTTTCCAATCTTGACTTGTTGTTCTGCTGTTTGTTTTTCTTTTAAAGATTCACGGCGTTGATAAGCTTCTTCTTGCTGTTTTATTTCATTGTGTTGGGCTTCTTGAAGGCTTTTTATTGTCTCATAGGCACCCCGTAGCTGTTCTTGGGTACTTTTAAGTGCTGCTAAATGCGATCTGCAGTCGTTTTCAAGTTTCAGATTGCTATTCTTGTAAGTTGTTATTTGAGACTTAACCTCTTTTAATTCTTGTTCAAGCTCTTGATTTTTTTTGTTTGAGGTTTCTATTTCGCTGCTTAATACGGAGTTTCTTGTGGAAAGAGCCTCTTTTTCCAAAGTTAATATGTCGATAGTGCTCGCTTTTTTCATTGAATCTTCTGCGAGGAAAGTATTTTGTTGCTGAAGATGCTCTATTCTTTTTCTCTGTTCTTCCAGGAGCTGATTTTGTGCATTCAGCAAGAGTTCTTTTGCTTTAAAAAGGTCGCTTTCTTTGCCAAAGACACCTTTTTTGACAATAGCAAAATCATTTATTGCCAATAACAATTTGTCTAGAGCCTTTTCAACCTCGTTGTCGGTTGCGGCATAAAGCCAGCCATCCGCCTCACGATGATTACCCTTTATGCTTTCCAGACATTCTAATATGGCGCTAAATGCTGCTCTGTGACTGGAATTAGTGGTAACGCCCGTTTGATAGTCTTGTATAGTTTTATTAAAAGCAGAAACTGCTTTTCGAGCGGGAGTATCAAGAATAATATCGACAAAATGATCATTAGACGCATGAGCTGGCACTGTCATAGCACACCTCCTTCAGCAGAAACTAAGAATAAACACCCATATCCGTCTGTGTTTTTAGCGGACTTAGAAAAACCCTAACATACTTAAAAATAAATAGCAATAGGAAGGCTTGATAATGACCAAGAAAATACGGGAAATGCCAGAAAAAATTAGGTCAGCCGTTCTTTGATTTTTTTGCTGACGATACCCATATCAGCACGGCCCTGCAAAGCCGGTTTTAAAAGCGCCATGACTTTAGCCATATCTTTCATCGAAGTAGCAGCTGAGTCTTCCATGGCTTGTTGAATTAAAGTATCAACTTCATCGGCGGATAACGGTGTGGGCATAAAGGTTTGGATAACCGCAATTTCTGCTTCTTCCTGCGAGACCAGATCCTGGCGATTGGCACTTTGATACTGTCCTATCGCATCGCGGCGCTGCTTGATCATCTTATCGAGCAGACCTAACACAGACGCGTCATCCAGTGTTGTTTGTGAATCAATTTCTTGCTGGCGGATAGCTGCCCAAATCAAACGAATCGCATTCAAACGCACCTTGTCATGTTCTTTCAAGGCAGTTTTCATGGCCGATTGAATGGTTTCTTTCAGGCTGAGTTCTGTCATTGTGACGATAACTTCTTTTTGATGATGATTAAGCTTGATAACGCTTCGCACAACGCGGGTCACGCGGCTGCGGTGTTTCACGAGAGATTTTTTTCATCAAACGTTTAACTGCGGCAGCTTTACTGCGTTTGCGTACCGTCGTTGGTTTTTCATACGCTTCTTTACGACGAATATCCGATAGAACCCCTGCTTTTTCGCAAGAGCGTTTAAAACGGCGTAAAGCAACTTCAAAAGGTTCATTTTCCTTGATGCGCACATTTGGCATAGCGTGTATTTACCTCTAGGTAATAATAGGCCGTCATTCTACTGTTGATTGCTTTCAAATGCAATGCCCTTGAAATCCCCTGTTGCTGGGCTGCGTCCTCTCTCACAAAGCGGGAGAGGGGAATAAAAGACTCCTCTTTTTCAAAGGGGGCAATTTTTCACCCCCTTTGAAAAGGGGGCGATGTACGCGCCAGCGTATATCGCGGGGATTTAGGGGATTTCAGTCTTGAATCAACAAGATCTGGTAATGATGCTCTACATGAGGGTTGATTTCTACATTGGTGATCTGGGTTTCATCATCCGGGGTGTGAATTACCTCCTTCAGGCGCCAGTGAACTTGCCCCAAATCCCGTGTCAATAAAGTCGTTGGCAGCGGCAATGTCATTTTGGGAGCCCTCTTTGTTTTGCGCCAAAACAATTGAGAATCCGGAGTAAAGTAACTCAAGGTACCCAGGTATAAGGGTTCTTCCGGGTCGCTGCTGAAGGTAATATCAGCATCCCATAAACGCAGTACCAGAAAACGGCGGTATTCATCAAAAGGTTTTACCATGGTCAATACGCTGCGATGATTCAAGTAAGTCACCGGCATGAGCGGTAGTTTGCGATCGGCAGGTTTTGCCGCCAGACGGTGCAAAAGGGCATCAAAGCCTACTTCATCTAAAGGCTCCCAGCCGCGCAGATATAATACATTGCGCAAAGCTGCGATATCGCCGCGCACTTGCAGATTTAATAATTCTACAGGATGGCCGAAGCGATCAAGACGAAAGAGGGGGATTTGTTCGGCGCCTTTATTCCACCACGTATTGGCATCGATGGTTAATCGTGGCCATAAGGGTTTATAAGCTTGTACCTGTTCTTGCCAATTGTGATCGAGATAGAGCGCACTCAATACCGTAAAGCTCAATACACACGTTAATAAAAATCCCCACGGATTAACAGGCCTTGTTTTAAGCCTGCGATAAGAAATGGTAATGACCAATAAACAAGAGGTTCCTAATAATAATCCTCCGAGCACATCGGTAAACCAGTGTAAACCCAAATACAAACGTGTCAGCGTAACGAGGCTGACAACCAAGGTTAAGAAGAAATAACAGATCCAGCGCGTGCGCGCTTTAACAGCTCTTGCGATGACCACCGCAATAAAACCCCAGACTGCTACACTTAATGTGGTATGACCGCTTGGAAATGAAAAATTATTTATATCGCCTATTAAATCCATCGGTCTTACTGATTGAACCAGGTGTTTAAAAATGAAAATCCCGCTGGCTGACAAGAGGGCAATGCCTAAAAAATGCCAGGCACTATAAGTCTGTTTTTTGATGAATAAGTAAATGGTAATGGGGATCATCATGAGTAATAAGATCCCTTTTTCCCCCAACGTTGTCAGCACAATGGCGGTTTTCATACCCCATTCGTTATACCAGGAGCGAAAAAAGAAATGTACGCCATGGTTAATAGCGAACAGACTGTTGTGATGATTAACTATCCAGGTTAACCAAATCAAGAGGAAAACGGTCAACAATAAAATACAAGCACTGGTTAACTGGCCATGTCGTTTGGGGTGATAGGGATCTTGAAGCGCAAGATATAAACCCCGCAACCCGCGTTTTTCTTGACAGCAGTGCCACACCCAATCTAGAAATACATCCAATTTTGCCAATAGCTTATGGATCATGCGCTTGAGCAGCCAGCCTGACAGCCACGCCAATGCCAACAAAATAAATAAAATCAGCAGAAATTTTGTGGCCACGGCCGGCGGTAATTTTAAAGAAGCAAGACCGAGCAAGATCCCCGGCAGCATATAAAGCGGCGCCCAGATAATCGCCGCCGGAATGTTAGCGGCAAAAAAAGATAAAGGGCGCATGTGCAGCATCCCGGCAACGAGGGGTATAAAAGCACGCAAAGGGCCGATACGTCCCAGAAAAACGCTTTTTCCGCCATGACGCTTAAAAAAACTTTCGCAATTATTCAACCAGGCTGGATGAGTGCGAAACGGCCACATTTGACGTAAATGTTGTTTGTAATAATATCCAATACCGTAGCTTAAACCATCGCCTGCCACAGCGCCTGCCATCGCCCATATTAACGTTGGCATGACCGGTAAAAGTTTAAGCCCCATCAATGCGCCGCATGACGTCATGAGGATTGTGCCAGGCAGTAATATCCCGATAACGGCAACGGATTCTAAAAACGTTAAGAGAAAAACGGTTAGTCCCGATAACATCGGGTGCTGGAGGATCCATTGTTCAAAGGCGACTTTATATGCTTCTAATTCCATTTGTTTCCTTTGAACAGGTTCTTAATACTCTTCGCGCTTTGACTATCAATTAACATACTGTTTCACCATCAGCTTGTTTATCTGCATGATAAGACGATCTCACCAAGGGCCCGCAGGCTGCATTGTGAAAACCCATTTCTATAGCCTTCTGCTGCAATTCATTGAATTCGGCAGGCGTGAGATAACGCATTACCGGCAGATGATGAGGACTCGGCTGAAGATATTGACCGATCGTTAACATCTCTACATCATGTTTGCGTAAATCGTGCATCACTTCGATGATTTCTTCAGATGTTTCCCCCAACCCTGCCATAATGCCGGATTTGGTCGGTATTGCCGGAAAACGTTTTTTGTGTTCTTGCAGCAAGGTGAGAGACCATTGATAATCTGATCCTGGCCGTGCCTGCTTATATAAACGGGGGACGGTTTCAATATTGTGATTAAAGACATCCGCTAAAGATTCACTGAGAACCCCTAATGCTTTTTCCATTCGCCCGCGAAAATCTGGTACCAAGACCTCGATGCGGATAGCAGGACTCTGTTCGCGCACGGCCCGAATACAATCGCGAAAATGAGAAGCCCCGCCGTCGGCCAAATCATCTCTATCAACAGAAGTAATCACCACATAACGCAATCGCATTTGCGCGATAGTGCGGGCAAGATTAAGAGGTTCTTCGGGATCGAGCGGATCAGGCCGGCCATGAGCCACATCACAAAAGGCACAGCGTCTCGTGCATTTGTCTCCCATGATCATGAAAGTGGCAGTTCCTTTGCTAAAACATTCAGCGAGATTAGGGCACGAAGCTTCTTCACAAACCGTCACGAGTTTGTTTTCACGTAATACTTTTTTCAAATCAGCCACAGCTGATGTCGCCGGAATACGAATGCGGATCCAATCGGGTTTACGAAGGGTTTCAGCTTGTACCACTTTAATGGGGATCCGCGCGAGCTTATCGCCATCACGTTGTTTTTGCGTAGACTCAAGAGGCGTTGTATTAGGCATAAGCGATATCCTGTAAACCGGGCAAACTGTTCTCAGCCTGCGTGAGGGCATTATACCCTAAAATTTGACGCAAACAGCCAACCAATTGATTTTTTAACTCAAGACGCGTGACGGCCGGCTTGAAATCTCGCAATTGCGTTATGGGTAATTGTTTGAATCCACAGGGATTGATGCGAATAAAGGGGCTTAAATCCATATCATGGTTAAAGGCAAGCCCGTGATAAGAACAGCCGCGGCGAACCCGTAAACCTAAAGAGCAGATTTTTGCATCGTTGACATATACCCCGGGGGCATCAGGACGGGCAGCGGCATCGATCCCATACAATGCCAGACATTGCACAACACTCGCTTCAATATGACGAACCAATTGACGCGCCCCTACATTGCGCCGGCGCAAATCGAGCAATAAATAAATAATCATTTGGCCGGGCCCGTGATAAGTAACTTGTCCTCCGCGATCGGTTTGTACAATGGGAATGTCTCCCGCACTTAAGATATGTTCGGCACGTCCGTTTTGTCCTTGTGTGAAAACAGGATAGTGTTCAACAACCCAGATTTCATCGAAGCTGTGATGGCTGCGATGATCAGTAAAATGGCGCATGGCATGCCAAACAGGAATGTAATGGGCTTTCCCGAGATCGCGAATGAGTAAAGTGTTATTTAATTGCGGCATATTGCTTCTCTTTTTCTGTACTGCTGCGCGCTTCCCTCTCCCGCCGCTTCGCGTCTCCCTCTCCCGCTGACGTGGGAGAGGGGATCTTTTCTTCCCCTCGCCCGCGAAGCGGGAGAGGGCAAGCTGCAAAGCAGCGCGGGAGAGGGAAGCGCGCAGCAAAATGAAAAGAAAATAAACTTACAATACATATAAAACCAACTTATGAGAACTTAATTCTCGATAAATCGCATCCAGTTGTTTTTGGCTGGTTGCGGTGATAGTAATCGTCAACGCCAGATAATGGTTTTCTTTGCTCATGCGAAAAGTGATGTCGCTTTCTGTTAACCCCGGCGCATGTTTTTCAATCATATCAAAAACAATTTGCGAAAGATGAGGGGAAGCTTTGCCAATGGCTTTAATAGGAAAACGACACGGAAATTTAAGTAAACTTTTCTTTTTTTTCTTGCCATTTTCTTTTACCATGGTTTATACCGTCTCTTGCATAATGCGGCGTTTATAATCTTGATAAAGAGAGATGATCTTTTCCCACACAGGGCCTGCACTTGCGCTGCCTACCGGTTTTTGATCGAGTGAGATTACAGGGCGAATTTCACGCCCGGAACTCGTTAACCAGATTTCATCGGCTTGATAGAGCCTTGCTTCACTGATAGGTTCTTCTTTTAAGGTAAGTCCGTGTGAATGGGCTAATTCTATCACTAAATCCCGCGTAATTCCCCCTAATAGATAAGGCGATTTGGGCGGTGTGTAAATCGTGTTATCTTTAACAATAAACACATTAGAGATTGTGCCTTCGGTAACATGGCCTTCGCGTATTAAAATGGCTTCATCAGCGCCGGCGTCAAAAGCTTCTTGCCCTAATAACACATTTGGCAGCAGCGTAATGGCTTTAATAGAACAGCGTGTCCAGCGGCAATCAGGCAATACAATCGCTGATGCTCCTTTTCGCAACGCTTCAACAGAATGGTTTTGTAAAGGCATAGAGAGCGCTAATAATGTCGGTTTGGGATGGAGGGGAAAAAGATGTTTGCGAACAGCCGTGGGCCCGCGGGTAATTTGCACATAAACTGCTTGATTGCCGCTGCCATTTTGCTTGACTAAATCTTTCAAGAGGGTAGACCATTGCGTGCTGCTTAGCGTGCTCGATAAGCGAATGGCTGAGAGACTTTGATACAAACGATGCAGATGTTCCTCAAGGCGAAATAATTGTCCTTGAAAAACAGGGATCACTTCATAGACACCATCGCCAAATAAAAAACCGCGATCGGTAATAGAGATAAAAGCCTTTTCATGCGAAATAAATTCTCCATTCAGATAAACAATCGGATAAGGCGTTTCATCATGAGACATAATATGTTAAGCCTCCGCGGCGGTATTTGATTTGTCCTTGCTGCCAAAGAGATGATGGACGCTTAAGCGAACACTGTCTGCCATGCGGCGCCACAGGCTTCCTTTGGGGTTGTCTTCCAATGCTAAAACAGGGTAGTTTCCAATCTGCTGATCACCTAAGAAAACTTTTAACGTACCGACAGGCTGCCCTTTGCTAACAGGGGCTTTGATGGTTTGATTCAGATCCATCGTTGCTTTCAGTTTAGCATATTGGCCGCGCGGAATGGTGGCATACACCGGTTGTGCAAATCCTAAAGTAATTTCTTTGTTTTTACCTTTCCACACCCGTGTTTTACTAATGGCTGCGTTAGCCTCATACAATTTGTGGGTTTCAAAGAAACGAAAACCATATGTCAATAAGGCTGCAGTAGCCTCAGTACGCGCATTATCAGAAGGAGTACCCATTACAACAACGATTAAACGCTGATCGTCTTGTTTGGCAGAACCCACTAAACAATAACCCGCCTCTTCAGTGTGTCCTGTTTTGATCCCATCCGCATTGATATTGGCTCGCCATAATAAACGGTTGCGGTTATATTGTTTGATGCCGCTGTAAGTCAGGGATTTCTCCGAGAAATAAGGATAATATTGAGGAAATTGAACGATCAAGGCGCGCGCCAGTGTCGCCATATCTCGGGCAGTGGTGTAATGATCAGGATGGGGCATTCCCGTAGAATCCGTAAAATGCGTTTTGGTTAAACTCAATATTTGCGCTTCCTGATTCATCAAGTTGGCAAAATTTGCTTCATTACCGCCAAGGTATTCTGCCATCGCAACACACGCATCATTGCCGGAATCGATGATAATGCCTCGTAAGAGCTCTTCTGCGCTCACCTCTGTGCCTTCTTTGACAAACATTTTAGAACCGCCCATTTGCCAAGCGGCAACACTGATAGGAATTTGGCTGTTTAATTGCATTTGCCCTTGCTGCAAAGCATGAAAAGCAAGATATAACGTCATGATCTTGGTCAAACTCGCTGGCGGCATGGGCTCATCAGCATTCTTCTCGGCGATGATATTACCGCTATTGGCATCCATTAAGAGATAAGATTTGGCGTCTACTGACGGGGGAGCGGGCACGAGGGGTAAGGTTGTGGGTTGAGCGACGGCTGCAGGCGTGCTCAACGTTAAGACACCGGGCTTTGCATTAACGGTATCGGGAGCTGCAAATGCACAGTTGAGGCAAAGAGGCAGTGAAAGACAAACCCCTGCCGCTAAAACAAAATGTTTTCTTACAGAATTAAGCATTTAAAATTCCTTTGATGAGATGCGTTTTGGATGAGAGTAGAATACCGTATTTGAAGTTTCAAGGCTAGGGAAAAAGTCCTCTTTTACCCTCTTTGAAAAAGGGACTACCCCCAGCAGTAGCCCCGCAGCAAGCGCTGCGGGGGCAAAGCCGCAGCGGGAGATTTAAAACGATGCCTTTTCAACCAAAGCCGATCAAAGTACACTGCTGCCATCATGAAAACACTCTACAAACCGCTTTTTCTCATCGGCCCCGCCGGAGTTGGCAAAAGCACGATTGGCAAACGCCTGGCAGCCAAATTACAGTGTCCTTTTTATGATCTTGACAGGATCATTGAAGAACGGGCAGGGGCAGGTATTGCGCATATCTTCGATATTGAAGGAGAGCCAGGATTTCGCAAACGGGAACACGCCATGCTGGCACAGTGTTCAGAAGAACCAGCGGGCGTTATTGCTACCGGTGCGGGTGCTGTTTTAACAGAAGCCAATGGTGAGTTGATGAAAACGCGAGGGAAAGTTGTGTATCTCTATGCACCGCAAGCGGTCTTAACGGCACGGATTGAGCGTAATAATCACCACCGCCCGTTGCTGCAGGTAGAAGACGTGAGCAGCGCGGTTGCCAATATGCTGTCTAAGCGAACACCTTTATATCAAGCATTGGCTTCTATTCATATCGATGCGCATGATAAAAGTATTATTCAGATTGTGGGGGAAATCTGTGCTTTGTTGGGATGACTGCAAACTCTTCCAAAGCTATTTGGACTTCTTCAAACACCGGTTTCCAAGCG
>JAJNDI010000021.1 GCA_021156325.1 Gammaproteobacteria bacterium
TTCTCATCTGCCTTTGCCTCATCATCCCAAGCAAATTGCCTTATTACTCCCCTTGTCTGGAAGTTTAGGCAGCAGCGGTCAAGCGATTCAGCATGGGTTTTTAACTACTTATTATCGATCAGATGCTTTCAAACAAAAAAGTTTACGGGTTAAAACCTACGATACAACGACTTCCTTGGATATTACTGCTATTTACCAACAAGCTGTGAATGAAGGGGCTGATATTGTCGTAGGTCCTTTAGTCAAAACTGACATCCAGACCTTGATTGATAAAGGCAGCCTGCAAGTGCCTACTATTGCCTTGAATACGCTCGACTCCGATCAATCTTCTCTTTTTGGCTTGTTAGCGCCCCCCGACACTTTATACCAATTTGGTTTATCGCCTCGCGATGAAGCTCTACAAGTGGCTCTCAAAGCAGCGCGAGACGGTAAGCATAAAGCTCTGGTCTTTGTTCCCAATACGGAGTGGGGAAAAGGCGTGTTTTACGAGTTTGACAGGGCGTGGCAAAATCAGGGCGGCAGTACTGTTGAGGTTGTCTATTTGGAAGAGAAAACCGATCTTGCGGCCGCCGTGAAGCGTACGTTACATATTACAGACAGCGATGCGAGACACGCTGCCTTGGATAAACAGTTAGGAGCCAAAACCAAAACGATCGAGAGAAGGCGCGATGATATTGATATGATCATGATAGCCGTTAAGCCCGATACGGCACGGCAATTGGTGCCGCTTTTTAAATTTTATTATGCGGGAGATTTACCCGTGTATGCTACCTCTCGTATTTACAGCGGCAGCCCTAATGATGAAGCCGATAAAGATTTGAATGGTGTGTTATTTTGCGATATCCCTTTGTTGTTAAGCGCTGAAGCCGGTTATCAGGAAAAACAACAGCGGCTACGAACCCTATGGCCGGCTGATTACCAAAACGCCTCGCGTTTATATGCGCTGGGCGCAGACGCTTATACCTTAACACAGCAGTTAAATCGATTGGTATTATTTCCCTTGTTTACTTTAAATGGGGATACCGGTGTTTTATCAGTGCAAAACAACCGGCGTATCTATCGAGGGTTAAGCTGGGCTAAGATCAGAAACGGCCGCCTTGAAGTCATCGAATAGATTTTTCCGCAGCAGGTATTTCACCCCCTTTGCAAAAGGGGGTCGTTATAGGCGAAGCCTATAACAGGGGGATTTATAGGAGATTTCTCATGGCACTCACCAAAACCACAAAAGCCATTGGTCAACACGCCGAAACGATTGCCAATAATTATTTAAGGCAGCGGGGTTTGCGTTTTGTCGGCAGCAATATTGCGTTTCGCCAAGGCGAGATCGATTTAATCATGCAAGACGGGAATTACCTTGTCTTCATTGAAGTGCGATATCGACGTAATACGGCGTTTGGATCTGCTTTGGAAACTATCACCTCTGTCAAGCAAAAACGCCTCATGCTAGCTGCGATGAACTACTTGATGCATAATCCTCGTTGGCAGAACAAACCGATTCGATTTGACGTTGTGGCTGTAGAAGGCGATAATATAACGATTCAATGGATAAAAAATGCTTTTTTAACCGATGAAAGAGATGATTGAGTAATGCCTATGGACGTTATCCACCGTATTAAACGTGAATTTGCAGCCAGCATTAAAACAAAAACAGACGCTGCAGAAGAGTTACCGAAGCTTATTGCTAAAGCGAGCGAAGTTATGCAAGAAGCTCTTCGGGCAGGGCATAAAATCATGGCTTGCGGCAATGGGGGTTCTGCTTCTGATGCCCAGCATTTTGTGGCAGAACTCATCAACCGATATCGGCGTGAACGTAAACCCCTGCCGGCCATCTGTTTAAGTACCGATCCCTCTACCTTGACCTCTATTGCGAATGACTATAGTTATGATGAGATTTTTGCAAAACCGGTTATGGCATTAGGTCAAACAGGCGATATTTTGCTTGCAATTTCGACCAGCGGGAATTCAAAAAATATCATAGCGGCGATAGAAGCCGCCCAGGAACAGGGCTGCCGGGTGATTGCTTTAACAGGGGGCAATGGGGGTCAGGTGAGTTCTCTTTTATCTTCATCCGATATTGAGATTCGAGTGCCTTCTTCGCTAACAGCCCGTATTCAAGAAGTACACATCCTTATTATTCATTGCTTATGTAACGAGATCGATAATAACTTATTAGGTGTGGAGGAAATATCATGAGGCGAACATTATCATCAGGTATCTTGCTAACAGTCCTTTTTTTCCTCAGTACTATGAACTTAACAGGGTGCGTATTTGGGGCTTTTGCCGGCGGTGGCGCAGCCGGGGGCAGCGTTGCTGCTGATAATCGGGATATTGGGCAGCAGACTCAAGATCAATCCTTGCAGCAAAAGATTGGTAATCTGATTTATAAAGATCAGGATCTCCATGATAATACCCATATTAGCATCACGGTATATGAAGGTAATGTTTTATTGGCCGGTCAAGCCAAAACAGAGAGCGTGCGTGAAAAAGCTGAAAAATACACTTATTCTGTTGAAGGGGTCAAACACGTTTATAACCAGATTACTCTTGGCGAGCCGATTAGTACGTGGACACAAACTCAAGATGCCTGGATAACGACCAAAGTTAAATCCGCTTTAGTAGGAACCTCCGGCCTTCGTGCTGCCCATATCAAGGTGGTAACCGATAATAGCATCGTGTATTTATTTGGTCGTGTGAATCAGGAACAAGCTAATTTGGCAGCCCGCGCTGCAAGCCAGGTTGAAGGAGTACACCAGGTCGTAACCCTTTTCCGTGACCCTTCCACGAATGCTGGAGTGACGACGAATCCCTCGTGAAACATCGCGATCAAATCGTAATGTTTCACAGCAGGGTGTTGCCAAGATATACAAATAATCCTATTTTTTAGGATTATTTGATGCGGTCGAGGCCATGCAATGCTCTAAAAACCCTAAAAAAAGGGTTTTTTTACATTTTTTTTGATTTTTTTTCAAAAAACCCTCGCAATTTATTTAATTTGTGGTATTGTTACATGTGGAAACAGCAGGTAAATGCCTTCTGTATTATTGGATAATGAATGTTAACCATAAAGGGGAAAACCATGGCAGCTAAGAGAAAAACCGCCAAACGTAAAACAACCGCTAAACGCACTACGCGTGCCAAATCTACTCAACGTAGAACGACAGCGCGCCGCAAGACCACCACCAAAGCCAAAACGACAACAACCGTAGCCGTTAAGAAAAAGACAGGCCTCATCCGTACAGCGCTTTCAAAATCGCAAACGATGGCTGAATTGGCTGAATGCACTGGTTTGAGCAGAAAACAAGTTTGTGCAGTGATGGATGCCTTAACAGATGTGATTTGCCGCCACGTAAAACCCGGTGCAGCAGGTCAATTTACATTGCCCGGGCTTGCTAAAGTTGTTATCCAAAACAAAAAAGCAACCAAGGCACGTAAAGGCGTTAACCCATTTACGGGTGAACCCACCACGTTTAAAGCCAAACCGGCCCGTAATGTGGTAAAGATCCGTGCATTGAAGAAATTGAAAGAAATGGCTGCTAAATAAGGCTATTTTTGCTACTTAAATCGCCCCGCTTTTTGTGGGGCGATTTTTTTAGGGTTGATTACTTTTAGTTAACCAAATCAAAGTAGCGTGACGTCCAGTTTGCCCATCACGGCGATAAGAATAAAAGCGGTCGGGATTTGCATAAGTACACTCATTCGATCGAAAACAATTTATTTCATTCATGCCGCACGCCTTGAGTCTTGCGATAGTAAGGGTGTTCAAATCAGCACACCATCGTCCATTATGATTGATAGCAAAAGCAGCTTTCGGAGCAGTTTTGTGTTTTGCTAAAAACGTTTTAACCTCTTCTCCAATTTCAAAAGCATTAAAACCAATTGCCGGACCAAGCCATGCGAGTAATTCAGCAGGATTAACGGGTAATTGGCTTAAAGCAGTTTCAATGATCCCTGCAACCAAACCCCGCCATCCCACATGTAGAGCACAGACCAGCGTACCGGCTTTATTACATAACAGAACAGGTAAACAATCGGCAGTGAGAATAGCACAGACCACATGCGGTAATTGCGTATAAGCGCCATCAGCGGCAGGCGTCGCAGATTGAGGGCTTGTTTCGCGGGTTAAAGCGATAATATCGCAGCCGTGTATCTGGTTTAACCACTGCGGCGGGTTCTGTAGAGATAATGCTGTCTGCAAAAGCTCACGGTTCGCCAGTACTGCAGCGGCTTCATCTCCTACGTGTAAACCGAGATTAAAGGCGGCGTAAGGTTCTTTACTGTGGCCTTCATAACGTAAAGTGGTGAGCGCTCGGACAGTCGGCGGGGCTGGCCAATGGGCATAAAGATAGTTTGCGGTTGTCATGAAATCCCCCTGTCGCGCGTAACCGCGCCATCCCCTTTTTACAAAGGGGGTGATAATGAATGTTTTTCTTCTGCAGCTAATACGTCAAGCAAGTGCTGCATATCCGAAGGCAAAGGACAAGACCATTCAACAGGCTCTGCTCGCAGTGGATGCATAAACCCTAATCGTGCGGCATGCAAAGCTTGGCGTTTAAAATGCTTTAGCGTGTCTTGCAATATTGCACTGCTGTTAGGCGGTAATACCGGGCTTCGGCTGTAGAGGGGATCACCCACAATGGGATAATGATTATGGGATAAATGCACCCGAATTTGGTGGGTTCTGCCGGTTTCCAAACTGACGGACAATAAAGTATGGTGTTTAAATCGGGTTGAAACCCGATAATGCGTCACGGCGGGCTTTCCGGAAGCCACTACAGCCATTTTAGTGCGAAGTCTCGGATGGCGGCCAATCGGGGCATCGATAGTCGCCCCTGCTGTAACAATTCCATTCACAAGGGCTACATACTCTCGTTTAACGCGGCGTTCTGCTAATTGTTTCACAAGACTGTGATGAGCGGTCAAACTTTTCGCAACGACTAACAAACCGGTTGTGTCTTTATCTAATCGATGAATCAAGCCGGCGCGCGGTACGGTGGCCAGGGTAGGGATATGATGCAATAAAGCATTGGCAAGTGTGCCTTCATAATTACCGGCAGCCGGATGTACGACACAATCGGCGGGTTTATTCAAAACCAGTAAATCATCATCTTCATAAACAATATTGAGATCAAGTGATTCAGCTTGCCATTCTTGTTGAAGAGCCAAGGTGGCTTTAAGAGAGATTTGCTCGCCGCCTTTAACATGATACTTGGCGGCTTGCTGTTTTCCATCAACAAGGACAGCGCCTTCTTTTATCCACGTTTGCCAGCGGGCGCGAGAATAATCTTGAACTATAGTAGCTAAAGCATGATCCAGGCGTTCACCTGCGAATGTGGAGGGGATGGAAAAACTTTGTTCGATGATCTGATGTTGTACCATAGGGTTACTTTAAAAGGTTATACTGTTCTTTTCAAATGGTTTAATTACCTCCTTTGAAAAAGGGGAGCGGCGGGCGAAGCCCGATGGGGGGATTTTGAGAGTTTTTGCGGGTTGTATTCTTCTTAGTGTTTTATTAACCCTCCCCGGTTGCGGAATGAATGGGCCTCTGTCTTTGCCTGACCAAAATCACCCTGCGCCCGAGAAACCTGATCCCGTCAAGCCTTCCTGGTTTTGAAAATGGATCATTTTAACTATCGTCATGATGAACTCTATGCTGAAGAAGTGCCGGTTGCCGATATCATTGCCCAATACGGTACGCCTTGCTATGTTTATTCGCGAGCCACTATTGAACGTCATTGGCGTCTCATCGATGAAGTCTGCGGCAAATGGCCGCATCGGATTTGTTATGCGGTTAAGGCCAATGATAATTTAGCGATTTTAGATTTGCTGGCACGGCTAGGCTCGGGTTTTGATATTGTTTCTCAAGGAGAATTGGAACGACTCTTATATATTGGCGTTGATCCCAAACGGATTGTCTTTTCAGGTGTTGCAAAATCAGAATCGGAAATAAACCGTGCTTTATCAGTTCAGATCGGCTGCTTTAATGTAGAATCTGAAGCAGAATTAATGCAGATCCAGCAATGTGCCCACAAACAAAATAAAGTAGCGCCCATTGCACTGCGTATTAATCCTAATGTCGATGCCAAAACTCACCCTTATATTGCCACGGGATTGCGTGACAGCAAATTTGGCATTGAAGCGGCGTTTGCGGAAAAACTTTATCTTCAAGCAAAATTATTGTCTCATATTGAGATCAAAGGTATTGATTGTCATATTGGATCACAGCTCACTTCCTTAGAGCCTTTTAAACAAGCATTAAACTTCGTATTGGATTTCGTTGATAAAATGAAAGGATTGGGGATCTTCTTTAAACATATTGATATGGGAGGAGGATTAGGCGTGCCTTATCATCGAGAAGACTCACTTCCAACGCCGGCTGATTATACGGCGAGCCTTCTCGAATTATTAAAAGGCCGTCCGTTAGAACTTATTCTGGAGCCTGGCCGTTTAATCATGGCGAATGCGGGTATTTTATTAAGCCGCGTTGAATATATTAAATCAAGTTCTGTTAAACAGTTTGCGATTATTGATGCCGGCATGAATGATTTATTACGCCCGGCACTTTATCAAGCCTCACATGAAATCATTGAAGTTAAAAAACGCCAAGGGGCTGCGGCACAATATGAAGTGGTAGGGCCTGTTTGCGAAAGTTCTGATCGTTTTGGTGAATATAGTCTTGGTATTCAAAGCGGTGATTATCTTGCCATTCGCACCGCTGGTGCTTATGGGGCTTCTATGGCTTCTCGTTATAATGCACGACGCCGTGCCTGCGAAGTGATGGTAGAAGGCGGTACAATGCATCTTATTCGAGAGCGGGAAACCTGGGAAGATTTGTTTTCACATGAACACCGAATTAACCCATCTTAGCCTTTCCACCCTGCGAGGTGTGGGCAAACAAACTTTGCCTCGGCTGCATCAAGCCGGATTGGTTTCAGTATTGGATGTGCTTTTACATTGTCCGATACGTTATCAGGACAGAACACGCCTTATTCCTATTGCTGACTTAATACCGCATCAATTTGCCGTGATTGAAGGGCATATTCTTTCAGTACGGCGTGTTTTTGGTAAAAAACTCACTTTACATTGTGAAATTGAAGATGTGAGCGGGCGTTTAACGGCGATTTTTTTTCATTTGCATGCCGGATTATCAGAACGATTAATGCCTGGCGCGGTGATCCGCGCTTATGGTGATGTGGGCCAGGATAAATCCAAAAAGAGATTTATTTTATTACATCCTGCTTGCGAAATTGCCGCTGAAGAATTGCCGCCGCTTGATACCTGCCTCACACCGGTTTACCCTTTATCGGAAGGATTAACCCAATCGCGTCTTCGGGGACTCATTCAGCAAGCGATTGGCATTTTAGAAAATCATGCTGCTGCAATGGACTTAATTCCTGCTGCATTGCGAGGCCAATATGCGTGGCCCGATTTCATGACAGCCGTTAAATGTGTTCATCAGCCTTCGATTGAGGATGATGTGAATGCGCTATTAGCTTTTAAACATCCTGCGCAAGAACGCCTTATCGCGGAAGAAATGATTGCTCATCAATTACGCCTGCGTAGAGCTCGAGCGAGAATAGCCAATTTTAATAGTTACCGTTTAAGTGAAAATACAGATAAGCTTAATCACTTTATCTCAACTTTGCCTTTTCCTTTAACGCAGGCCCAAAAACGCGTAATGCAGGAGATTTTGCTCGATCTGCAATCAGACAAACCCATGCAGCGGTTATTACAAGGTGATGTAGGCGCGGGAAAAACTTTGGTGGCAGCGTGTATGTTATTACAAACGGTTGCAAGCGGCTATCAAGCCGCTTTCATGGCGCCGACAGAATTGTTAGCAGAACAACATTATCAACAATGTGAGCGCTGGTTTAAACCGTTAAGTGTCCGGATTGTTTTTTTAACCGGGAAGCTCGGTTTCCCCGAACGTCAGGAAGCGCTTTCACGCATTGCTAACGGTGAAGCCGATATTATCGTAGGCACCCATGCTTTGTTTCAGCAAGAAGTGAGCTTTCATCAATTGGCATTGGTCTGCATTGATGAGCAGCATCGTTTTGGCGTCAAGCAGCGTGCAGCATTATTTGACAAAGGTAACCTTAATGCACGTGTTGCCCATCAGCTTGTCATGACCGCAACGCCTATCCCCCGAACGCTTGCTCTGGTGCAATATGCTGATTTGGACTATTCCGTTTTGGATGAATTACCGCCAGGCAGAATCCCGATTCAAAGCGCCGTATTATCCAATACCCGCCGGGGATCGGTCATCAAACGGGTTCATGAGCTTTGTCAAAAAGGTAAACAAGTCTATTGGGTTTGCCCCTTAATTGAATCTTCTGAAACATTACAGGCTGAAAACGTAGCGGCTATCGCAGCAGAATTACAGACTGTTCTATCCGACTGTTGTATTGGATTTATTCATGGACGTTTGTCCTCTGAAGAAAAAAATCAAACCATGCGGGCCTTTAATAAAGGTGCTGTTGATGTCTTGGTGGCTACCACTGTAATTGAAGTGGGAGTCGATGTGCCAAATGCCGTGTTGATGGTCATTGAAAATGCCGAACGGATGGGATTGGCACAATTGCATCAATTGCGCGGCCGGGTTGGCCGCGGCCGTGATCCGAGTTTTTGTATTTTCCTATATCAAACACCCTTGTCTATTCCAGCCAAAGAACGTCTGGCGGTGCTGCGAGAGAGTCAAGATGGATTTCATATTGCAGAGAGAGATTTAGCGCTTCGCGGCAGCGGCGATTTGTTAGGCACCCGGCAAGCAGGAGCAGGAGGCTGGCGGATCGCCAATCCTGTACGGGATTCCCACTGGTTAATAGCAGCCACCCAGATCGCTGATAACTTACTGAAGGAAGATTCCTCTTTAGCAGAACGTTTAGAAGGGCGCTGGTATCAAAAAGCGGCTGCCGGGTCTAAAACCGGCTAAAAAAATTCCGTTTTTCTTTTCCAATGGGGTTCATTATGATAAAATTACCCACAATTTCAAACGAGAGGAATCTTGATGGATTACACATTAGCCCACCCCCAAACGGTTGAAATATCCAGACTCAAACGTATCCTGACTTCCCCTTGGACTATCTGCACCATCGGCGCGTTATTCTACATGTATGAATATTTCCTTCGTATTGCCCCTGGCGTCATGACACAAAGTTTGCGGGAATCCTTTCAAGTGGATGCTACTCAATTAGGCGTCTTATCTGCTTTTTATTATTGGGCTTATACGCCTATGCAATTGCCGGTAGGGGTTTTGTTTGATCATTTTGGTCCCAGACGTTTGTTAACGCTGGCTTGTTTAGTCTGTGTAGCCGGTACGGTGCTTTTTGGTATGACGCATCTTTTGAGCGTTGCGCAGGCGGGGCGTTTTCTTATTGGGTTTGGCTCCGCTTTTGCTTATGTGGGTGTTCTGAAATTAGCTACTATTTGGCTGCCTGCTGATCGTTTTGCTTTAATTGCCGGGTTAACCTCAGCCTTAGGCGGTTTAGGGGCTATTTTTGGGGAATCCGGTATGACCGTATTGACAGAAAAGCTCGGATGGCGTGTCACGATGTTTATTTTAGCGTTACTGGGGGTTTTTCTAAGTTATGTGATTTGGGCCATCGTTCGCGATAAACCGCGTAAATATATTCATCCCCGTATTGGACAAGCGATGGATAAAGTTTTACATGCTGAAACGAAATCCCTTAAAACTGAATTGGCCAGTATGTCATTTGGTTTATTAGGGTTGATTAGTAAATCGCAGATGTGGTTTGTTGGCGCGGTCGGTTGTTTACTCTATTTACCGAGTTCAGTCTTCGCAGAGCTGTGGGCAAAACCTTATTTTGAAGCCAGAGGATTTTCAGCAAATAACGCTGCTTTTGCAGTCGATTTAATCTTTTTGGGATTTATTGTAGGCGGCCCTTTAATTGGCGGCTTGTCTGACAAGATCCACCGCCGGAGAATGCCCATGTTCTGGGGTGCTGTTGGCGCAACAGCGACGATCTGTGCGATTTTCTATATTCCCACCTTATCTCAACCGGCTATTTTTACCCTCTTATTTATTTTTGGCATTTTCTACGGCGCACAAGTCATTGTGTTTGCGGCAGGCCGTGAAATTGCGCCGCACCGTTTGGCGGGAACCGCCATTGCAACCACCAATATGTTTGTGATGATAGGCGGTATGGTTTTGCAGCCGTTTATTGGGAGTTTGCTGGACAAACACTGGTTGATGACAAATGGGTCCAGTCTTTACGGCATCAAAGTGTATACTTTAGCAGATTATAATTACGCGATATTATCTATTCCCATCTGCTTGTTTGCTGCGGCAATATTTGCATTGTTGATCAAAGAAACCGGCTGCCGCCTTAAGTCGATTTAAGGAAAAGGAATGCCGATCGCTTTTGTCAAAATGCAGGCGCTGGGAAATGATTTTGTCCTCATTGACGAGACAAAGCACTCGTTTCCTTTATCTTTATCGATGCGGCAGCGCTTGGCTGACAGACATTACGGCATTGGCTGCGATCAACTCCTGACTATCGAAAAATCAGATGATCCACGCGCTTTGTATCAATACCGCGTCTTCAATGCTGATGGCTTTGAGGTGGAGCAATGCGGTAATGGCGCACGATGTATTGCACGCTATTTATTAGACGAAGGCAAAGTTAGAGATAGCAATTTTTCACTGCTCTGCAAAGCAGGGCTGGTTCAGATTAAGCAAAGCGATAATGCAGAAATAGCGGTGAATATGGGGGTTCCTGCAGGGTTGGAAGAAAATCCGATCTCCTTTTTCAGAGAGGATGAAAGTCAAGAGATCACTTTTTATAGTATCTCTATGGGCAATCCGCATGCTGTTATCTTAACCGATAAGATAGAAGAAACAGTACTGGATGAAATGGGCGTTTATTTAAACGACAAAACACTTTCACCCTTTCAGCAAGGTGTAAATGTAGGGTTCATGCGCATCTTAACTCCCCGTCATATTGAGCTTGCTGTTTATGAGCGGGGTGTTGGCCGCACTTTAGCGTGCGGCTCAGGAGCCTGTGCTGCGGTCGCGGCAGGTCAACGTGCGGGTTTATTAGAAGAAGATGTCCAGGTAAACTTGCCGGGCGGAAACGTACGGGTATTTTCTGAAGGTCAGTCACTTTGGCTCCAAGGTGAAGCCAATTATGTATTTCGCGGTGAAATGTTTATAGGATAAACACAATGGACATATCCATTCCTGATTTTACAAAAGCCTCTGTATTGGTAGTCGGCGATCTGATTTTAGACAGGTATTGGCAGGGAGAAACACGGCGGATTTCTCCTGAAGCGCCTGTGCCAGTAGTGCACATTTCACAAAGTGAAGAACGGCCTGGTGGCGCAGGCAATGTGGCTTTAAATTTATTATCGCTAGGCGTCAATACGCAATTACTCGGTGTCATCGGTGAAGATGAAGCCGGCCAAACGCTCGCGCGTATCTTAAAAAGCACGGACATCGAGTGTCATTTTAAAATACATAAAACAGCCATGACGACCACAAAATTGCGTGTATTATCAAAACAGCAGCAATTGATTCGGCTTGATTTTGAAAATAAACCCACTTTGAGTGCAGAATATGATTTGACAAAAGAAGCGGCCAAACTCTTAAAAAAAGCCGATGTTATGATCTTGTCTGATTATGGAAAAGGCGCTTTATCCCAGATTGGAGATTTAATTAAAATAGCCCGTGAACAGAATAAATGGGTTTTGGTCGATCCTAAATCCAGTGATTTTTCACACTACCGGGGTGCGAGCATTATTACGCCTAATTATGGTGAATTTGAAGCAGTGGCGGGTGTTTGCCACAGTGATAGTGAATTAGTCGAAAAAGCGCGGAATTTACTTCAACAACATGATATCGGCACCTTGTTGATAACGCGCGGCAGCCAAGGGATGACTTTAGTTGATTCAAAACAGATATTGCATTTGCCGGCTCATGCCCGTGAAGTCTTTGATGTCACCGGTGCAGGCGATACTGTGATTTCTGTTTTAGCCGCTGGCTTGGCCGCAGGCACATCGATCCCCATATCAGCAGCATTAGCTAATTTGGCAGCCAGTATTGTGGTAGGTAAATTGGGAGCGGCTACAGTGACGGTGCCTGAATTGCGTTTTATGATGCGATCACACGGTTATCAGCATGATGGCGGCATCGTGACAGAAGAACAGTTAATCAAAGCTGTTGCAAAAGCCAAAGCACAGCGTGAAAAAATTGTGATGACCAATGGTTGTTTTGATTTATTGCATGCAGGGCATGTGGCTTATTTACAAGAAGCCAAAAAATTGGGTCACCGCTTAATTGTAGCGGTTAACGATGATCTTTCAGTAAAGCATTTAAAAGGGGAAGGACGCCCTGTGAATACGCTTAGCCGCCGTATGGCTGTTTTGGCAGCATTAGGCGTTGTCGATTGGGTCGTTTCTTTCAGTGAAACAACGCCGGAACGTTTGATAAGTCTTGTTCTGCCCGACTTTTTAGTCAAAGGCGGGGATTACAAACCCGATGAATTGGCAGGAGCGAAAGCCGTTATTAAAAATGGCGGTGAAGTGAAAATTTTACCCTTTATCCCAGGCTGTTCAACCACCGATATGGTGAATAAAATGAGTCAACGAAAATGAGGATAGTGCAATGATTATCGTGACGGGCGGCGCAGGCTTTATTGGTTCTAATATCGTAAGAGCGTTAAATAAACAAGGCCGGTCTGATGTGATTGTGGTGGATAATTTAAAAAACGGAGAAAAATTTATAAATATGGTGGATTGCCATATTGTAGATTATATCGATAAACACGATTTTTTAGCGCTCATTAAATCAGGCAGGGATTTTCCTTACCCCATTGAGGCGATATTTCATGAAGGGGCTTGTTCATCTACTACAGAATGGGATGGACATTACATGATGCAAAACAATTACGAATATTCAAAAGTATTGCTGCAATATTGTCTTGAACGTGGTATTCCTTTTTTATACGCATCAAGCGCTGCTGTTTACGGCGGTTCTGATACTTTTGTGGTTGATCCTTCTTACGAAAAACCGCTTAACGTCTACGGTTATTCCAAATTACTTTTCGATCAACACGTACGGCGCGTATTACCCACGGCGAAAAGCCAAATCGCCGGGTTTCGTTATTTCAATGTGTATGGTCCTTTTGAGGCGCATAAAAAAGGCATGGCCAGTGTTGCCTTGCATCTTCATCAACAAATTCTGCGGGGAGAAAATCCTAAACTCTTTGCCGGTTGTGACGGTTATGAGGATGGCGAGCAGCGGCGTGATTTTGTATTTGTCGATGACATAGTGAAAGTTAATCTGTGGTTTTTAGCACATCCCGCTATTTCTGGCATTTTTAATGTCGGCACCGGCCATGCAGAACCTTTTAATGCGGTGGCCAAAGCGGTTATCTCAGCACATGATAAAGGAAAAGTAGAATACATTCCTTTCCCCGATAAATTGCGCGGCCATTATCAAAGTTTTACGCAAGCCGATATTAGTCCCTTACGTCAAGCCGGGTATAAAGCCGATTTTTGCACAGTTGCTGATGGCGTTGCTCGTTATATGCAGTGGCTTCGAGGCTAGTGTTTTGTTCTATACTATGTTTATAACATAGCTCCTTTCTTGAGGGGGTCGATGTGCGTGAAACGCATATCGGGGATTTCAGGGGACTTTAATGAACGAACACACAGCCACCCAATCCGTTTATGAACGCGGCGGTGCCGATTTTTGCGATGCGATCATCCACGATGAAATCGTTTTGAGCGCCTTAAATGCCTTGTTTGAAATGCATAACCTCAAAGTGATTGCGATTGACGGCGCTTTTTCAGCAGCCAAATCGGTTAATTTAACAATCTTTTTGCAAAAACACACAGGCGGTATTCCTGATAAACCAACCATTCAATCACAATTAAAACAAATGGGTTTTGAAGCCTCGGATTATGTTTTGGTAGAAGCAAGACTCATCGGCGAAAAAGCCGATCTCTTTTGTTTAGCGCTTACCTTTCAAGGCAAAGATTCTATTGAATTGGCTAAAGATAAATTACCGCCGTTGGCTTTACTGGAAGGAAAGATGCAAAAAATAGTGGCCCATGCAAGCGGTATGTTAGCTAAAGTACGCGTGATGGCAACAGGGGTTGCGGGATTATTTTCGCATAAGAAACCGCTGCACAATGATCACGATTCGACAGATCCCATACACGATTCAACTCATAAAGGACCTCGGCGTTCATAAGTGGGAAGCCTACGGTGTTTTCTGGATTCCGGCAGCCTGATTCACAGCATCTTCATCCGATTGCAAAATAACGCGCTGCTGAGCTTCATTTTGCTGGAGGCTTATCATCGCTAATAAAGCGGTTTGACGTTCCATGATCATGCGTAAATCAAAGAGTGATTTTTGAATATCAGCCATCGTGTATAAGCTTTCACGCTGTAAAGTAGCCGGCGTTGCTGTTTCCATACTTTGATACCAGCCTGGGTTGGAAGATCGTTTTTCAGCATTATATTGTGCTACCAGCAAGGGGCTTACGTCCGCAGGGGCTGCGGCGCCTTCAGCAAAACTCACATTGCCGTTGCTGTCAACAGTGGCTTGAGACAGTGTTCCAAGACCTGTTTGCGGCGTGCGTTCCGCGAGCAATTGATATAAAGTGCTTAATGCAGCAGTTGCCCGTGCGGTAGCAATACCCAATTGCACTTTATAGTCGGATAAATTATTGAGATCTTTAGAAAGTATTTTTTTCGGATCTAAAACTTCATAAGGCCGTACTATACCGCTTGCAAAAGCAATATAATTTTGGGCCATTTTAGCTTGTTTACTATTGTAATTAGTATTGTCTAATACGGTATTTAAATTGAAAGCGCTGCCGATTTGATTGGCCATGGAAACTGTGACAGGCACTTCTTTTGAAGCCGTGTTGACGATAGTCGTATTATCACTGGTAGTGACCAATAATTTTAAACTTTTTAGTACATCCTGGTTTGCTATATTCTGTGCTTCCTGACGGCTGGCCGTTTGTCCAAGATTGGCAGCAATACTGTTATTTAAATTAGGAGTCGGTTGATACATCAGGTTTTTCTGCGTTGCCACTTCGGCATTAACCGTACGATTCATATAATCGCTTAATTTCCACAATAACCAATTTGTAAAAGCCAGGTTATCCGTTTGCGCAGGCGCAGGCGGTGCATTTCCAAGGCTTGCGCTATTATCGCCAAAACTATTGCCGCAAAATACCAGCGCTGTTAAAAGAGCAGTCAATAAGCCCCATTTTTTACCGTATTGCATGATCGTTTTTACCTCATGTTAAAAATTCAATTGGACATTATTGTCGTTATTATTTTGTTGTTCATCATTATTAGGTACACCGCTGATGCCGGACTCGGCTGCCGGAGCCGGTTTGACTGTCGGTTGAGTTGATTTTGGCAGAGGTGCAGCTTGCTTTATGGGAGCAACCGGTGTCGTTTGAAGCGGTATCTCTTTTGAGTCTAGCCCCAGCCCTTGTTTTACTAAAGCAGTGAAGGGAGCAAAGGGATCAGGAGAAGCTGTTCCATTACGGTAACCTTTTTGAGCTTCATGGGCCGCAGTGGCGGCGGCAGTGACTTGATCGTATGTTTTGAGGTAATCGCTTGCGCCATAAGCGAAGGAAAGTGGCGCTAAGCTTACCAGAATTAAGAGAAGCGTTTTTAACGAAGCAATTCGCATTTGACCTAAGTCCAGATTAAGCATCATCACCCTCCAATACTTTTAAAGCCAACTCCAGGCGTTCAGCTGCAAAAATACGCCCCAAGAGACGTAAGCGTTCGAATACAATATTACGCCGCAAAAAGAGACCCGGCGGATCATCCCGGTGTTTGGAATTTTGCTCAGCGTACATTAACAGTTTAGACGCAGCTCCAGGATGTGCGCTGTCAATACATTGCATCAATCGCAACGTACGGCTCATACGGACATGGCAAGCGAGCTTTGTTAAGGGTTCTTCCTGTCCAATGGGATAATTTCCGATAGTATCTAGCTGTTGGCCTAAGCGATTTAAGGCAGTTTCCAAATCAGGCTCTCCATCCAGAGTCCAATTTTCAACCCCTTCCATAAAGGCAATCACCCGATAAATAGTGGGATCTTTATAATCCTTCCAGAATTGATGGACATCTTTCATGGCTAAAGAGGGCATAAGCGGCCTCATTGTATGGAAATCTTCTCGAAACTATATATCATCCATGTCACTTTTGCCATGGAAGAAAGCCTCATTGGGACAGCGCTTATTATAATTATCATTTTTATAATATGCAAGTTAATTCATATCAAAAGCAGAAACGCCTGCAATTTGTATAAAAATCAACATATTATAGGACATCGAGCAGATTCCCCTGTTAATTTAATGCAAAAAAGCATTGACTTTGTTTTATCTTTTCGCTAAGATAGCCATTCTAAAACAGACTGCTATAGTTCCTATAAGGAATGGGGATATAACGAGAGAGAAGAGAGGCAAGGTAATACGTATGTTTAAAACAGTTAAATCCATTTTTAGCGGGTTTCGCATGGTATTTTTACCAAGAATCCATCTGAAAGGGCTTATCGGGGTAGACGAATTAAAAGAAACATCAAGGGCAGTGAAAGATATCGCCAAAGATACTTTTACTATCACTGAAGCTAAACGCCAGGAAACCTTTGTTGAAGCCACTCATCGCTTAAAATTAACCCCGCAAACGGTAGCGATGCGTCATCGGCGTTTTGTGCAATTAGCCTATTCCTTTTTAGGAATGGCGCTTTTGTGTTTTGCTTATGCAATTTATCTGGCTTTTCAAGGTGAAGTTTTCGCATTTCTCTTGGGATTAGCTGTGACGGGTTTAGGGTTGATGTATGCTTTTCGCTACCATTTTTTTGCATTTCAAATTAAGCATCGAAAATTAGGATGTTCGCTGAAAGAATGGTGGAATGGAGAAGTGGAAAAAGCCGACACGAGAACAGTGAAGAAAACCGATGAATAAGAGGCAGAGAATGCAATGAAATTACGTAACTTATGGTGGCTGTTGCTCACGTTATTATCCCCTGTCAGTTTGGCTGCCGAACCTGTAAAAACGATTACCGGTTATGCTGAGAACAATCCTTTATCTGCTTATTTACCCACGAGTGATTATTCACTGGGTTATTTAAAACAAATGTTTGGTGATGTCAGCGGGATGATCCATTCGGATGTAACAGGGTCTCTCGGCGGTTTTATCATGGGGGATTTGTTTCGCGTCTTTAACTCTGCAATGCTTGTTTTTGCTGTCGTTGTTCTGATGTATATTGTCTTTACTTCCACTTTACGCATGGCTCATGAAGGTGAAGCCATGGGCTTGGGTTCCAAAGAATGGTCATCTCCCTGGATTATTATCCGCGCTGCCATTGCCATGGTCATGTTAGTACCGCAAGCCGGCGGTTACTGTTTAGCACAAAAGATTGTAATGTATATCGTGCTGATGGGCGTTGCAGGCGCCAATATGATGTGGTCAACAGCAGTCGATAAAATGCTGAGTAAAGACGCGGTAAAATCGATGATCACCAGCCAGCAGCCCCTGATAGACAGCACCAAATTTCTCACCGTTGTCGAAACTATTTATGAACAGCAAGCCTGCCGCTGGGCATTGTATAAAAATCACCATAATGGCAAGATCCAGGTGCAAGGGCCTTTTTATTCAAACGCGCATCGTATTCCCAATGTTAAATATGATACGGCTTTTTTTACGGTTGGAGATAAAGATCAGGGTACCCTCTGCGGTGGTATTTCCTGGCAGTATCCTTATCAGCAAAACCAAAGCGGTGATACTTCAAGCCCTTCTTCTTTACAAAAAGATGACTTTCAAGCCGATACTGAATTGGAAAAAGGCATAGAGAATGCAGTCTATTTAATGTATCAACGGCTGGAGTATGCTGGTAAATACTTTCAAGATAATCCAGATCATACCTGTGGTTTACCTCCTGGAGGAAATACGCCTGATCAGCAATTAATTGCCAACAATTACGGCTGCTTTGTATTGGCAATGGTGGATTACACCAATTTTGCCAATTCAAGCGCAAGACATATACAGTATTCAAAATATGCAGATGTAGATCCTGTCTTATGGACTAATCAGGAAGGTCAGGATATTACGTTAGAGACTGCAGTAGAAAAAGTAAAATCGATGATTAAAAATCGGGGCTGGGCAGATGCCGGCAGCTATTTTTATAATATTGCTGAATTAAGCAGTGCGTCAAGCATTGCAATGGCTTCCTTAGATCTAAACGTTATACCGGCGACTTATGTATACGGCAAAAAGAACGTTGATCAGGTCGACAGCCAACAAGCCAGGGTTAATGGTTATTTGCAGCTCAGTTATTATAATTTGAATAATTATTATCATAGCGACAACGCATTGATGCAAGGTTCAGATGAGCAGCAAACAGATCTCAAGAAAAAATTGATCAGGTCTCATCTTGATGGCAAGATCAATTATGATTTTGGAGATCAGGACTTAAATGGAAGACCAAAACAATTATTTGATGTTTTGACATTTGGCGTGGCGGGGTGGTTGACGAGCTGGAATTACCACATGCTTGCTGCCGTTTCTTCACAAGCTGAGCATGGGGCCAGTATGGCAGGGCTTGTGAATCCGGTTATCTCTCTTCAAGAGTTGGGACGTGTTCAAATAGAACAAGCAGAAGGGATCTGGATCAGAGGATTAGCCACTATCGATGCTATAACGTTGGGGAGTGCCGGCGTTTCATTTATTCCCTTTGTTGGCAGTAAACTGGCTCAACCCATTGCCGAGGGGATGATCGCTATGATTCAGTGGCTGCAAAGCCTTATGTCACCGATAGCCGTAGCGATGTTCAGTTCCGGTTTTTTATTAAGTACCTGGCTGCCATTCCTGCCTTATATTTTAAGCATATTCTGTGTGTTTGGCTGGATCTTGTCGGTTGTTGAAATGATGGTCGCAGCGCCGATTGTGGCTCTTGGTATATTATCACCCGAAGGTCATTCTGTTTTTGGTAAAGGATCGCCTGCCGTGTTGTTATCGCTTGCCATGTTTTTACGCCCTATCTTGATGATCATGGGTTTTATCGCCGGTATTATCGGTGTATTTATTATCTCGAGCATTGTCAATGCGGGATTCTTACACATGGTGCAAAGCGTATTTCATAATAACCTGAGCTTGTTAACCACTACGGGTATTATTACGATGTATACCATCATCATGACCGGTCTGTATAATAAAAGTTTTGGGATGATGACAGCGATTTCTAATAGCGTATTACGCTGGATCGGCGGTCAACACGCAACTATGGATCAAGGTGAAAGTCAAATGCTGGATGCGGTTAAATCCGGTGTTGAAGGCGTGGGCAGCAAAGGCGCTGAAGCCGCAAAAGGCCTTGAAAAAGGCCAGCTTGCGGGAACGGAAGCGGCTGCCGGTGGGACCCGCTCAATTGGGAAAAAGGTTGGCGGCGCTGGAGAAGATGCTATATCCGGGAAAGGAGCAGACCTGGTGGCCAAAATCGGTAAAAAATAAAGAAGTATGAAGCGCTCAGCGCGTCTTAATCGGTAAACTTCGCACCTGCTGCGAGAATTGCATATTCGCGCTCGGGGATGAGCCCTGCTTTCAATTTAGCTTTGGCATCCACTAACATCGGCTGCCCATGAGAATGCAATAATTCACGGGTGCGTTGAATGATTTTCTCAGCCGGCGCATTGATTAACGCATCACGCGTTTTTTCATCAAAGACTAAATATTCCCGCAGCGCTACGCGCTTACCATCCACCGTTGGCACGAGCTTTTGCCAAATCACCAGGCGAATGGTTTCTAAAATATCGATGATGCGGCCTGCGCGTTCATCAGCGGGGAAACTTGTCACCAAACGCCGAATCGTTTCAGGTACGCCGTTGCTGTGCAGCGTTGTATACACAGGATGGCCTGTTAAGGCGGCTTCAATGGAAGCTGCAATGGTTTCTTTATCACGGGATTCACCGACTAAAATAAGCCCGGGTTTTCGCCGCAGTGCATTGCGAACCCCAGCCGCAAAGTCGGGCAAATGGCGTGGGATCTCTGCCTGACTTATCACAGAACTGGGTTTATTTAACATATCGTAAACAAATTCGATAGGCGCTTCGTAGGTTAAGACTTTACGATTGCCATCGGATTTTTCTACCAATTCCCGAATGATGGAAGCGAGCAGCGTACTTTTACCCGAACCGGTTGCACCGGTGACATAGACAATACCTTGATGCGGCGCCATGGCTTCCAAGATAGCGTCTGGCAAATGCAGGGTTTCCAATTTAGGGGGTTCGTGCGGAATGGTTCGTAAGGTAATTTGAATGCCGTCATGACCGCTGACCTGGCAGCTGGTGGCATTCACGCGAAAACGATGACGCACGCCGCGCGAAGGGCGGTATTCATAATGCGTATCCAGATCATGCCCGCTTAAGAGCTGCGCGGTGGCATTAGGCCCATAAATGCCATTAATGATTTCACCTACTTCCGTATTGGATAATTCACGTTTGGTTACTCGGTACAAATGGCCATAAATTTCGGCAAAAACCACTTCGTTGGTTTGAATCGTCACATCCGAGGTATTGACTGTGATGCAATGAGCGAGCAGCGCATCCAATTCTTTTGGGCCAAAACGTAAAGGTTCGTTAGGCATGAGCATTAATTCTGTCCCTGATACCGTGTTCATGGTGTTTTCGTTTGCCTCCATTTTTGCGGATCGTTTGCGGGATCGATCACCGCAGCCTGCCATTTTCCACTGTCGGTTTGAAGTTCAGGTAAAGCCGTTATTCGCAAGACTTGATCATTAATATTAATTTCATTGCTGTCTCCTGTGATCCCCAATTGAGTTGTGGCAACGAAAGGTTCACTTATCATATGCTGCGCCAATAATTTTCTATAAAGCGTCATCCCGGCATATTCTTCTTTTAATCTGGCAAGATTGGTATTAAAAATAGTGTTGGCTTGATCAATGCCTTCATTCCATCCTTTGAGCACATACGTCTGCCAGACGGCTTCTTCTTCTTCACTCTTGGGCAGTAAGGAGGGATCAGGCGGCGGCGGTTTTTTATAATCCATCCATAAATAACTGTGCCACGTTGGCGTTGCGGTAGTAAAATGCGCTTGTTTTACAATTTTATACGTGTGATCGGCAATTCTGACCGAGTCAGGGCTGTGTTGATCCAATATAGTGCGGCCTTCAACCAGAAC
Source organism: Gammaproteobacteria bacterium (assembly GCA_021156325.1). GTDB lineage: Bacteria > Pseudomonadota > Gammaproteobacteria > JAJFKG01 > JAJFKG01 > JAJNDI01. The sequence continues at coordinate 21,188 of JAJNDI010000021.1, forward strand.
AGGCGGCAAAACGTTATTGTGTAATACCATCGGGTGAAAATTAAAAGCCTGATCCAACTGACGGGCTTCTTTCTTCAAGTTTTGATTGATTTCATCAGCGCGTTTTGCCAAACCGCCTTGGGCGCCGACTTCAAGAGCCGCTTGCTGCAAGGCTTGCAAACGCAAGGGATTGATGCCATTAGCTTCCGGTAAAGTGCGTGTGGCCAAATGTTGTAATTCCTCAAGAGAAGTCGTGTCGACATTGGCAGTGGAGAGCCGCGGCGGCGGTTCGCTGGCGCAGGCGGTTAGCAGCAGGCAAAAGAATAAGCTACCGATGAGGCGAATTTTCGCATCAAGCTGGAACATAACGCAGCTCAATTAACTTGGATTTGGGGTATACGACAACATTCGCACGTTTATCGGCTTGATAAGCTGCATTGCGCAGAATATCGCCGACTGCTTCATTTCTGGCATAGACATCCACTAAAACGGGCACTGCAGGAGGTTTACCAATCACTTTAAACGTGTAACCCGTCATATGAGCGATTTGTTCCAGGAGTGTTTCAATTGGTCCAGCCCAATCGATGGAAACCACTTGTGCCATAGCGTAGGTACTGGGATCGGGGTTAACGATAGCCGTTTTCGGGGTTAATGCCGCTTGTTCTGTTGCGGCCATCACTTCGAGGGATTGGCTGGCGGCAACGGCGGCTTGTGCAATCTGGTTAATACCGGCATCATCTTGAATCACCGGCGGCTTAACCTCGGAAGCGGTACAACTGATGAGGCCTAAGCAAGACAATAAGATAACCAGACTCTTTATTCGCACGGCTAAGGCACTCTTTTATAGTATATTATTGTGAATTGAAGCAAGGTAATGTACAGAAGTCAAGGCTCGCTGAAAATGAAGCCGTTTTTGTGTTAAACTTCTTATGTCCATTATCCCGCGGCGTGAGCGGTGCTCTCCAGTCATTTAAGGTATGATCATGGCAAAATATAGACCCGATGCCCATTGGCGTGATTCTGCACGTCCTGCCTGTTTTTGGTTTTTAGACTGCCGTGCTGCATTTCCTTTCTTATTTTGTTTATTACACATTCGTGTTTGGACCCTGGTCGTTGCTTTAATTGCAACGCTCTTCTTTGCAACCCTTGAACGTTATGGTTTTACCGTGTATGTGTTTTGGCGTTGGCTGCGTTCAACAGCTGCCGGCAAACGGCGCGCTGCTATTCCCTGGTGGCTGGATTAAATCACTATGTCAGAAGAGAGACTCAAACAATTAACAAAACTGGCGCAAGCTTTAAATGCGCATTTTGTTTTGAACAATCAGCCCATAGGCTATGACAAAATTTTCGCTGATGACGGCCTTTTACCTGCGTTAGCCAGACGCGCGGATCAACTGTGTTCTCTGTGTCTGGGTTATGGCATTGGCGCGTCTTTTGATGAAGCGCCTGAGAGCAAACTCGGTGTGAAAGTTAAATTCGATGCCACTACGCCCGAAGTGCTGCGGTTGTTGTGCATTATTGATGTCTTGAATGAAATTGTAAAAGCAGCTCCCATTCGCGATAAAGTTTCTTTGGATGAATTGTTATATGACTGATTCTTTTACGGCTTGTTTCGATCTGCGTGTTCAATTAGAAGATATATTACGTTTATTAACCACGATGGTTCACACGTTAAGCTTGCAAAATAAAGCTGGAAAGGCTCTTAAAACCGGTTCTTTAGAAAGATGTGAGCATAATATCGTTTTGATAAAAGAAGCGATCAGCGAAGTGACCCATAAAATTAACCTTTTACAAAAAACGGCGTCTTCTTCTCTTCAAATGACTGAGTGTCTGCCGTTAAAAAAAATCATTCATGATTTACAAGAAGAGGGGAAGTGGCAGCCCGGTGTTTTTTTACAAACATTGAAAGAAAGACTACACACCATTGAAAATGAGTTGGAAGCCAATCTGATAGAACCGGTTAAAGCCCAATCTCCCACCATAAATGCCAAGCCCTCTGCAAAAACAGTCAGGGATAATACAGCAGCAGATGCTGTCACGGTTTATATGCACTTATATCAAGCCACCGGGAAAGTGTTATCGACGTGGCTGCCTCTCTTTCAAAATTTACGATCGCTTGTTCAATCCCGCCCTATTTATGCCAATGAAGCAGATGTGCTTTCCGTATTGGAAGCTCGGGGTCAAGCTGCAACCGATGCTTATCTGATGTTGGCAATTCCAAAGGCCATCCTGGTACATCCCTTTCGAGGCAGACAGCATATTGATAAATATGGCCATGAATTACTGGTGATCGACAGCGATCGCTTTCCCGCCCGCCCTCACATTGGCTATTTCTATCATCAGGGTAAGCGGTATCATCTGGTGGATGGGGAATTAGTACTTATTTAGTCTATTAAATTTTCTGCGCCGCGCCCTCTCCCGCGCCGCGTAGCGGCGGGAGAGGTAAGCTCGCAGCACTTATTAAAGCATTTTCCCCACAAAACGCTATAATAACCAGGCATATGACGCTTAAGAGGGCTTAATCTCTTTTATTTTTAGCGGATTTTCAGTACAATGCAAATTTGCATTAACAGGTGATGATTTTATGGCGGGCGGAGCACAACAGGGATCGGGCGGCGGAGGGGGTAAAGATAACCACATGGGGTTTTTGTGGATCCTCTTTGGCCTTTTTATTTTGGGCTGGATCATCTGGTATCTTTTCCAACCGCAATTAGTGCGGGGATTTTTTTATTTTAAATTAGCTGAAATCAGCGTCATCAGTTTTTTTACCGATCAATTGAGTTCCTTGCGCACATGGATTTTAACGGCTAATCCCCGTACCGTGACAATGGGTCAAATAGTGGTGGTATCGAATGCGGTAGGGCAGTTTATTCGTATTCCTGCGGCTCTTTTGTTATTTATTTTAGGTGCGTTGGTTTATTTTACCGATATCCGCTTAAAGTTCAAAAGAACGTATAACATGGAAACGCTTGCGGAGGCGGAACGGGCAAATTGGCCGCAGATAACCCCGGTTGTTGGCCTGGATTTGGTTAACGAAGATATCGATGAAGGACAGTGGGCAATGGCCATGACACCTTTGCAATTTGTGAAAAAACACAAACTGATTATTTTGCACGAAGCCACATCCCGGCATCAATTTAAAGTGCATGGCTTGCCCCCTACCATGGAACTTGTTCCCAACAAGGCCAATGCCGTGTTTGCTGCACAGATGGGTAAAGCATGGATGGGAATCGACAGTTTATCGATTCATGCGAAAGCATTGTTTGCCGTATTTGCTGCCCGGATTGGCAGGGATGCTCCCGGGGGACGTGCGTTACTTCGTCAAATTTCTGCCTCCGCTCACACGGGCAAACTGGATTTTAGCGGGGTAGAAGTATTGCTTGCAAAACACCGTGATCATAAACAGGTAATTCAAATCATACAAAGTCATGCTTATGAATTAGGCGTCATGGCTTCTATGCTGGCGGTGGCACGCGATGACGGGGTTCTAGCAACGGCTGAATTTTTATGGCTTAAACCGCTGGATCGGTCTTTATGGTATATGTTGAACAGTGTAGGCAGACGCACGGCCTTTTGCGAAATTGCAGGGCCTTTCGCACACTGGCTTGCGGAAAAAGCGATTGGCAAAAAACTGCGTTCCCCCATGGTGGCAGAAGCCACACGGGGATTAGCAATTGCCTTGGAAACGATCATTTATACGGATGAGGATTATCTACCCTCACCCTCTATTTTAAGCATTGAGGGTGAAGAAGCAGAAAACCGTCTCATCGAAGGGCAAAGGTAAATTAATATGGCCGTTTTACGTGGGGTTGAACAGCATCAGGAACAAGATCCGCGCCTCTTGCTGCGAGATACGCGAACGCTGGGGCAGCGTATTGCTGATTTTCTTGAAAATCCTTTAGGCGTCAGCAGCACTTTAGTCGTATTGGGTGTCACTAGCATCGTATTTCCAGGCTTAGCTGATATAGCACTAATGATAGGCATGATAATATTTTGCATTAAATACAGCAGTCGTTCGACCCTGCCTTTTCGCCTGCCCTTACGTGCCCATGTGAAAGATTACAATGATATTAAGCCGGGTACTAAAAACGAGCCAAAGTTGTCGCAAGGCATTTGTTATTTTGGTAACGATCGGGTTACCAATGAAGAATTGTGGTTTAGCAATGAAGATATGCGAACCCATGTCTTGATGTTTGGCTCAACCGGTTCGGGTAAAACCGAAACACTGTGTTCGCTGGCTTTTAATGCACTGGTACAAGGCAGCGGTTTTATCTATGTGGATGGTAAAGGGGATAATGCTTTATTTTCCAAAATATTTGCGTGCGATTTCATTTGTCGAAGCTTTGATGAAGCTTTTAACCTATTCGCGTGATCAGGGTTATATTTTATTGGATGCCAACAGTATTCGTTATTATTTTACCCTGGATAAACTCGAAGAAATTGTGATTGATAAAAGACTGCCGCGCTATAATCAGGAATCCATTGATATTGCCGACGCCCCGCCGATAGCGGTAGAACCTGTTCATTATTATTGCGCGAGCTTGCCCGGATTCAGTTTTGATTCTGCAAAAAAAGGGAAGCAAACCAATCAATGTCAAGAGCAGCACGGCTTTATTATCATGCAATTAACCCGTGCTTTTACTTCATTGGCAGATACTTATGGCCATATCTTAAGAACCAATCTGGCTGAAGTGGATCTGCACGATGTGGTTCTAAACCGCCGCATTTTAGCGGTATTATTACCTGCTTTGGAAAAATCCCCGGATGAATTGGCAAACTTGGGTAAAGTGATTATTGCCACATTAAAAGCCATGATGGCATCCGGTTTGGGCAGTGAATTGGAAGGGGATTACCGCGATTTAATCTTGCGAAAACCAACCAATGCAGATACTCCTTTTTTGTGTATCCTGGATGAATATGGTTATTATGCAGTAGAAGGTTTTGCTGTCGTACCAGCGCAAGCCCGCTCTTTAGGGTTTTCGGCTATTTTTGCAGGGCAGGATTTGCCGGCTTTCCAAAAAACGTCAAAAGAAGAAGCGATGTCCATTGGTGCCAATACGAACATCAAGATTTGTATGAAACTGGAAGACCCGCTCGAAACGTGGGAATTCTTTCAAAAAACCGCCGGTGAAGCGTATGTGACGAAAGTTGATCATTTTCAAACGAATGCGGACAGCATTACCAATGTCTACCAGGATACACGCAGTTCTTCTTATGAAAAACGTTCTCGAATCGATTTGCTGGATTTAAAAGATCAAGGATTAGGCGAAGCTCATATCTTCTTTAAATCTCGCATTGTACGTGCCAAAACCTTTTTTGCGAATCCGCGTCCCGTAAAACGAATGCGTTTAAACCAATTGTTACGGGTTGAGCCGCCTAAAGATGATGTTCTGGAAGCCTTGCAGCAGCGTTTTGAACGGTTTAATACGTTGCTAACGATGCCGGTTTTGTTTGATAAAATTCCAGAGGCCTCACAAGAGATTGCAAAAATTGTTGAAGTGTATCACGATGGTAAAGCAGAAAACCTAATTAAAAAAGGCGTGGCTGCTTTATTGGGGTATCACAATCGGCATCGTAGTAAACGCCCTAAAGCGCCGACAGAATTGAGCAACCCGCAAGAAATGAATATTTTCACGGGTATGCGAAGCCCGAAAAAGTCTTTAATTACGTTGTTGACCGATAATCTCAAAGCCTTTGCAAAGCCTATTTTGCGCGGGGAAACAACTATTGATCAGATTGAAGCGATTGAAAGAGTGAGCGGTAAGCCTGCCGATGTGGCAGCAACAGTGGCGGCGGAATTGTCGAAAGATATTCAAAGTGCTACGCATTATCCGCCGCAGATTGAGAATAAACCCACAGCCGCTGAATTAGCGGGGGTGGTTTATACCATTGCAGAAGGCATCACCCGTAAAGTGCAAGAACAAAAAGCAGCTCAGGAAAATAAAAATAAAGAGCAGAATAAAGACGGAGATAAGGGTCAGTGAGAGATATGATAAAATTCAGGGTAATGATCTTGTCTCTAATGATAACTTTATTGTTTGGCACTGCTGTATTTGCCGAGTCTGCCTCCGTGGTTATTACAAAAGCCCCTGATACGCACGATATCATTGGCGGCGAATTAGGAAAACATTACCAACAACACAAAGCACAATTTGATGAATGGTATAAAGCGGGACTTCGCTGGTTTGTCGTAGGGGATAATTTAATTTTTAATTTTTCGGCAGAGAATTTTTATAATAGGGAAGACGGGAAATCTGTGCTCACTCAAAAAGTAGTATTGCGAGACTTGGCTCTGTGGTTAAAGCCCATTCCCAAGACATGGGTACGTTTTATGGGTTTTCGTGACGGATTCAACAATGATAAAAAGAACCAGAAATTAGCCGAGGAAGATGCAAAAGCCTTTGCGACTTTTTTTTGGGATGAGTCCATCGATGCGCGGGGGATTTATACCAGGGGTATTGTTGAAGCCCATCCCATGATTAAAAATGCTTCTCGATATGATAGACGCAGTATGGCTAATCGAGTTGAAATGGTAGTGAGCCTTTTACCAGCAGGCTCAACGTTAATGTGAAGATAAAGAATGGATCCCCGACATTGGCTTCGCCAATTCCGGGATGACGGACGAATAAATTCCCCCTTTGAAAAAGGGGGGCGGCGCGGTTACGCGCGACAGGGGGATTTTTAATGTCAAGCGGTGCGAGAGAAAGAGAAAAGCTAAGTGTGTTTTTCTATCGCGATAATTATCGCCGTGCTGTGCGTTTATTATCGCTATTGTTTATATTAATGTTGATACAAACTCTCGTAATAGGGTATCAATTTGTCACGCGCCCCGCGCCGCAATATTTTGCAACGACCAGTATAGGCAAAGTGATCCCATTAGCACCAGTGACTCAAAATGCCGCCCGTCAATCTACCCAGGCGCAGATGAAGTTAAGTGATGCTGTGGGAATGCCTAAAAGCCAATTAACGAACAAGAGGTAAACAAATAATGGCCAGAGTCGCGTTAGAACATGTTAAGGAACGAAATGATTTTTACCGGGACAGTTACCGCAAAGTGATGATGGCATTGTTATTGGCGATTGCGGTGGTCATAGCGCAGATGATAACCATTTGGTATTTAGCTACTCACCGGCCAGTCCCTACCTATTTTGCTACCAATGCTGCTGGCGGTTTAACGGAATTAGTGCCGCTCAATCGGCCGAATATGAGTACGGCCACGATTGTGCAATGGGCAACCAATGCTGCAGTAGCGGCTTATACTTTCGACTTTAACGGTTATCGCCGTCAATTGAGCGAGACGCAAGCCCAATATTTTACACCGGATGGCTGGACGAGTTTTTTGAAAGCGCTGGACACCAGCAATATTTTAAAGGCGGTTATTCAAGATAAGCTGATCGTCAGTGCAGCTGTCACCCAAGCGCCGGTGGTTAAAGCATCCGGTATCGTTCATGGAAAGTATACCTGGGTGATTCAAATGCCGATGGTGGTAACTTATCAAAGCAGCGCCCAAATTAATTCAATGAACTATTTGGTGACATTGACGATAGAGCGAGTTTCGCTTTTGGATTCGCCTCAAGGCGTGGGTGTGGTAGCATATATAGCACAGACTCAAGTCTCGACCGGTTTTTAAGCGGATGGATAAGCATGCACGTCAGTAAAAATAATATAAGCACCTGTTTTTCTAAGGCGGCATGTCTGGCTGCAATGCTTGCGATTAGCTTTTTTCAACCGCTTAAAGCAGAAACTGCGCCCGTGAAAGACTCTTCTTCTTCCGCTGATCTCGATCCTAACTATGCGCTTTTGCAGCAAGTTGATCTGAAACGTCAAGAATTAGTACAACAAGCAGCGCCAGCGGCTTCAGAAAACAGCGCCCTGCCTGTTCCAGCTGTTACTGCAGAGCCCGAGCAAAATGTCGAAGCTGCCAAACGCGATGCCGTTTTTAATGCGATTTTGCAGCAAACGCTTCCTATGACTCCCTCCCAAATCGAACGGCTGCACCGCATGTATGATAAAACGCAGGAAGCGGCGGCGACAGCGCCCCGAATTCCGCCTTCACCGACTTCTACTTCGCAAGTGGTGGATTTATCGCCAGGGGCTGTACCGCCGGTGATTCGTTTATCGCAAGGATTTGTAACATCGCTCGTTTTCATTGATTCAACAGGGGCCGCATGGCCGATTGAAGCTTACGATTTAGGGAATCCCAAAGCATTTAACATCCAGTGGGATAAAAACAATACGCTCATGTTACAAGCGATAAACCCTTATACTTACGGCAATCTGGCAGTGAAATTAAAAGATCAAACTACACCGGTGATGGTGACGTTAGTCCCGGGGCAGCGTATTGTCGATTATCGTGTCGATCTGCGGTTAAGCGCTTATGGCCCTAACGCGAATATGACTCACGCCGAAACGGGTTTACCGGGTTCGGCGAGTCCTCTCTTATTAAGTGTATTAGACGGTATACCGCCGCCGGGCAGTCAAACGGTGCATGTTGATGGTGGTGAAGCGCAGGCTTGGCGTTTTGCGGATAAACTCTATTTGCGCACCCGTTATAATGTGTTATCACCGGCCTGGTTAGCCAAGATGTCGAGCGCCGATGGCACCAATGCTTATGAAATGCCCTCAATACCGATTGTATTAGTCGAACGCAGCGGTAAAACCACCCAATTACGCATTGGAGGTGAGAATAATGGCTAGCCTCCAAAATGTTACCGGTATTTTCAAGAATGCAAAGTCGCGTACGATCTTTTTAATCACTATCGCTATCATCATTGGGGGATTGTTTTTAGCCGTCAGCGGATTGCGCAAGAGCGCTTCTACGTCTGAAGGGAATGTCGTTTTACCCAGAGCCCCTAAAATCAGCGGTGCACCCACTATTATTGGAGGAGAGTCTTCTCAGGAGCGGGCGCGGTTAACCAAAGAAGCCGATGATCAAACAGTCTGGAATGCCGCGCGCGAAGGACAAAGTGCTTTACCCAGTTCTTTTAACCAGCCCCTGTCTTTGGAAGGGCAGGATATCAATGAATACAATCAGAAAAATAAAACCCAACACGCAGCGGCTAATCAATTAGACACGTTAATTAATCAAGCTGAGCAAAGGGAACCAGATGAACAGGGACAAACAACACATCGTGTCCCAAGCATCGCAGAAATGCAGCGGTTATCCGCGGCAGAAGAGGCTCGTACCGATGCTGAAGCAGCACAATTACAAGCCCAAGTGAATAGTGAGACCGGGGCAAGGGTAAGTAGTGGAGATAGCTCAGATAACGCGGCATTGGCCGGCGCCATGTCAAGTGAAGTAAGGCAATTGCTGGCTTCCTGGAATACCAATCAACAGCAATATACGGAAGGAGCCGCGACGGCTGCCGCAGCGGGGCCGGGGACCTTCAGCGGAGCGACATCGTCTGGAGCAGCCGGCAGCAAAACCCCTGCAGGGCCGCCTTTATTCAAAGCAGGCGACATTTTATTTGGGGTTTTACAAACCGAAGTGAACACGGATCAACCCGGCCCTATCATGGCTACCATTGAAGTAGGCCCTTACAAAGGGGCGAAATTATTAGGCAGTGTGAAAAAAGGGGGTAAATGGGCGAATGGGGCTATTCTGGAATTTTCTACCATGACCTTGCCGCATTATCAAAACAGTATCGATGTGAGCGCCTATGCTATTGACAGTGATACAGCACGGACTGCTATGGCAAGCGATGTCGATCACCATTATGTGATGCGATACGGCGCTTTGTTTGCTTCTTCTTTTATGGCAGGGTGGGCAGATGCTATCGCTCAATCGGGTACAACGACCATTCAATATCCCGACGGCACCCAACAGACTTACCATCAACCTTTAGACCACAATGATAAATTGGCCTATGCTTTAGGAGAAGTGGGACGGGAAGCGAGCGATGAAGTGGATGAGTTATTTGACCGCCCGACCACTATTACCATTTATTCGGGAACAGGAATTGGCATTTTATATATGAAAGATGTGCCGGCACCTTCGGCGGATCCAGCGGCAACAACGAGGTAGATCATGGATAAAGAACGCAACCCCGACAACGATGACGATTTCGATGATGATGATTTATTCGAGGGGTTGAGCAACGAAGATTATAATAAAGACGATAAAGTCGAGGAAGATGATCTCTCAGAAGGGTACCTCCATGAAACCCTGGAAGATGAAGAAAGTGATCTCTACCAATATCAGGATGAGAGCGGCGACAAGCCAGCGTATGGCGAAGGGGCATCGGCTGCAACATCGATGATGGATCAGTTCAAACAACGTTTTAAAAGCGGGACGTTTTCACAGAAAATCAGAAGCTTGTTTGTTCCATTTATATTTGGATTGTTAATTCTGGGGTTTTGTGTTTATAAAATTTCAGGTCTTTTTGCTCCCCCAACACAAAAGCCCTCCACCCCACCTGCTGGATTAAATGTCAGAGAATATATTGCGAGACCTCAAAAACAAAGTGATAACCTGGATTTATCCGATACGGATAGCGGCGCCAAACCGGCGGCGAATAAAAGTGCTGTCCCTGTAGTCCCTGACGAAAAAATCACTGAAGGGCAGCCAGCCCCCCCCGTTGATGATTCAGAAAAAAAGAACATGAGTGAAGAAGCTAATGTGTCTACGGGTATTCTCAACGAAGAAAAGACGAATGAGGGGGATGATAAAAGAATAGAGCCAGAAGTAATTGCCCATATCGTTAATCAAGATAAAGCTGCCGGCGCTGCACAGGCAAAAGCCCCTGTTCCGCTACTGTCTGCTACGGCGGCTTCAGCGTCAACGCAGCTCGATCCTGCTATCACAGCTGCGTTATCAGCTTTACAAACAGAACAGGCTAAAGATAAAGCCCGTATTCAAACGCTTGAAACACAATTAAGCACCATGGCAGATCAATTTACCAATTTAAATAAAAAACTTCAGGGTAGTTTGGTGGCATTGGAAAAACAAATTACCGCTTTGAATGAAGCGCGTTTGCGCCAGCAGCAGGCAGAAGTGTTGAACAAAAAAGCCCAGGAAGAATATACCGTTCAAGCGATTATTCCCGGCAGAGCCTGGCTTAAAACGCGAGAAAGTAAAATGATTACGGTGACGCAAGGCGATACCATTCCGGGGTATGGAACGGTGACAGATATTGATGTTGAAAACGGGTTAGTCAGAACGAGTCTTGGGGCGGTATTTACGTATGCTTTGGGGCAGTGAGCATTCTCTTTTGCATACTGCGGCTTCGCGCCTTCTCCCTGCCAAGCGGGAGAGGGAGAAAAAATCCCCTCTCCCACGTTAGTGGGAAAGGGCCGCCCCGCAGGGGCGGGGAGAGGGCGCTGCGCAGCAGGGGATTTTCATGAATAATTTACAATTGATTCTTAAATCCTATGATATAGGGTATATTCTGCATGCCTGGACACGGGATTATTACTGGCTATCGCGCCTGATTTTTGCTATTTCTTATATCAGCGGGATGTTTACGATATTTCGGGCCTTATATTATTTGAAGGTCTATGGGGAAGCGCGTACCATGATGGCAACGCAATCAAGTGCAGCGGCGCCTATTGCCATGTTTATTTGCGGTGCATCGCTGATTTTTTTGCCAACGGCGATCGATACGTTAACTTATACGCTTTACAATACGAATTCGGCGCTGTCTTATGATAGCGGCGGCACAGGCTATGGTAACT
>JAJNDI010000046.1 GCA_021156325.1 Gammaproteobacteria bacterium
CCATGAACAAACCCTCTCCCCCCAAAATCTCCTCTTAACCCTCAAGCAAGACGGTTGGCAAATTGATTATATCAACTACCAACCGGTCGGTTTGTATGCCTTGCCTGCTGAATTGACCCTTAAACGGGGTGATTTGAGCGTGCGAATTCTTGTTAAAGAATGGACATTATAAGCGTTTGACAAGCGGCTTTTGCCAAAGCACAATAAGCGCTCCTCACTGTTGGGGCGTCGCCAAGCGGTAAGGCACAGGGTTTTGATCCCTGCATACCTAGGTTCGAATCCTAGCGCCCCAGCCACCACTATTGTTACACACACGAGGATCTTGCATGCCAAACATTACGCTCTTTGCAGGGAATGCCAACCCGGTGCAATCTGCTGCTATTGCTACCCATTTAGGTGTGCCGCTCGGCAAAGCCATTGTAGGACGTTTTAGCGACGGCGAGATCATGGTTGAGATTTTAGAAAATGTCCGCGGTAAAGAAGTTTTTCTGCTGCAATCCACATGTCACCCCACGAATGATAATTTAATGGAACTGGTGATTCTGGCTGATGCCATGCGACGCGCATCGGCGGCGCGCATTACGGCAGTGATCCCTTATTTTGGTTACGCAAGACAAGACCGGCGTGTGAGATCTGCGCGCGTGCCCATCACCGCTAAAGTCGTTGCTGATATGTTAGCATCGGTAGGCATTGCCCGCATGTTAACGGTTGATTTACATGCTGATCAGATCCAGGGTTTCTTCTATATGCCCGTTGATAACGTTTACGCAACGCCTGTAACGTTAGCCGACATTCGTGTGCAACAATATCGTGATCTGATGGTTGTATCGCCTGACGTTGGCGGGGTCATACGAGCACGTGCCATTGCTAAACGCTTGAATGATTCCGATTTGGCAATCATCGACAAACGCCGCCCGCGTGCCAATGAAATCCAGGTGATGAATATCATCGGTGATGTAAGTAATCGCAATTGTGTCATAGTAGATGATATCGTTGATACAGCCGGCACCCTCTGCCAGGCAGCCGCCGCATTAAAGAAAAACGGTGCTGCGACCGTCACAGCTTATTGCACACACCCTGTGCTGTCAGGTCAAGCCATTGAAAATATTCAACAATCATCGTTAGATGAAATTGTTGTAACCGATAGCATTCCTCTGAATGCTAAAGCCCAGCAATGTAAAAAATTGCGCGTCGTCAGTATTGCCGGCATGCTGGCTGAAGCTATCCGACGAATCAGTGAAGAAGAATCGGTGAGTTCGTTGTTTTCGGATTAAAGTCCTATAACCCTATTTTAAAGATGGTGAAAGCCAGGCCCCTTCTATTGACAAAATCATTGCGTCCTCAGTAAGATAACCCCACATTTTGACTAGGCATTTTCCCTTATCTTTAATAAATTAACAGTGGAGTTAACACTATGTTTACATTCAAGTTTTCAAAAGTCTGGATCCTTTTACTGCCGATGCTCTTCACATTGACAGCTTGTATGTCAACACCTCAACCCTTAACGGATAAAAACTCTAACCTGACGCAAGGGAATGTTGAGTTGAACTTAAAAAAAGGGGTAACCACTAAAGCAGAAGTGCTTGAAAAGTTTGGTTCGCCGAATGTGACTACCAGAGACAGCAGTGGTAATGATGTATGGACTTATCAAAGAAGTGCTCAAGTCGCTCAATCATCAGCTAAATCCGGTTATTGGACAATATTACTGGCCGGTCAATCTGGCAAGAGTTCCGGTTTTGAATCCAGCTCAAGAATGATGACGCTCATCATAAAATTTAACAAAAATGATGTCGTTTCAGACTTCAGCAGCAGAGCTTCGGATTTTTAGGAGAAACAGATCATGATTCGTTACCGTTTTATTTTACCTATAGTGTTTTCTGCAACAATGCTGGGAGGTTGTGCTAACACCTCGCCACAATCCACCATGACGCCTCTTCAAATCCAGAGCATGGAAACAAGGGATTACTCAAGTTCAAAAGACGTGGTTTTCCCCAGTGTAATCTCAGTATTTCAAGATTTAGGTTACACTATTACTAATGCCAGTAAAGATACCGGCCTTATTTCTGCGGAAAGTGCTACCGAAGGCAGCAGCCTGGCGACAAAAATCTTGTTAGGGGTTTCCTCTTCTTCGCAAACCAAAGCCACGGCGTTTATTGAAAAGATAGGAAACAAAACCCGGGTTCGCTTGAATTTTGTTGTTATTGAACAGGGATCTTCTCAATATGGTCAGAATAGCCGAGCCGATCATCCTATTCTTGATGCCAAGATTTATCAGAATGCTTTTGAAAAAATTGATTCGGCGATCTTTGTCCGCAAAAGCAGCATCTAAATCGGGTGATAGAGATCCCGGAAATATCCACGGTATTTCCGGGATGAGAGATGAAGCGGGCCCCATATTCCATTTTTCTCGATAATCGGTATAATTGCCCCTTCTTGTGCACTCTGGTCGCGGGCTGCACTTTATCCAAAAAGGAGATTATTATGACACATATCAATAGCTTAGACGTGGAATTGCGCCACGATAAGGGCAAAGGTGCGAGCCGCCGCCTGCGTCGCCACCACGACAAAGTTCCAGGCATCCTGTATGGGGGACACAAAGAACCGACGGCCATTTGTGTTGAGCAGCGCCTTGTCCGTAAGGCACTCGAAGATGAAGGGTTTTACTCTCGAATCATTACCCTGAATGTACAAGGCCAGCCAGAAAAAGTCGTATTACGGGATTTACAGCGTCATCCGTACAAGCCACAGATCTTGCACATCGATTTTCTGCGTATTTCAGCAACAGAAAAAATCCACATGCACGTGCCAATCCACTTTATCGGTGAACACGATGCGCCGGGCCTTAAAGACGGCGGTGTGTTGTCAAAAGAAATCATCGAAACTGAAGTGATTTGCTTACCAGCTGATTTACCGGAATTTCTGGAAATCGATGTTAGCCAAATGCAGATGGATGAATCTAAACATTTGGCCGATGTAAAAGTGCCTAATGGCGTTGAGTTAGCTATCTTAAGTAAAGGTGACGGTCATAATCCACCTATTGCAAGCTTGCATCGTCCGAAGATCGTTGAAGATCAAGAACCGGTTGCTGCAGTAGAAACTATCGCAGACAGCACGGACGAAGGCAGTGAAGCAAAACCTGCTGCAGCAGGCAGCAGCGATAAAGGCCGCGAAGATAAAGCTAAGAAAGAAGAAAAACCTAAAAAGTAGGTTTTTCTACTGCAATAGGAAATGGAGATGGTGCAAACCCAATCCGAGCAGGCTTCACCTGTTTTGCTTTTCGTAGGATTAGGCAATCCAGGCTCGCAATATGCTAAGACGCGTCACAATGCCGGGCAATGGTTTATACATGCGCTTGCCAAAAAAGCAGGCGCTTCTTTTTCTTATGACAGCAAAGTGAAAGGCGATATTGCAACATTGCGTATCGGTGCTACAACATGCCGCTTATTGATCCCTGATGATTATATGAATTGCTGTGGCGCGATTATCAAAAAAACTGCGGCATTTTACCGCATCGCACCCGAAGCGATTTGCGTTGTCCATGATGAATTAGATCTGCCTGCTGGAACAATTCGCTTGAAATATAGCGGCGGTCACGGCGGACATAATGGATTGCGCGATATGATAGATCAATTGCAGACGGCGAATTTCCAAAGGCTTCGTATCGGCATCGGCCATCCGGGGCAAAAGCAATATATCGCGGATTTTGTGTTAAAGCCGCCCGCATTCGAAGAACGGATTCAAATTGACAATAGCATTTCACAAGCATTAACTATTGTCGATGAGTTAATTGCAGGTAATTTAGAAAAAGCCATGCGGCTCTTACATACATCAACAGAATAACCATACGAGGATAAACGTAATATGGGGTTAAAATGCGGTATTGTCGGATTACCCAATGTAGGCAAATCCACTTTATTTAAAGCCCTAACCAAAGCGGATATTGCTGTTGAAAATTATCCTTTTTGTACAATTGAACCTAATGTCGGTATGGTGACAGTACCTGATCCGCGTCTTGATATTCTAGCTTCTATGGCTAAACCGGAAAAGATGATCCCTACTCTCATCGAATTTGTCGATATTGCGGGTTTAGTGGCAGGTGCTTCACAAGGTGAAGGTTTGGGTAATAAGTTTTTGGCAAATATTCGAGAAACTGATGCAATTTTACACGTTGTGCGTTGTTTTGATAACCCGGATATTATTCATGTTAATGGAAAAATCGACCCTAAAGCAGATATTGAAACGATTAATACCGAATTGCTGTTAGCTGATCTGGAAACGATTGAGAAAAACATCTTACGTTCACGAAAAGCAGCCAAATCAGCAAATAAAGAAGCGATGGCAGAATCAGCCTTTTTAGAACGTATTCAAGCGCATTTAAATGCAGGCAATATGGCCAGAAGCCTCGCGGTAACAGAACAAGAAAAACCTGTTTTATATCGATTGCATTTATTAACAGCAAAACCAACGCTTTATATTGCCAATATAGATGAACATTCTACCGACAATAATTCGTATGTCGAGATAGTGAATCAGATTGCCCTTTCAGAAAAAGCCAATGTCGTTTCGGTATGTACGGCGATCGAAGCTGAATTGGTTGAATTGGAAGACGAAGATAAAGCCGCATTTTTAGCAGATTTAGGCCAAAGTGAACCGGGGCTTCATCGCATTGTGCGAGCGGCGTATGCCTTATTGAACCTGTGGACTTATTTCACTGTAGGGCCTAAAGAAGTACGGGCATGGACGATCTTGGCTGGCAGTCTTGCCCCACAGGCAGCGGGGGTAATTCATACTGACTTTGAACGCGGGTTTATCCGGGCTGATGTCATTGCCTTTAAGGATTATGTAAAATATAAAGGTGAACAAGGGACTAAAGAAGCAGGAAAGCTTCGATCAGAAGGCAAGGAATACCCTGTTAAGGATGGTGATATTATTCATTTTAAGTTCAATGTTTAAAGAAACACCTTGACAAATCCGGCTCAAGTGACAAAAATGCACGGTTTCTCTTGCTTATTCAAATATGGCTATGTAGCTCAGTTGGTTAGAGCGCGGCATTCATAATGCTGAGGTCGGTGGTTCGAGCCCACCCATAGCCACCAACGAATTCAAGCGGGTCTTTGGGTCTTTCCCAAATGTGCATATCATTACCCATAAGTCCCGAATCACCTCAGGCAATGGTGTATAGATTAATCGCCAAAGGCTAAATATTCTGCTGGTGTATGTCCACCGATAATGGTTTCAGTTTTTTCCTGAACCATTTTAGGCACTTTTTCTAGATGATAAAGCTTTTTGTACAGCCATAGGATCACGCTTAATAACTTGTAGATAAGCCCGTGTGGGACCTTCCGGGTTTCGCACGCCTTGTTCCCATTTTTCCAGAGTACGCATGTTAAATCCAAATACCGCCGCAAAGACTTCATGCGTCATGTGGAGTTCTTCACGAATTTCACGCACATCAACATGTTTAGGAACACGTACAACCGTACGCTTAGCTCCTTTGTGATGGCCTTTAGCATAAGCTAAAGCTTCTTCAGCTCCTTTTAATAAACTTTTTCCTACCTGGCTCATATATAACCTCACCGATATAATTCAACAATCTTTTTCAGAAGACCTTTTAGCGCATTTTTTTCTGATGCTGATAAAGAGGCTTTTTCATTTTTCCCGTAAGCTGTTAATAAAAAAATAGGCATATCAATACTATGATATAGTAAATAATACGGGCACCGCCGCTTTTTCCTTTTCCAGGTACGTTTGCCCAACGAATCTTACGAGCACCTCCCGTACCCTGAATCAAATCCCCCGATAACGGGTTTAAGGCAATATGCTCAATAAATGCCTCTCGCGCAGAGTCATCCATTAAGCCTTTAACTTGCTTAATGTATTCCGGTAATTCTACAACAACTTGTCATATGTCCATCTTTTATTTTTAACCCCAATGGGGTAGATAGTCAAATTGTCATTTTCCTCATTAAATCAGGAGATTAAGGTTAGTATCAATGGAAATTTGGGGTTGCCCCGCTTGTGACAAGAGTAAATTTCATGGCTATTTCTGAAAAAATTGAACTACCCAAATCCTCATTAATGGTAAAATAGCAGCCAATCCATAGACGACATCCATGTCGCGAAAGTACGCTATCACTCTTAACGATGCAAATTTGTAATCAGCCGATCGTCCGTTCAAATCGGATCGCCAGCTCCATCCCTCTAGATCTATCGGGTCTTTCCCAATTTAAGGGGCGCTTGGGTTAGCCACATAATGCTCTCAATCTATAATTCTCAAAGGAACGAAAACCTACGCCACAAAGTTATTTTTCCATAATCTTAATTCTCTAAACACATCTACGGGTGTTTCTATTATTTTTTGAGAGTGCTCTTGAGCAATTTTTATTACCTCAGGCACATGACACCTTAAGAATGGATTAACCTTTCTCTCGAAAGATAAAGTAGATGGCAAAGTTGGAAAATCATTTTTACGCTTATTTTCAACATCAGTTATCGCTTCGTGAATTGAAAAATTGTTAGGCTCTATTGATTTTGCAAACAATAAGTTTGATAACGTGTATTCATGTGCGCAGTAAATTTTTGTATATTCTGGCAAAGAATTTAATAACTCTAATGACCTATACATTTGCTCAAATGTTCCCTCAAATACACGACCGCATCCCGCTGAAAAAAGCGTA
>JAJNDI010000001.1 GCA_021156325.1 Gammaproteobacteria bacterium
AGAGATTGTGTTTTCAAACATTCCTAACTATGCCTGTTTACAATTGGCTACTCGTATTAATAGCGGCAGCGCTATGGAACACGGTAATGCAGATATCCAGGAAGGGCCAGCTGTTTTTGACAGCGCGGTTTGCCAGATCAGAGAAAGAAAAGTTATGGATAAACTGTTAGGGTCAAAACTGACGGTTTGGTATCATCCAGATTTTTGAGCGGGAATGAAATAGTGAAACCAGAAGATAAACATCAAAGAATAGCGCTGAATAATCGACAAAAAGCAGCGCGGAATGATAGAGAGAAACAACGAGGGATAACGCTTTTAGAAATCATGTTCGTGATGATCATAGCCACTATGATTACAACAGCAGCTTTTATGTACTACGGAAGTGTTCAGCGCAATAAAGAAATCAATAGCGCTATTCAATTAATCCAGCAAATTATCGCAGCAGTTGATAACTATCGTCATCCGATAGATATTAAATATATCGATGGAATACCGCAAAGTGAAAATGCCTACAAAGATTATTACCAAGGGTTAACTACGAATGTGGTAGCCAATTCAGGATTTATTCCACAACAATACTTGCAAAGTGGCGATAGTGGAGAAATGGAGGGTCTGGGTATTACAACGCCCTGGTTTGGAACGTCCTCGATAAGGATAGACCCCTATTATCAAGGAAGTTATGCGATTGCTTATCAAATTATCTTATCCGAAATTCCTAATTATGCATGCAGCACATTGGAAAGACAGTTAAAAACCATGCGTGATTCCAATGCTCACTGCGATGCTCGGCAATATGAAAAAGTTACTTGCGATGAAAACACTTTGACTTTGAGAACTTACCCTGCTGGACGGATGTATTGTCCTGCCACTGATTAAGCGGATGAATATGATAACGAGAAACCCTGCTAACAATGCTTTTTATAGAATAACAGGTATTTCCTTACTGGAAGCAGTGTTTACTTTGATGATTATTGCCGCCATGATATTGGCAACAGTTGCCTATTTTCGTCAAGCAGAACATCAAACCCAAATAACGGCGTTGTTATCAGAAGTAAGAGGCGTTATAGAAGCTGCTGAAGAGTACAGTAATGCGACTGGCAGTTTTAATGGAATCAGCGTTGACGATATTGCAAAGGCACATACTATTGTTCCGCGATATAATGTGGTGATAAAAGCATGGGGTGGATATCTGATTGATCCCTGGACAGGGCTTGAGCCAAGCGGGTCGGACACGGCCGGGATCCAAGTAAGTGCAGTAGAAGGTGGAAGCAGGTTATCAATCAAGATTGACAAATTACCCTCTTTTGCGTGCGAACAGGTATTAGATCAGCTGACTCAATTTATGGATATTGGGGGTACAGGCAGTTTGGACAATAAAACATTCTGTATTCATCTTAATACAGCTGATCCTTATACTACTTTAGGAGAAGGGGTTACCTTCATCTATCCAAAGAAAAATTAGTGGAATTAAAATGACGCTAAGAACACAAAAAAAACACCGGGGTCTCACTTTAATAGAGACACTCTTTTATCTCATCATTATTATCAGCGTGGCGGCGGGTTCTGTTACCTATTTTAAAGCAAGTTCGCGCGCACAAAAACTGGCAAATGCGGTAAGTGAAACTGCCGATATGCTGCAAATTGCTGCCCAATATTGGGAATCTAATATGACATTTGAGGGATTGACCGATAAAATTGCTATTAAATCGGGATTAATCCCTGTGAAGTATACTAATTTAAGTGAACGCAATACGGGTAAGATAGCAACGCCCTGGACTGAAATTAATTCTGATTCAAAAGTGAGCTTTGAAAAAGGAAATACTGGCAGTATTGATATCGTCTTTAGTGGTATTCCTAATTATGCCTGCGCACCGCTTGCGCAGCAATTAACAAACATTGGTTATACCATCACAAAGAATTGCAGCGGGTATGGAGATGGTGGGGGTGATAGCAACATGTATAATTCCACGGTAACGATTTCCGTACAAAAAAGGTAGACAAACAACATGCGTCATTATCACAAACAAACAGCTTATACCTTAATTGAAATGATGCTGGTATTAACCATATCAGCCATTATCGTCATGGCAGGGCTTATGTATGTACAGAGTGTTTATCGAGGCCATTTGACCAATCAAGCGGAAGAATTGATTATTCAAGTATTAACGATTGCCAAGAATTATCATACGAATAACAACACAAAGAATGCGGGCCTAAAAGCAAGTGACTTGAAAAAGCAATATGATGGAATCAGTACAACGTGGGTTGCCAATAGCGGCAACATTCCCGCGCAATATATTAAGTTAAATGATGATGAAACAGTCAGCATCTTAAGTCCATGGTCAGATGATGCTCCTATCCAGGTTTGGCCTGGCAGCTATGAGCCAGGAAATTTACCGGTACCAACAGATGACAGCTATCTGTATATCACGGTACAACACTTACCCAATTATGCCTGTGAAACACTGGCGATTCGCTTAAGAGAAGAGTTGGGCGGCGGCAGGGTAGTCAATGGTATTCCCGTTACGCAAACAGAATGTGCGGAAACTGAAGAGTGGTACGGTAATGTGTTATTTATAGTTACAAACCCCTTGTTATATTGAAGGAATTATTATGTTGCCATGCTCTAATATATATGCCCCCTTTGAAAAAGGGGAAAGGCGCGTAAGCAGGGAGATGTCTCAATCCGGCTTTAGCTTGATGGAGTTATTGTTTGTTTTAGCGATTATTGGGATCATGCTGACAGCTACTATCATGTATTTTTCATCGCTCTCTCGAAATCAGGCTATTGCTTCTGCCCTGCAAGAAGTACGGGCTATCATGCAGGCAGGTGCAGGTTATATTAATACCCATGGGAACTATGATGGATTTAATGCCGAAGTCGTCAAAAAAACCAATTTGATAGAATCCAAATATAACTTTACCTTTACTACCACCGCGGGTACCACCGCAACCACATTCCTGGCGCTGCCTTGGACAGATGAAGCCAATGGTACAGCAGGTGTTACGATCATTGCGGGAGAGGCTTATTCGGAAGCTAAGCTGTTAATGCCAAGCCAGCAGTACGTGCTGCGTTTTACCTCTGTGCCTGCCTGGGCATGTTCAACGTTGTCAGAAGATATGCAGTTGGTGGCTACCCAATTGGCTTACCAGTGTAAATCCGGCAGTAACGATGAAACAGAGAAACTGGATTTTGCTCTGCCGAAGTTATCTGATTAAATGCGTTGCTTCCTTCCGGTAGAAAATGAAAGAGGCGCTTGTGAAGCAGGAACAGAGAGATACTAAAAACTGAAAATAAAATGCGCAACCTACGCTTTTTTAGAAAAGAAATGAATAAAATGTCTTAAAAACCAAAGAATAAGTTGAATTTTGGCAAAAAGCGCACAATAATATGTGCGATAACAATAAGTAAAATCAATAGGGGAGCGTGCAATGCACGGTGATCGGATGAGGATTGGTGTGTGAAAAAACACGTTGCCCGGGGATTGGGATCCTTCTTACTATGTTTACTGCTAAGCCAGGCTGCTTTGGCAGGTTTTTACGTAGTAGATGAAACCTCACCGCTTCCTAAAACAACTACTCCTTCGTCTTCAGCAAAACCGCCTGTTGCAAAAAAGCCGCCCGCTGCTTCCCCTAAAGCGGCAGCACCGCCTGCCGCGGCTGCCGCGAAAAAATCTACAGCGCCGAATAAACCAGCGGCACCTGCTATTCAAACTTATGCGATTTATCCTGGTTCACTGAAAAGCAATGTTGAACGAATAGTCCGTCAAGCCCATTGGGGTGATGTAGTATGGACGTTGCCTTACGATTATCGTTGGGTAGGCACAAGCACTATGAAAAGTGATTCAGTCCAGGAAGCTGTCGATAAATTATTGGCAAATTACCCTTTGCAAGCCATTTTTTACGAACAAAACCATATTGTTGAAATTAAACCGCGTCCTACTATTGCCTATCATGCCCCTGAAGCATTAGGGGCATCTAATGACCAGCCTGGCGCGTTAAATGCCAGATCATCCCCCCAAGAGGGAAAAAATGAATAAACTGTTTGCCTATCAAAGCTGGCTTCGCGTTTTCATCTTAACGATTTTATCGATTTTTTTATTATCGGCTTGTTTTAACCCGCCGATGTATGTCGATACCAAAAACCGGATCAATCAATCGCAAGAGTATGCCGAACAGGCTAGCAAAGACGGTTATAAAGCAGCTCCTGCCACGCTTACCAAGTCGGGCGCGTATGTGGATACAACGCCCATGAGCCTGGAGCAACCGCCGGAATGGCTAAAGCAAAAAGTAACAGTCCATGGTACCAACCTTCCTTTTGATTTTTTTGTGGACAGGATTGTAGATCATACCGGTGTCTTTGTGCATTACGATAATACGGTCAAACGCGATCAACTCTTGTCGATGAATTATTCGGGCACCATTCAAGGGGCGTTGGATGACTTAAAAGTGCTGTCAGATTATGGCTATGATTTGCATGGTAACACCTTGTCCTGGTCAGCTTTTGAAACCAAAACCTTTAACATTGCATTTTTACCGGGTAAAACTTCTTTCCAGGTGGGGGGGGAAAGCGCTTCTTCCAGCAGTGGGAGCAGCAGTGGATCAGTACAACAAACGACAGCTTCCGGTTTGGATACGGGGGGCCAATACAGCCGGCTTCAAAGCGCTACGGATATTTGGGCTGATCTCGATAAATCCCTCGCTAATCTCATTTCACCTGAAGGGAAAGTGATGGTTTCACAAGCTACTACCACCGTGACAGTGCGCGATCACCCGGAAAATATAGCGAACATTGAGAAATTTATTCAGAAGCTAAATCAAACCCTCTCACAGCAAGTAATGCTCGATGTACAGGTGCTGGATGTGAGCTTACAACATGGGTTTGAATATGGTATCGATTGGAATCTTGTCAAAGATAAAGTGACTTTGTCTGGCGGCGGCGAAGGACCAGTGAGTCTGACTAATTTAGGTGACAGTACCGGTATGATTTTAGGTCTTGGTAAAACGACCACTACAGATTCAGATGGTAATGAAACAGAAGTCTCTAAAGTGACCATCAGCGCTTTAAAACAACAAGGGAATATTTCGGTATTAACTCAGCCTCGCGTGGTCACATTGAATAATCAGGTAGCGACCATCAATATCACCAATCAACAAGGCTATCTCGCCAGTGTGCAAAGTTTCTTAAGCGGCAGCGATACCGGTAGCATCACCAGTGATATTACTCCCGGCCAAGTGATTTCTGGCCTGATATTGTACATTCTTCCTAAAATTGAAGGGAATGAAGTGTATTTGCAAGTGAGCATGACTTTAGCGGGCGATGCTACTCTTCAGAATGTGTTTACAGAGGCAGACGATGGGGGATCTAAAATTCAAGTCCCTAGTCAGGATTTCCAATCCTTTAATCAACGCGCAAAAGTACCTTCAGGTAATACGCTCGTACTCTCAGGCTTTAAAAAATTAAGTGATACTGCTAATAAAACGGCTCCCTTTGGTTTTGATCCCGTGGGCAACAAAGGCTCGAATACCGTCAATCAAGAAATGGTCGTGATGATTACCCCTGTTATTCTTGGGATACCGCAGTAATGCCAGTTCTTGTCCGTGATGATGGTTCGCAATTCATCACTCGCGCTTATCGCGAAACCCTCTCCTTTAAGAAATTTGCTTTATTGAAGCGTGAAGTGCTGATGCTTGAGCGAGACAACGGCCATTTTCTACGGTTATTTGTGCAGCCCAATGGCGATATGGAAGCGGTTTTTTCTCACGAAGAAGGGTATCTTTTGGGTGAAACCGTCTGGCATTTTTTCGAGAAGCCGGAGAATTTAATTTATTGTGAAATCCTGGGCGGCATTGAACAAGCGATTTTGGTGGTAGTCCGTCAAGGTAAAGTGTTTTTAGATGCAAAAGTCCCTGTAGCCCACCTGCCCGATGAATTCAGCGGCTTGTTTTTTGATGAAACCGCTTATGATATTTATCTGTACGGACAGGTTCCTATCGGTGTAGAAGGCGATACCGCAGCTGAGTTTGTATTGCCGCCCGAAGCGGTTCACAGCATGGTGCATTTGGATGAACCGGTTTTTGCCTCATTACCGCACGTAGCAGCATTGAGCCTTTTGCCGGTATCTCAAGCCTTAAAGCTTGTCCAGGGTAAATCATTTTCGCCAGTAGTAATAATATTATTATCGGTTGTGGCTATTGCCGGTGTCTCTTGGTTCTCGTGGACGCTTTTAAAACCAGTGCCGCCGCCTCCGCCGCCACCGGTTACCAATGCGCCGCCGCCGCCCCCGCCGGCAGATCCGTTACTTTATTATCAGCAAGCATTGCAAAGTCCAGAGCCGCAAGCGTTGTTTCAAGCCTTGGCAGAACGAATTCATCTGCTTTATAGTTTATCGGGGTGGACTGTGCAATCGGTAACAGCCGCTCAAGGGGGGTTGCAAGTGAACCTTGCGCCGGGTAATCCTGCTATCACGGCAGCACCGTTGGAAGCTTGGGCGAAAGCCAATAATCTGCAGGTTGATTTTAAAACGGGTTCTGCCACGCTATACTTAAACGTATCGGCAGAAAATCGTAAACCCCTGTTACATCCTGCTTTAAGTCCATTGTTGGATTTAGCGTCGATGGTGCAACAGCGCTTACAAACGGTGGCGTTGCCAGAGAAGATCTCAATGGGAGAGCCTCAGGCAAAAAGCGGTTATCGGCAGGTAGTGATTACTGTTTCATTTGCTGATGCAGCACCTGAGTATCTGGTGTTTCTGGGTAATATCGTTGAAGGGTTACCTGTAGTGGTTGATAGTTATTCAATATCAATGAGCGGAACAGTCGTCAGCGGCTCGGTTGCTTTAGCAGTATTAGGACAATAGGCAGAGAGGACAATATTATGGCATTGGCGAAAAAACAAAAGATCATGATCCCTCTGGTTATCGCAGCCTTCGCATTTTTGGGTTGGGAAGCTTACCAACTGCTGGGAGGAGATAGCGATTATACTGTTCCTTCAACGCCAGCTCCGATTGCCCGTCCCAAAGCCCCTGTTCCTGCAGTCCAAGCGCCGAATAATAATGATGAAGCTTCAACACCCGGCATGCAGCAGCCGGATGTCAATAATACTCCTGCAGCTACTACACCGGTGTCTGTGAATAAACCTGTTTCCACAAAACCCTCAGCGTCTGCTGCAGAAAATCTTCCCGTTGATTCAACCGAAGAGGAAGATAATCAAAAAGCATTTATACAAGCCCAGCAAGCCCGCGAGCAGCAATACATTCAAATGGTGAATGATTATCAATTAGCAGAAATGCAAAAAAAATTAGCGGATGCCAATGCGCAATTAGCGCAATCAAAATTGAAAGAAGCACAAAGTGTTGCTAAAGCCTCGCAACAAAACATTGCTGTGAATCAAGCTTCTACGGGAGTGGGGGCAGGAAATAATCCTTTACAAAATTATTCTCTGTTATATGTTAGTTATATTGATGGACATTGGACAGGGACTTTGCGTTATCAGGGGCGTTTGCACAATGTGTATATAGGATCGCAATTTGCAGACGGCACTTCGGTTCGCGTAATCGATCGCAATGGCGTTGTGTTGTCTTATAAAGATCAATCTCGTTATTTAACGATTCCTATTCCCATGACAACTAGTGGGGATAACACTGGCAGTGCAACCACCGGATCAATGATAGACAAAGCAAAAAATGCAAGTGCCGCTTCTTCTGATCCCGAGGCACAAACTTCGGAGCGTGCTGAAGATGTTTATAATACTCTGAATCAAATCCAGCAAGCGTTGCCGGGGAATTAGTACACTGTAAAGCAAACTTCTGTGAATATTCCTGCTCGCTAACGTTCGCTCCCTCTCCCGCTTGCGGGAGAGGGCAGGCTGCGTAGCAGCCGGGAGAGGGCGCCGCGCAGCGTAACGATACACAATAATTTACTTTCCACTGTGCTAATCTTTATTTTTCATTTGATTTTCCCCACTCCACTTCAATAAACCGCGCTGCTCTATGTTTCCTGTGTTGACGAAGATTCGGACAATCCCGATGATGAAGGGTAAGGCCGCGGCTAATGGTAATATAACCAATGACAGGATCACCTGGCGCCGGGTGGCAGCATTTAGCAATATAAGTCATTAAATGTGAAACGCCGCTGATAGCAATCCTGGCTGTTTCAGGGATAGTTGGCGCTTGAGAAGAAAGTGCAGTGGGTGCCTCAGGGGGGCCCAGCGAAGCTGCTTCCTCTGTTTCTTTTTCTACAAAAGACAAGATTTGTGAAACCCGTAAATCACCGCAACCGAGCGCTGCCATCAAATCTCCCTTGGTCTTATAATGAAGCTTTGAAGCAATTGCATTCAAATCAACCTCTTTTAAATGCAGTCTGCGGCTTTCCCGTGTAAATAAAGACTCTCCTTCTGCAAGGTGGCGCTGATAATCCTGCTGCTTAAACCAATGATGCACTTTGGCTTTGGCGCGAGGACTTTTTAAAAATCCAAGATGCGGGCTTAGCCAATCGCGGCTGGGTGCGGGGTCTTTACCTGTGATAATTTCTACTTGATCGCCTGTTTGTAATGAATGAATGAGCGGTACAATTTTCGTATTAACTTTGGCACCTTTGCAGCGATGTCCTACTTCACTATGAATGTGATAAGCGAAATCAAGCGGCGTTGCGCCTTTGGGCAATTCCAATACTTGGCCTGCAGGGGTGAAGACATAAATTCTGTCATCAAAAGCCTGAGAATGCAGCGCTTCGATGGGTTGATTTTTTTTTGCCAACTCATTTTGCCACTCCAGCACTTGACGAAGCCACGCTATCTTTTGTTCGTAACCTGATGCAGCGGGTTTCCCTTCTTTGTAGATCCAATGTGCTGCCACTCCGAGCTCCGATTCTTCATGCATGGCAAGGGTGCGAATTTGTACTTCTACATTATGGTAATCGGGGCCTTTGACTGCAGTGTGAATGGAGCGATAGCCATTAGGTTTAGGCAGCGCGATATAATCATCAAATTCTGTCGGAATAGGTTCCCAGAGTGTATGAACACAACTTAAGGCTTTATAGCAATCTTCAAGGTTATCAACCAAAATACGCAGTGCTATAGCATCGTATATTTTTTCAAAACCCACTTGTTTACGCTGCATTTTACGGTAAATACTGTAGATATGTTTGGCACGGCCATAGACTTTAAAATTGAAAATGGTTTCTTTTTGCAGTGCCGATTCTACAGTCTGGATGAGTGTTGCAACGTACTGTTCACGTTCGATACGGCGTTGATCCAAAAGAGCCGCGATTTTTTTATAAGTAGTTGGTTCAAGATAGCGAAAGGCTAAGTCTTCCAATTCCCATTTTAATTGACCGATCCCTAAACGGCTTGCCAGCGGGGCGTAAATATCTAATGTTTCTTGCGCAAGCCGCTTGCGTTCAGGCTCCTGCAAGGTAATCGCACCGCGTAAAAGATAAAGACGTTCAGCCAATTTTATCAAAACGACCCGCACATCTTCGACCATGGCCAGCAACATGCGCCGCAATTTATCAATTTGGGTGTGATCTTGCAGATAAGAGGAAGTTTGCTTTTCAAAGGTGCTGGCAGCATCCATTTTGCAAACACCGTCAATTAAGCGCGCTACTGTAGAGCCTAAGTGTTCACGGACATCTTCCATGCGCAAATCAGCATATTGAATGCTGCTGTGAATGATAGCAGCGGCAATGGTGTCTTGATCTGCCCCAATGTCTGCTAAAATATCCCCCATCACCAAGCCTTGACGGAAACAAGATTCACCCAGGAAATTGCCTTCTTCTTCGCCGGCTAATTGGGCGAGAATGCAGGCGTTACGTAGACTCCCTGTCGTTTTATTACCGAGTTTTTCGGCAATAGACGAGAACCACGTTTCAATATCGATAGCCTGATCGAAAACTAATAGTTGTGAATCACGTACTTTAACCATAATAATTACTTCTAAGTAGCTGCGCAGCAGCAATAATATTGGTTCAGCACTTGAAACTTAATTTCTAACAAATTGCGCAATCGATTCAATATGGGTGGTTTGGGTAAACATATCCATTACACCGACTTTAGCCAAGCGATATCCGTGACGAACCAATTCACCTGCATCGCGTGCAAGGGTTGCCGGATTACAAGAAACATAAACAATATGGCTTGGGCGTTTTGCGGCGATAGCATCGATGATTTCAGCCGCTCCATCGCGCGGAGGATCTAAAACAATTTTAGTATAATTTTCTTGAAACCAGGCATGAGGCTGTAGAGATTGGGTCAGATTAGCATTAGAAGAGGTAAAATTAGTGATATTATTTTTCATGGCATTATAGCGCGAACGTTTTACCATCGCCTCAACTCCTTCTATTGCACAAACCGATTTGGCTTTTTGTGCAATCGGCAGGCTTAAATTTCCAAGACCTGAAAATAAATCCAAAACCCGATCTTCTGAGTTCAACTCAAGCAGGGATAGAACCTGAGCTATCATTTTTTCATTCACTGCAGCATTGACTTGGATAAAATCGCAAGGATGAAAATGAAAAGTCAAGTTATATTCTTTTAAATGATAAGATAACAATTCATCATTTTTATCTTCAGTAGCAGCTGGAAACAAACGATAGACACTGTTGAGATTATCAGATTGTAAATAAACGTGAACCCCGTATGTTTTTGCAAAATCGCTGATTTTTCTGCAATCCTCTGGTGTTAACGCACTGATATGCCGAAATACCAAGGCAGCTGCTTTGTCGCCGATGGCTACTTCAATTTGAGGAATGGCTTCACTGACACTCAGTGACGAAATTAAATAACTTAATGGCGTTAAGAGACGATCAACAGGCGCAACTAGAATAGGACAGACAGTGAGATCAGCTACATAGCGGCCGCTGCGTTCCCGAAAACCCACCAGGACTTTTTCTTTTTTGTGTACAAAACGTACCCCTAATCGTGCTTTGCGCCGATAGCCATAGGGAAGACCGGTGATAGCAGGTAATATACTTTCTGGAGTGACGTTACCAAAGTGCTGCAATTGTTCCAATAAAACACCTTGTTTGTTTCTGATTTGAGAGGCCATGGAAACATGCTGCAGACTGCAGCCGCCGCAAAAACTGACATGGGGGCATTGGGGGGCGACACGGTCAGAAGAAGGCGTGATGACAGAAACTACCCGTGCTTCATCATAGCGGTTGAATAAACGGGTATATAAACATTCAACGGTTTCACCCGGAATACCGCCATGAATAAAAACCGTTTTTCCATTCAGATGGGCAATGCCGCGGCCTTCGTGGTTTAATGATTCAATTGTTACCACAAATGATTCCCGGGGTAAAACCTTGCGGCGTCTTGCCAATGTTACCATTTCAATCTCCTGTTAATGGGGTTGTGCCTTATAGCGTAAGCGTAAATCGTTATATAAAATAAGTAGGGTATTGATTCCTAAGGGCAATATAAAAAAAAGAGTCACTAATTTAATGGCAGCTATTAGATAAATAAAAGCGATAGCGTGCATGGTATACGATAATGTCAAAACAAGCAGCGCAATAATCACCAGCGGCATGAAAAAGGCCAGTAAAAAAACGATGAAAGTATGCCACCAATTACCCCATACTAATTGCCACGTATATTTAAAGGACAAGAAAATTCGATAATGATGAAAGATCACTGCCATCGGGGCAAATACAATAATAGGGAAAACAAACAGATACGGTAATATCAGCGGCGATAAAAGAGACAGTATGGCCAAATTAATAAGACTGACAGCAGAAAAACGCCAATAATGTTTTTGCGTAAAGTGGTGAATCTCTTTGCGGCTTAGCGGTTTATGGCTCAGGATAGCATAACCCTGGCAAAGCATCGCCAACAAAAACCAAAATGATAAAAACAAGAAAAGGATAGGATAAGCTAGCTCCATCAACCAATAGAAATGATTGGTTGTTATTAACTGTGGCATTGTATCCGGGGTGTTTGGCAGATAAATTTGAGTATAAGCTGTGTAGAAATAAGAAAATCCTGCCAAAATAGCCATCGGTATTAACCAAGGCAGCAGAGACAAAAAAGTAGCACGAAAGGCGCTAAAAACCAAGCGTACCAATTGGCTAGAAGGAAGGGGGCGATCGGGAAATATTAGCATTGTCCTACCTCGTCTTGCCTAAACAGTTAAATTGTTATTGTCGGCTTGCCACACTTGCAGAAAGGCATCAAGATGAGGCTTTTGTTCTTGTTGTAGTGCTGCTTTAAGGTGTTCACAGGCATGGTTGTATTGAGTTTGGCTAAGATTACCACGAAACAGCTCAAAACGTAAATAAATAAGAAAGGTATTTAATACGTCGGTTTCACAATAATGGCGGATTTCCGCCAGTTTTCCTTGTTGGTAGTGCGGCCATACCTGGCTGCCATCCATCCCCACTTTCCCCGGATAGCCTATTAGGCAAGCTATTTCATCTAAACGGGCATTATTGCGGGGTTGATAACCTGCCAGAATATCCATGATATCCAGATGCCGATAATGGTAACGATTCAAGTAATTATTCCACTTAAAGCTCTGTTCATGTTCCCCGGTTTCCCAATAGCGAGGCGCGCTAAGTCCATGAATTAATCCGCGATAATGAATGACCGGCAAATCAAAACCGGTACCATTCCAGGAAACGAGGGTGGGGGTATATTTCTCCAATGCCCGAAAAAAAAGGGTTAATAACGTTTTTTCATCACTATTGAGATCCCCTAATGAACAGACTTTCACCGACTCTTTTGAGTAAAACACGATGGAAATAGCCACGATCCGTTGAAGGTGATGGCGCAGTATCGATGTGCCGGCTTCCTGTTCGCGCTTTGCAAAGAGGGCTTTTGCAACGGCATCATCGTCGAGCGTTTCCAGCCCCAAAAGCTTTCGGCCGCCTGCGATATCCGGAATGGTTTCAATGTCAAAAACAAGGGTATCTGCCAGCAAGCGTCACTATCCTTATAACGGGGAGGGGAGAGACATAATAATTCCTTTCTGATGGCGGTCAAGTTTTTAATAGATCTAATAAAGAATAAAGTGTTTTTTTGGCCATAAAATATACTTTTTTTCTATTCTCTCCCGTAAATGGAAGAGAGTTAGTGCGAAACAACGAGGAGAGGGCAGATTTTATGAGGTGAAAGGTAAAGAAGATAGGCATTTGGGCAGAGATTAGGTTATAGTAACACCCTTCTTTTTTCTTGAAGGAAAAGCAGATGCGGTTAATTTTGCTCGGTTCGCCGGGGGCTGGAAAAGGTACGCAGGCGCAATACATTGTCAAGCGGTATGGCATTGTGCAAATTGCAACAGGCGATATGCTGCGGCATACGCTGGAAGCTAAAAACGATTTAAGTGTTGCTGTTAAACGCGCTATGGATGCCGGAGAATTGGTTTCTGATGAATTGATGATTGCTATTGTCAAAGCTCGTTTGTTGCAAAGTGATTGCAAAGCAGGGTTTTTATTGGATGGATTTCCACGCACACTCGCACAAGCAGAAGCCTTACATCAAAATGACGTGCAATTGGATTATGTTATCGAAGTGAAAGTTGACGAGCAAACGATTCTTGAACGGCTGACAGGCCGCCGCGTACATCCCGGATCGGGACGAAGTTATCATCTGATTTATCACCCGCCGAAAAATCCTGGTGTAGATGATGTGACGGGTGAACCCTTGATACAGCGAAAAGATGATGAAGAACAAACAGTACGAAGACGTTTAGCGGTATATCGCGAGCAAACTATGCCATTGGTAGGATATTATCAGCAATGGGCGCTTCGATCTCCTGAAGATGCACCACGTTATTATCAGATCAATGGTGATCGCCCGGTTGAGGTGGTACGCGATGAAATCATCTCTATTTTAGATTCAAAAAAAGCGAGTGCTGATCATTTAGGATAAACCTGGTCTAAGAGGGAAAATGTATGAAAACAGAAAACAAAGGAAATGTCATCGCTTTAACCCAAGCCAATTTTGATCAAACAATAGAAAATAATGAAATGGTTATCATTGATTTTTGGGCAGAATGGTGCGGGCCGTGCCGCTCTTTTGCGCCAGCCTTTGAAGCTTGTGCTAAAAAACATCCTGATATTGTTTTTGGGACAGTCGATATTGAACAAGAGCAGCAATTAACAATCAATTTTGAGGTAAGAACTATCCCTTTGATTGTGATTATTCGCAGCCAAGTCGTGCTTTATTCAGAATCAGGCTCCATGACAGAAGGGGAGTTGGATAAGCTCATTGCGCGAATGCGCCAACTTGATATGAAACCTTTGCAAGATCAAATCAAGTCTCAGGAAAAGGAAGAAAAAGAGAAAAGAAACTAGATTTTAGCGCTTCTTCATCGGCACAAAGGGCCGTTGTGTCATCCCGGTATACAATTGACGCGGCCTGCCGATGCGGTGATCAGAACTTAGCATTTCTATCCAATGCGAAATCCAGCCGGAAGTACGGGCCAAAGCAAAGATAACGGTGAACATATTGGTGGGGATACCCAGCGCGCGCAGTGTGATGCCTGAATAGAAATCCACATTCGGGTAGAGCTTTTTCTCGACAAAGTAAGGATCTTCCAGCGCAATCTTTTCTAATTTTAAGGCGACTTTAAACAACGGATCATCATGCGCGCCTGTGCGTTCCAACACTTCGTAGCAAGTATCGCGCATGACTTTGGCACGGGGATCATAATTTTTATAAACGCGATGTCCAAAGCCCATCAAGCGGAAAGGATCACTCTTATCTTTAGCGCGTTTGATATAAGTATTGATATTCGATTCATCGCCAATCGCTTCTAACATATTTAATGCGGCTTCATTGGCCCCGCCATGAGCAGGCCCCCACAGGGCGGCGATCCCGGCTGCGATACAGGCAAAGGGGTTCGCATCGGTTGAACCTACTAAACGTACCGTAGAAGTAGAAGCATTTTGTTCATGATCAGCATGCAGGATAAAAATCTTATCCAACGCTTTAGCCAATACCGGATCGGGCATCGTTTCTTCACTGGGGGTTGCAAACATCATATTTAAAAAGTTTTCCGCATAATTCATTCGATTTTGCGGCGGCATAAAAGGCTGGCCAATCGAATATTTGTAACACATGGCTGCAATCGTGGGTATTTTAGCGATTAAACGGCAAGCAGCTGACGCGCGATGGTCAGGATTATGAATATCGGTGGCTTCGTGATAAAAAGCGGATAACCCTCCTACGGTTCCCATCAGGATTGCCATCGGATGCGCATCGCGTCTAAAACCGTTAAAGAAATTACAAATTTGCTGGTGAATCATCGTATGCTGCGTAATTTGCTTGGCAAAGGTATTAAACTCAGTTTGCGTGGGTAATTCACCATGCAGTAATAAATAGCAGACTTCCAGATAAGAAGCATGATTGGCTAATTCTTCAATAGGATAACCACGATGTAATAAAATCCCTTTATCACCGTCAATATAGGTGATTTTGGATTCGCAGGCGGCAGTGGCTAGAAAGCCCGGATCAAAAGTAAAGAGATCTTCTTTTGCCAGAGCCTGAATATCAACCACATTTGCACCTACAGACGCTTTCAAGACAGGGAGTTCGAGGGTTTTGTCATTCGCTAAAGTAACAGTGAGGGTATTCTTAGGCATTTAAAACTCCCGCAATATATTTTTGGTGTGGTTTTCTCCAATATAAACGAAAACAGCCGGGTGTCAATTAAAAAAGGCTAAAAAAAGACCGATTAGGCTAAGGCAGCTTTTCGCCTTTGCCAGAAATCGAGGGTGAGTGCTGTGACGGCTATAAGTGAAATCGCTGCTGCCAAATACCATGCATGCTGGATCCCTGCCAATAAGCCCGTATCACCTTTTTCTGCTTGTAAGCTAATAAGCAGTGCCGCGCCTGCTGACTCAAAGGCAATAGAGAGGTTTTGCAGCATCCGTATCATGGCGGTAATAAACCCTTGCTGTTCGTTTGAGAATTGCGAAGTGAGGTTTAAATAAGCCGGCGTTTGCAAAAGACCGGCGCCAAAACCATATAGCAATAAAAGACAAATAAGATGGAGTGTAGAGAATGTCATGTTCATTTGAGCGAGCAGCAGCAAAGCTATACACATAATGCTCATGCCCCCCAGCATGGGAATTTGTGTTCCCATTTTTTTAACGCATCGTGCTGCTATTCTTGCTGCCAGAATCAAGGTTAACGGGGCAGATAAGTTAATTAACCCGATTTCCCATACCGGAAAATCTCGCAGTTTTTC
Organism: Gammaproteobacteria bacterium; assembly: GCA_021156325.1. Lineage (GTDB taxonomy): Bacteria > Pseudomonadota > Gammaproteobacteria > JAJFKG01 > JAJFKG01 > JAJNDI01. Next base: position 16,191 of record JAJNDI010000001.1, read on the forward strand.
GAGGTAAAGCGGGGGTAGAATAAAGGCAATGGCGGTGGCACCGCCAAAGGCGATAATGCCTAACAAGGGAGCGTTAAAATGCAGCTTTTTAAACAAGTTCAGTTGAATAACAGGATATTCTGCGTGGTATTCAGAATAAAAATAAATAATCAAGAGAATAACCGCTATCATCGCAGCACTAAAGGCATAATGGTTAGCTTCATTGAGAGAACTTAAGGCAAACAGCAGAAAAAATAACGATATCCCCATGAGCGCTAAATTAAGATAATGGATGGGCTGTTTATGTAAAGATTCCTGAAGAGGGGTTAATAATTTACAGCCATATAAGCCTAAAAAGCAGATAGGAATATTGATCCAGAATAACCAGCGCCACGAGAAGATACTTAAAATAAAACCGCCAATGACAGGGCCTAACATGGGGCCGGCACCCAATAAGATCCCCATGATTCCCATCGCGCGGGTGAGATTACCCGGATTCGCGCGGGTTGTTAAAAGTGCAATAGATGTGGCTTGTAACATGGCAGCGCTTAGTCCTTGCAAACCTCGAAAGACAATCAAGGCGCTGATGCTGGCGGCTGCCCCGCAAAGCAGAGAGCTTAAGGCAAACAGCCATAAACCCAATTTATAAATGCGCAGCCGTCCATAATTGTCAGCTAATCGGCCGAAGAACAATACTGTAGCGCTTAAGATTAAAGTATAGAGGGTGACTGTCCACACAACTGTGGTAATAGCAGCATCAAAAAAATGGATGAGCCCCGGAATAGCAATGTTAATGATGCCCGAATCCAGGGTAGATAAAAACATTCCTGTACCGGCAATAAAGGCTAGTTTGACGGGAGGATCGTATTGCATCGATCGATTCCTTAAAAAACACCGAAAGCCATTGTACGATACCCTTTTATTAGGTAACAATCATTAAAAATACGTTCTTCCAGCCTTTGAGTTTCTATTCTGTCCACAGTATAATGAGGCCGATGCCAGATAAAATGACCTGAATTTAGTCTATTTCTGGCTAAAAATAAATCAAAAGGAAGACGCTACGTGAAGCACGACAAACGACCCGTTAATTTGGCATTGACGACACTACGCTTTCCCATTACGGCTATCATTTCTATTTTGCACCGGGTTAGCGGCCTATTATTGTTTTTAAGTCTTCCCTTTGTGTTGTATTTATTTCAACAATCTTTAGCCTCTATCGAGGATTTCGATTCACTGCAAGACTGTTTCCAATCTGTCATATTACGTCTTGTGGTATGGGTAGTCTTATCTGCCCTGTGGTATCACCTGATTGCCGGTATCCGCCATTTACTCATGGATTGGGGGGTGGGAGAAAGCAAAACCGGCGGCAGAATAGGGGCGCGTATCGTCCTGGTGTTTTCGATGGCGGCAATACTTCTGACAGGAATATGGTTATGGTAGAAAGTGTCAGCTCTTGGAGTCGAAATGGCTTGCGTGATTTTCTTTTGCAGCGTCTTTCTGCAGTAGTGATCGCCGCTTATATTGTTACGCTGGTATTTTACTTTGCTTGTCATCCGGCTTTACAATATTATGATTGGGAATCGTTATATACTGCTTCCTGGATGCGTATATTCAGTGTATTGACCTTGTTAAGCCTCATCATTCATGCCTGGATCGGCATGTGGACCGTTTTAACAGATTATATCAAATGGATTCTCTTGCGCGGCTTGGTGCAAGCAGTGATCTTATTAATTTTAAGCATTTGTTTTATCTGGGGCATTATGATCCTCTGGAGCGTATAAATGGCACGAACGAGTTATCAATTTGACACTATTATTATTGGCGCAGGCGGAGCCGGCATGCGTGCTGCTTTGCAATTAGCGCATTCGGGTTTAAAAGTGGCATTATTATCCAAAGTTTTTCCCAGCCGTTCACATACGGTGTCCGCACAAGGCGGCATTACCTGTGCGCTGGGCAATGCTGATCCCGAAGATGACTGGCGCTGGCACATGTATGATACGGTCAAAGGTTCAGATTATTTAGGCGATCAGGATGCCATCGAATATATGTGCATGACAGGCCCTGAAGCAGTGTATGAATTGGAACACATGGGCTTACCCTTTTCACGAATGGACAATGGCAAGATTTATCAAAGACCCTTCGGCGGGCAATCAAAAAATTATGGCGGCGAACAAGCCGCTCGCACGTGTGCTGCCGCCGACAGAACAGGCCATGCTTTACTGCACACCTTATATCAGCAAAATCTAAAACACGGCACGCAATTCTTTAATGAATGGTTTGCGATTGATTTGGTGAAAACCAGTGACGGTAAAGGCATTGCCGGCGCGATGGCAATGGATATGGCAACAGGAGAAACCGCTTATTTCAATGCCCGCATGACCATTTTAGCCACGGGTGGAGCGGGGCGGATCTTCCAATCCACAACGAATGCCTTGATTAACACCGGTGACGGCATGGGCATGGTTTTACGGGCAGGTTTCCCCTTGCAAGATATGGAAATGTGGCAATTTCACCCAACCGGTATTGCCGGCGCCGGTGTGTTAGTCACCGAAGGCTGCCGCGGTGAAGGCGGTTATCTTATCAATAAAAACGGCGAGCGTTTCATGGAACGCTATGCCCCCAATGCTAAGGATTTAGCATCCCGCGATGTGGTTTCGCGTGCCATCGCGTTAGAAATTCGCGCAGGCAATGCTTTTGTAACACATGGTGTTGAACATGTGAAATTAAAGCTGGATCACTTAGGCGCTGATTTAATTAAATCGCGCTTACCCGGAATTCGGGAATTATCCATGACTTTTGCCGGTGTTGACCCCATTGCAGAACCTATTCCCGTGGTACCCACCTGTCATTACATCATGGGCGGTATTCCCACTAATGTACATGGACAAGTTGTTACAACACAGGGCGGTCAGGACAGCATTGTTTCCGGTTTATACGCTGTCGGTGAATGTGCCTGTGTTTCTGTTCATGGCGCTAATCGTTTGGGGGGTAATTCCTTATTGGATTTAATTGTCTTTGGGCGCGCAGCCGGCCTTCATGTTGAAGAAGCTTTTAAATCCGGTTTAGGGATGCCCGTAGCCGCAGATGATGATGTTAATGCCGCCATGGCACGCTTTAACCGCTGGGAAAAAAGCACTGCAGGAGAACGCCCCGAAGATTTACGGGCTGAAATGCAAAAAATCATGCAGCAGGATTTTGGGGTATTTCGTACAGCAGAATACATGACACAAGGCTTGAAAAAAATTGCTGTTCTTCAAGAGCGTTTACAACACGCTCTATTAAGCGATAAAAGCCATGTTTTTAATACGGCCCGTATCGAAGCCCTGGAATTGGATAATTTAATGGCGGTAGCGCATGCCACGGCGGTAACAGCCAATCACCGCACGGAAAGCCGCGGTGCGCACAGCCGTGAAGATTTTCCTGAGCGCGATGATGCACAGTGGTTAAAACATTTATTATATTATACTGACGAGCATAAAATTGTTGATCGCGCAGTGAATATGAAACCCAGAACGGTAGATACCCTCCAACCCAAAAAACGCACTTATTAACGAGGTAAACGGTATGTCAGAAGTCATTGGGGAAAGCACAACCACAACAGCAGTGCAATTTTCGATTTATCGTTATAATCCCGATAAAGATGAAGCCCCTTATATGCAAGAATATACCCTCAATGTACCTGCGGGTGTTGACACGATGCTATTAACCGCGTTACTTCGCATTAAAGATGAACAAGATCCTACTTTATCGCTTCGCCGTTCCTGCCGTGAAGGGGTTTGCGGATCAGACGGCATGAACGTTAATGGCCGTAATTGTTTAGCGTGTATTACGCCTTTATCGAGCCTTGCTAAACGCCCGATTGTGGTGAGGCCTTTACCGGGGCTGCCTGTCATGCGCGACTTAATCGTTGACATGGAACCTTTCTTTGATCAATACAAAAAAGTAAAACCCTGGCTGCAAAATGAAAATCCGCCTGCCAAAGAACATTTGCAATCTCCCCAGGAACGGGAATTATTAGACGGTTTATATGAATGTATTTTATGTGCTTGCTGCTCGTCTTCCTGTCCTTCATTTTGGTGGAACCCGGATAAATTTTTAGGGCCGGCGGCGCTTCTGCAAGCTTACCGCTTTTTAACGGATAGCCGCGATAAAGGGCGGGCAGAACGGTTGAAGGATTTGTCGGATCCGTACAGTGTATTTCGCTGCCGCAGCATCATGAATTGTGTGGATGTTTGCCCCAAAGGCTTAAATCCCACCAAAGCCATTGGTAAGATACGCAAAGAATTATTGAAAGAAGAGATTTAACGATGAAAGAAGCATCCTTGGCAGATAAAATTTACAATTCTTTCTTATCAGGCAACAGTGCAGCGTATCTGGAATCCCTGTATGAAGCTTATTTGGAAGATCCTAACGCCGTATCATCTGAGTGGCGGGATTGCTTTACGAAATTGCCTCAAGTCAATGGGACTTTAAAAGAGTTTTCTCACGAAGCCATTCAAGCGTATTTTATAGAAAGAGCCAAACAACCAGCCGCTTTTATAGCATCAATGTCATCTGCAGCAGTAACGGACACAAGCAAACAGGCGGCCGTTTTGAAACTCATTGAAGCTTATCGGGCGCATGGGCATTTGGAAGCTAAACTGGATCCTCTGTGTCTGGATAAGCGACAAGAAGAACCCCGATTGCGCCTGGATTATCATGGCTTAAGCGAATCTGATTTAGACACCGCTTTTTCAACAGAGCATTTTGACAGCTTAGGTGAAAAAGCCAGTCTTCGCGAGATTTACAAAACCCTTCAAGCAACCTATTGCCAGCACATTGGCGCAGAATATAAGTATATTAACAATGAGAATGAAGTAGCCTGGATACAACATTATTTTGAAAGCCCTAAGGGCAAGCTGCATCTGGATAAAGCCAAAAAACAGCGTATTTTACATCGTTTGTGTATGGCAGACGGTTTGGAAAAATATTTAGGGCGTCGTTTTGTAGGGCAAAAAAGATTTTCACTGGAAGGCGGCGACAGCCTTATTCCGGCTTTGGATGAGGTGATTCAAAATGCCGGTTTACGCGGCGTAAAAGAATGTGTGATTGGCATGGCGCATCGGGGCCGTTTGAATGTGCTGGTCAATATTATGGGCAAACCCCCTCAACAACTCTTTGAAGAATTCAGCGGTAAAACCTTAACGGAAAATATGTCAGGGGACGTTAAATATCACATGGGGTTTTCATCGGATATCACCACACCCGGTGGGAGTGTTCATTTAGCCTTGGCATTTAATCCTTCTCATTTGGAAATTATTAACCCGGTTGTGGAAGGTTCAGTGCGCGCACGCCAGGAACGCCGCCAGCATAAGCAAAGTGATGCGGTTTTGCCTGTGTTAATCCATGGAGACGCCGCCTTTGCAGGCCAAGGTGTCGTGATGGAAACTTTTAATATGTCACAAACCACAGGATTTGGGACAGGCGGTACCATTCACTTTATTATCAATAATCAGGTTGGATTTACCACGAGCCGGGCAAGTGATGCACGTTCAACGCTTTATGCAAGCGATGTTGCGAAAATAATCCAGGCGCCTGTTTTTCATGTGAATGGAGATGATCCCGAAGCGGTGATTTTTGTGACACAATTGGCGTTGGCTTTTCGCATGGAATTTCATCGTGATGTAGTTATTGATTTGGTCTGTTATCGCCGTCATGGACATAACGAAGCGGATGAACCTTCCGGTACACAGCCTTTAATGTATGCCAGGATCAACACCCATCCCACGCCTTTTCAACGCTATAGCCAGCAATTAGTGGCAGAAGGCATAATTGATAAACCTGCAGCTGCTGCTTTGGAAGAGGATTATCGTTCGTTGTTAGATAGCGGCGAGTGTACGGTGGCGGAAACACGGCGCGCTGAACCCAATCCTTTTAGTGCAGATTGGACACCTTATCTAGGCCAGGAATGGCGTGCTGAAGTCGCAACTATCCTGGACAAAAAAAACCTGGTTGATCTGGCCAAGCGCCTAACCTCTTTACCCCCAGATCTGGTTTTGCAAAAGCAAGTCGGTATGGAGATGCAGTCCCGTGCCAAAATGGCCGAAGGTACGATGCCGATAAACTGGGGTTTTGCTGAAACGCTGGCTTATGCAACCCTTTTAAAAGAAGGGTATCACATTCGTTTAGTCGGACAAGACTCAGGCCGGGGAACCTTTTCCCATCGTCATGCCAAGCTGCATGATATGCATACCGATGAAGTCTATATTCCTCTTCAGCATTTATCTGATACGGCTGCCCATTTTACGGTTATTGATTCTTTGCTGTCTGAAGAAGCCGTTTTAGGGTTTGAATATGGCTATGCCTGTACCGATCCCAAAACGCTGGTATTGTGGGAAGCTCAGTTTGGGGACTTCTTTAACGGCGCCCAGGTGGTGATCGACCAATTCATCAGTTCCGGTTTTCAAAAATGGGGTCGTTTGTGCGGATTAACCCTTTTGCTGCCTCATGGTTTTGAAGGGGCAGGGCCGGAGCATTCTTCTGCGCGCCTTGAGCGCTTTTTACAATTGTGCGCAGAACACAATATGCAAGTTTGTGTGCCGAGCACGCCGGCTCAAATGTTTCATTTGTTACGCCGGCAAATGTGCAGACCTTATCGTGTACCTCTGATTGTCATGACGCCCAAAAGTTTATTACGCCACAAATTGGTCGTGTCTACGCTGGAAGACTTAGGCCAAGGACAATTTGAGCTGGTGATCCCCGAAATCGATTCGATTGATTCTGCCAGCGTAAAACGAGTGGTACTTTGCAGCGGTAAAGTCTATTACCATTTGCTTGAAAAGCGGCGTGAAAGCAATCGGGATGATGTGGCCATTATTCGCATTGAACAATTATATCCTTTCCCTGAGCCGGAATTGTTGAATTGTTTAGGGCAATATCCTCACGCTAAAGAAATCGTCTGGTGTCAGGAAGAGCCGCAAAATCAGGGAGCGTGGTATAGCATGCACCATCGCTTGAGTGCCTGTGTGGGGCCAGAACAATTCCTCATTTATGCAGGGCGTGACTCATCAGCCTCGCCGGCGGCAGGTTATTATACATTGCATCATCAACAACAGGATAAACTCATTGCTGATGCATTGGGCGGGTAAAAAATTTATTATAAGGGGTTAATTATTCATGTCTGAAATCAAAGTACCAATGCTGCCAGAATCGGTTGCAGATGCAACGGTTGCTACCTGGCACGTTAAACCGGGACAAGCGGTAAAGCGCGATCAAAACATCGTGGATTTAGAAACTGACAAAGTCATGATTGAAATTCCGGCTTTGTATGATGGGGTATTGCAATCTATCGAAAAACCGGAAGGATCGACTGTCCTTGCAGGTGAAGTGTTAGGATTATTTACCCAAGGTGCTGCGAGTGCAGCATCAATGCCCCAAGAGTCTGTTGCTGCAACAGCGGCTAAAGCAGCACCTGCTTCTGCACCTGTACCTGCTGCTGTGTCATCTACAGGTGCTTCTGCCAAATCAAGTGCTCAAACAACGTCATTATCTCCCTCATTACGCCGTTTTGCGGCAGAGCATGATGTTGATCCGAACACATTGAAAGGTCAGGCGACTCAACAAGACATCATCGCTCCTGCATCACAGCCTCTTCAAGCCGCTGCTTTACGCGAAGAAAAACGGGTACCAATGTCACGTTTGCGTGCGCGGATTGCAGAGCGTTTATTGGTAGCACAACAAACTACAGCCAGTTTAACAACCTTTAATGAAATCAATTTACAAGCCGTATTGAATTTGCGTAGTCAATACAAAGACGCTTTCGAGAAAAAACACGGAGTTCGTTTAGGATTCATGTCATTTTTTACTAAAGCAGCTATTGAAGCATTGAAACGCTTTCCTTTGGTGAATGCCTCTATTGATGGCACAGATGTGATTTATCATGGGTTTTATGATATTGGAATGGCGGTGTCTACTGAACGGGGTTTGGTGGTTCCTGTTTTGCGCAATGCAGAACAATTATCGATGGCTGAGATTGAAAAAGCCGTTTCTGATTTTGCGGCCAAAGCGCGCAATAACCAATTGACGATTGAAGAAATTACAGGCGGCACCTTTACCATCACGAATGGCGGCGTGTTTGGATCACTTCTTTCTACGCCGATTTTAAACCCGCCGCAAAGTGCGATTTTAGGGTTACATAAGATTGAAGAACGGGCTGTGGTTGAAAAAGGCCAAGTCGTTGTTCGCCCTATGATGTATGTGGCATTAACGTATGATCACCGCATCATCGATGGGAAAGAGTCAGTACAGTTTCTGGCAACAATTAAAGAATTGCTGGAAGATCCTGCAAGGTTGTTATTGTCAGTTTAAATTGAAATACACTGCTGCGCGCTTCCCTCTCCCCGCGCCAAAAGGCGCGGCCCTCTCCCACTGACGTGGGAGAGGGGAAAACCCCTACTTTTCGGGATTAAATCCCCTCTTCCACGACAGTGGGAGAGTGCAAGCCGCGCGAGCGGCGCGGGAGAGGGCGCGAGCGTAGCGAGCAGGAACATTCGCACAAACTACCGTTCCACTATACTTACTTTATAGGAACTGACTTTCTTATACTCGCAATAGTATTTCCATCCCACACATAATCCAGATGACAACCTTGTACAGGAATAGTGAGCGCCTTTGGTCTGAAAATGGCAACACATCGGCTATTCTGGCGGCGTACGCTGGGGTATAAAAGTCCATATTCTTGTTTGAGCTTTAATTCCTGTGCAAAGGCTTGGCTTTTTGAATAGGAATTAACATCCGGATCAAGAATAGCGGAATATTCTTCAGGATTAATATCCACTAATTTTTCTTTGACATTGGCGATATATTCTCGCATTTGAATTAAACACGGCGCTTCACCGGATGCTTTCAAAAATCGTTCACGATGAAATGTCGTTTCTGCGATAGCGGTTTCTAAAGAATCACCCGCATAATAAACTCCATAAGTTCCATCGGAGAAACGCGAAGGTCCAGGATGGGTAAAAGCAGACATAAGCGGGGTTGCGCCGTTTCCTACGATCCATTCTTCTTTGGGAAGAAGAGAAAGATCAATATAGTTGCCTTGTAAACGATCATTCGTTAAATTTTCCAATTCAGCAATTTCTGTCAATTCTTCTTTGGTTTGCGCCCAATCAAAGACAGCTGCCGGTGGAAATCTCGAGGGTACAAGACGATGGGTTTTAAACTTGGGTGCTACATGCGAAATACCCAATTTAATATCCCCGCCAAAAATCCAGAAATCGTCTTACCTCGGCTAAACGGACGATGCTGCCTTCCAGCATATATTGCTTTGGCGTAATACCGTTAAAAGGAGGAAGCGTATTGTTGCGGTTAATCCAGCTTAATCCTTGCGCACTGTCGATAAATAAAATACGCAGCGCTTTATAGACGCCCAGCAGCCATGAAATCCTTTCTTTCTGGTCCCGTGTTAATTTGCCGCTGTGTTTTTTGAGGCCGTTATAATAAGAAGATCGGGGCATATCTCCCATTAAAATAAGGGCTTCCTGTTCATTCAAGGCGAAGCGTCCAATGAGGTTTTCCAACGCTTTCCAGGCAGTTGAATCAGAGATGGCACTATAGTGGGGGGCGGGGACTTTCATTCATCTTCTCCATCTGTTTTACCCTCTTAGTATAGTCTATATTAAGATAAAAGTCTATGTTTGAACTTCTTTCTCGTAACATCTTGTTTTTAGGCAAAAAATATCCTTTGTTTCTTTTAGAGAGTCAACGCGCTATAATTCCAAACGCTTTTTTCACACCTGTCTAAACCGAATAATACAATGGAGTAAGCCTATGAATCTGCACGAATATCAAGCCAAACAACTCTTGGCGGATTATAAAATTCCGGTACCCCCCAGCGAAGTTGCCTGGAATCTCGAAGATGCCTTAAATGCTGCCAATAATTTGGGCGGTAATCGTTGGGTGGTGAAAGCCCAGGTGCATGCAGGCGGGCGCGGCAAGGCAGGCGGCGTATGCCTGGTGAATACTAAAGAAGCCTTAACTGAGGCAGTAAAGCGTTTGTTAGGAACCCGTTTAGTAACTTATCAAACTGATGAACGCGGTCAACCTGTGAATCAAGTCTTGATCGAAGCGCCGTGTAATATTGACAGGGAATTGTATTTGGGTGCTGTGATTGACAGAGCCCAACGCCGGGTTGTATTTATGGCCTCTACAGAAGGCGGTGTAGAAATCGAAACGGTTGCTCACACAACACCTGAAAAAATTCTGCAAGTCGTGATGGATCCCCTCGTTAAGATCCTTCCTTATCAATGCCGAAAAATTGCTTTCAGTTTGGGGTTGGCAGAAGATCAAATCAAACAATTTACGCAGCTTTTAACGAATCTTGGGCGAATGATGGTTGAAAAAGATTTAAGTTTGCTGGAAATCAATCCATTGGTCGTAACCAAAGAAGGCGATTTACTTTGTTTGGATTGCAAAATTAATATCGATGATAACGCGCTTTACCGCCAGCCTGCTTTGCGGGCTTTGCGCGATACTGCGCAGGAAGACGAACGTGAAAATCGTGCGCGCGACTGGGAATTAAATTATATTGCCCTGGAAGGGAATATTGGCTGCATGGTCAATGGCGCAGGCTTGGCAATGGCGACCATGGATTTAGTGAAATTGCATGGGGGAAATCCTGCTAATTTCCTGGATGTAGGCGGCGGTGCGACCAAAGAACGTGTCACCGAAGCGTTTAAAATTATTTTATCGGATAAAAATGTGAAAGCCGTATTGGTGAATATTTTTGGCGGTATCGTAAGATGTGATTTGATTGCCGATGGGATCATGGGTGCAGTGGCTGAAGTCGGAATCAGCATCCCGGTCGTTGTACGGTTGGAAGGCAATAACGCAGAACTGGGTGCTAAGAAACTCAATGAAAGCGGATTAAACATTATTGCAGCAAAAAGTTTTACAGATGCAGCAAAACAAGTTGTACAAGCGGCGGGAGCATAAAATGAGTATTTTAATTAATGCTAATACGAGAGTTATTTGTCAAGGGTTTACGGGCAAACAAGGTACTTTTCACTCTGAACAGGCGATTGCTTATGGCACTAAAATGGTAGGCGGTGTTACACCCGGTAAAGGGGGGCAAAAACACTTGGGTCTACCGGTTTTTGATACGGTCCATGATGCTGTGAAAAAAACAGGGGCTACTGCTTCTGTGATTTATGTGCCTGCGCCATTTTGCAAAGATTCTATTATTGAAGCCGCTGATGCCGGCATTGAATTGATCATTTGTATTACAGAAGGGATCCCAACCCTCGATATGCTGGAAGTCAAAGTTTATCTTGAAAATAATACCACAGCCCGTTTGATTGGACCTAATTGTCCTGGAGTCATTACACCCGGCGCTTGCAAAATCGGGATCATGCCAGGCGATATTCATAAACCGGGTAAAGTAGGTATTGTTTCGCGTTCAGGGACTTTAACGTATGAAGCTGTCAAACAAACCACTGACTTGGGCTTGGGTCAAAGTACGTGTGTAGGGATTGGCGGTGATCCGATCCCCGGCAGCACTTTTATCGATATTTTGGCATTGTTCCAGGAAGATCCGCAAACAGAAGCTATCATTATGGTCGGTGAAATCGGCGGCAGTGCAGAAGAAGAGGCAGCCGCTTTTATTAAAGAAAATGTGACCAAACCGGTTGTTTCTTATATTGCAGGGGTCACTGCGCCAGCTGGCAAACGCATGGGGCATGCCGGTGCTATTATCGCAGGCGGTAAAGGTACTGCTGAAGAGAAATTTGCAGCGCTAGAAGCAGCTGGTGTAACGACTGTGAAATCACCAGCGGAAATGGGTAATGCTTTAGCGAAGAAATTAAAATAGTACATTGAAACATTAATTATTGCGGATAACACAGGGTGTTTTCCCCTCTCCCGCTTTGCGGGAGAGGGCGCGAAGCCGCAGGCGAGCAAAATACCCCTCATCAGCAAAATATTATTTCAATATAATACGTCAGACAGGAAACGGATGAATGAGTCAAACAGGCGTCTTATTAATTAATTTAGGTACGCCTGATGATCCCGCTCTTTCCAGTGTGCGGCGTTATCTTCGTGAATTTTTATTAGATCCCCGCGTTATCGATTTACCAGTTTTAATACGTTACTTGCTAGTGTATGGAATCATCTTACCTTTTAGAACCCCTAAAACACTCCACGCTTATCAGACTATCTGGACAGAAAAGGGCTCTCCTCTTCGTATTCATACAGAAAATTTAACTAAAGCGTTAAGCCAGGTGTTAGGCAATTCCTATAAAGTAGTTTACGGTATGCGCTATGGCAACCCCTCCATTGACTCTGCTATTCCTCAATTGCAATCGTGCAAACACGTTATTGTATTGCCTTTGTTTCCGCAATATTCTTCAGCTGCAACAGGGTCTGCATTGACGGTGGTTTTTCAAGAATATGCAAAACAGTGGAACATTCCTCGATTAACCATAATAGATTCATTTTATCAGGAAGAAGGCTTTATTAAAGCTTATGCTGAATTGATAAAACCGTATCTTGATCTCCCTGCATCTCCTTTTTTATTATTAAGTTATCACGGTTTACCAGAGCGGCATCTTCATAAAAGCCGCTGTGAATCTCTTTGTCACGCAGCTGCTTCCTGTCCTGCAATAAGTGATCACAATCAGTTTTGTTATCGGGCACAGTGTTATGCCACTTCAAAGAAGATAGCCTCACAATTATCTTTATCTGAAGACCGTTACCTGACTTCATTTCAATCCCGATTAGGACGTACTCCCTGGATCAAGCCCTATACGGATGAGCAGCTGATCACGCTTCGAAAACAAGGGATTAATAACCTGGTGATTGCCTGCCCTGCTTTTGTTGCCGATTGCCTGGAAACCCTTGAAGAGATTGGCTTGCGCGCCAGAGCACAATGGCAAGCTTTAGGGGGCAATTCTTTTAATTTGATTCCGTGTTTGAATGCGCAACCTCTCTGGGTTAAGGCGATTGCAAACATTATTCAAGGATGAACAACGGAGAAAAGATGATCACACGGAAATTGGTTTTTCTTTTTGCGCTAAGTTGTGGGGGAATGGTTGCTAATCTCTATTACATGCAAACGTTGATCCCTTTGATTGTTGCAGACTTGCACTTAAATCCCCAATTATCAGGATTGATCGTGACGTTAACCCAAATAGGCTATGGCACAGGGTTGTTATTGATCGTGCCGCTTTCCGATATTGTTGAGAGTCGAAAGCTTATTATGGCTTCATTCGGGTTGGTTTTTTTATCTCTTTTGGGCCTCTTGTTTGCAAAAAGCGATTTCGTTTTCTTTTCGCTGTGTTTTGTCCTGGGTTTAACGGGAATTGCTGCACAACTTATTCTGCCTTTAGTGGCTCATTTGACGCCGGTAGAGCAGCGCGGAAAGGTAGTAGGGAATGTGATGAGTGGTCTATTTTTAGGGATCATGTTATCCCGTCCGATAGCCAGCGGATTGGCTCATTGGGGCGGGTGGAAAACCGTTTTCATCTGTTCAGCTGTGTTAATGATTATCTTGGGCTTGTTATTATATCGCTACCTGCCGAAAAGACAGCCTGCGCGCGGTTTATCTTATTTTCAGTTAATCGCTTCTTTTCCCGCTATAGTGAAGCAATATCCGATTTTACGGCGCCGCGCAGCCTATCAGGCTATGATATTTGGTGTCTTCTCTTTGTTTTGGTCTTCCATTGCAACGCTTTTAATGGGAGATTTTTATCATTACTCGCAAGATAAAATTGCTTTGTTTGCCTTTGTGGGGGCAATGGGCGCTTGTGTCGCGCCCTTTGCGGGACGCTTTGCTGATAAAGGATGGACGAAAGGCGCTACGGTGGTTTCTATTTTATTAGCAGTGCTCGCTTTTTTTATCGCGAAGTATGACAGGGGGCATTCGATCACCGCCTTGATTATCGCGGCTTTATTATTGGATGTTGCAGCCCCTTGTAATGTCGTCTTAGGTCAGCGGGCTATTTATGCATTGGCCCCTGAAATCCGCGGCCGATTAAATGCCTTGTATACTTCCTTATTTTTTGTAGGCGGTGCAATGGGATCAGCTTTATCAGGTTATCTCTATGTCCAGGGAGGATGGTCATTAGTCACAACGGTTGGAATTATTATTGCTTCCTTTGCTGTGGTCTATGCTGGTGCAGATTATTTTCCGGCTTTTGTTAAAAAAAGATAGCCTTATTTATTTACTTCAGCCGGTGTTTTAGCATCAATCCGAAGGGCATGGATATGGGTGTGCATGAGTTCGCCAATCGCTTCATACACTAAACGATGACGGGCTAATAGATTTTTCCCCTCAAAGTGCGAAGACACGATATAAACGGCAATATGAGCTGCTCCACCTTGAGCTCCGCTGTGACCGATATGATCCTGACTTTCGTCGGCCACTTCTAAATGCAGAGGCTTTAAATGTATTTCTAAGCGTTGTTCAATTTCTTTTTGGCAATTCATACAATCTCCTTTTATATTTTAGGCTGCTTATGGGGATCAACATGCCTGGCCAGATAAACAGCTTGTATCATTATAAATAACAGGGTTAAACCGAGCATTCCAAAGAGTTTGAAGTTAACCCAAGCATCAGTACTAAAATGATATATCACATATAAATTTAAAAAACCCATCAGGGTAAAAAAACTTACCCAGCTTAGATTAAGCCGGATCCAAATAGAGGAAGACAATATGATGTTCTTTTCCATCAAACGCTGAATCAGCGGTTTTTTACCGATAAAGTGGCTTGCCAGAAAGAAAAAGGCAAAAGCCCAATTTAAAATACTGGGTTTCCATTTGATATAGATCTCATTATGCAATAACAAGGTAGCGCCGCCCAAGACTGCGATCAAGATTAAGGTGGTCAACTGCATGCGATCCAGTTTGTGGTATCGAAGCCAGTAAATGCCGACTTGAATGGCTGACACGACAATAGCCACGGCGGTTGCCACATACAGGTTGAAAAACTTATAAGCAACAAAAAACAGAACAATCGGAAAAAAGTCGGCAAGCAGCTTCATCAGGGTGAAAATCCTTAATATTATCGGGATAAAATCGTACATAGACTTTAGAGGAAAAAGTATACCATAGTCCCTATTCTCAGCAAGAACGGCTTGATTTTGAACAAAATATACCCAGAGCGATTTAAATTGAGGCGAGGCATCGGCGCGCCGAAGCTGAATGTATATGTTAATACATGATGCGAGGCAAGCTGGCAACCAAGCCTATATTCAAAGCGCGAAGGGCGTACTGTCGTTTTGCTGCAAAATCGGAGTATAATAACCCTCAATATTTATCCAAAAACAGGCAAAAACCGTGACCCTAGCCACTGAACCCCCCCTGGACAAGGCCGCCCTAGCGCCTGAAGCTAGCGAACAGCCGCCTGTTGGGCGTTTTAAGGGTGAACACATTCTGAAATTACCCTTGGATCTGTATATTCCTCCTGAAGCGCTGCGGATTTTCCTGGAGGCCTTTGAAGGCCCCCTTGATTTGCTTTTATATCTTATCAAGAAAAACAATATGGATATTGTCGATATTCCGATTGCTGCTATCACACGGCAATATGTGGAATATATTGAGATCATGAAAGCCTTGGAATTAGAGCTGGCAGCAGATTATCTGGTGATGGCGGCGAGCTTAGCCGAGATTAAGTCGCGTATGTTATTGCCACGCCCTGTACAAGAAGACGGTGAAGAAATCGACCCAAGAACCGAACTCGTACGGCGTTTACAAGAATATGAACGCTTTAAAAAGGCAGCCGTAGAATTAGACGATATGCCTCGGTGGGAACGTGATATCTTCCGGGCTTACGCTAATTTGCCGCCTATTGAACGCACAAAACCTGAACCCTCGATTGTTTTGCCGGATTTGCTGCATGCCTTGCGGGATATTTTACAGCGGGCAGAGTTGTTTGCCCATCATCATATTCAGCGTGAACCTTTATCCGTTCGCGAACGTATGTCGCAGATTTTAGCCGCAGTAACATCGGATGAATATACCGATTTTTGTACTTTATTTACGATACAAGAAGGCCGTAGCGGTGTTGTCGTAACCTTTATTGCAATCCTTGAATTAGTGCGCCATGCAACGATCGAATTAATTCAAGCCGAACCCTTTAGTCCAATCTATGTGAGAGCTGTATCTGCATGAGTGAAATTTATGAAAACGAAGAGATTAAAGATGTGATCACGGTGTCGGAAGAAGCAATTCCCGCACAGCCTGATCTTTTAGGTGAAGCGATAGAACCTCGTGTCCTGATATCAGTGATAGAAGCGGTTTTATTTGCAAGTGATCAACCATTGTCATTAAAGCAATTACAAAAAGCAGCAACGCATCCGGAATATGCAGAACCTGCACTGGAAGCGGTCAAAGCAGCGCTTACCCAAATGCAAGAACACTATAGTGATCGCGGGATTGAATTGCAGGCCGTGGGCAGCGGCTATCGTTTTCAAATTAAACCCCAATATGCTCGTTGGGTCAGTCAATTATGGGAAGAAAAACCGCCGCGTTATTCACGTGCCTTGCTGGAAACACTCGTATTAATAGCCTACCGCCAACCGATTACTCGCGCTGAAATTGAGGACGTGCGGGGTGTTGCCGTGAGTACTAACATTATTAAGACGCTTGTGGAGCGGGGCTGGGTCCGCGTAGTAGGACATCGGGATGTGCCGGGGCATCCCAGCTTATATGCTACGACTAAAGCCTTTTTGGATTATTTTAATTTACCTGCTTTAGAAGCTTTGCCCACGTTAGAAGCTGTGCGGGATTTAGACAGTATTGCCTCAGAATTAGGCGCTGAGTTTGAACAAGCTCTGGCAGAAGCATTGTCGGGAAATGGTTCGTCTGAACAAACAGAGGGAAGTGAGGAAGCTCCTGTGATGGAGACTGAAACGGATTGCTGAGCTGCATTCAAAGCCCGAAGAGTATATATGAGTTTAAAAACAGACAGGATCCAAAAAGTATTAGCCACTTCAGGTATGGCTTCTCGCCGCGTGATTGAAACGTGGATTGTCGCGGGGCGGATTAAAGTAAATGGTTCTGTTGCTGTATTGGGAGATAGGGTCAGTGCTGATGACAAGATTGAAATTGACGGCAAACCTCTAAGCCAATCAAAAACGGCTTTGAAAACACGGGTCTTATGTTACAATAAGCCGCTTGGGGAAGTTTGTACCCGTTCGGATGAAAAAGACAGAGAAACTGTTTTTAATCACTTACCACCGATTGGCAATGCGCGATGGATAATGGTAGGGCGTTTAGATCTCAACACTTCGGGCTTATTATTATTTACGAATGACGGTGAATTAGCCCATCAATTGATGCATCCTTCACAACAAATCCGGCGCGAATATGCGGTACGAGTCATGGGAGAGATGACAGAGGAGATCTTATCCAAGCTTCGTCAAGGAGTGATCTTGGAAGACGGCATGGCAGCATTTTCTGAAATAACGAAACAGGATTCTTCAAAACAAAATCCAGCCGGCATCAACCAGTGGTATCGCGTTTGTTTACGAGAAGGGCGCTATCGTGAAGTCCGCCGCTTGTTTGAAAGTCAGGGTTTAAGAGTCAGCCGCTTGTTACGAACTGCTTTTGGGCCTATTCGCTTACCGCGTGATTTGCTGCAAGGGCAGTATCGAGAATTAAATGCAAAAGAGATCCAGACATTACAAGATTCTTGCACCAATAGTGTTCGCAGATGAAAATGTGAGTTTTTAGTACGAAGTGGATTGTAGCTGCCTGCGCAGCACTGTTAAGCCTTGAAAGTTTGCATCTTGCAATGAAACGATATAAAAGGAAATAACAAACCATCATGGCAAAAACTAAAAAAGACTATTCTGCAACGGTGATGATTTCTTTTATTTTGCTGGTAGGCTGTTTGTCTAATATTGCCTCGGATATTTATGCGCCTTCTATTCTGGCTATCTCAATAGCTTTAGATACCCCTATTCGTCATGTACAAGTCAGTATGGCGTTATATATGTTAGGGATGACGCTCTCCTTGTTTATCTACGGCCCTTTGTCAGATGGGATGGGGCGAAAATGGCCTTTAATGGCAGGGTTAAGTATTGCATTCACGGGTACGCTCTTATGTGTATTTGCCCCTAATATCCATCTCTTGTTATGGGGGCGTTTTATTCAAGGCTGCGGTATTGGCGCAGGAGCGGGCTTGTGGCGCAGCATTTTTCGCGATGTGTTTACCGGCGATGAATTGGCAAAGTATTCTTCTTATTTGACGATAATCCTTATTTTTGTCATCCCTTTGTCTCCCACGGTGGGGGGATATCTACAACAATATTTCGGTTGGCGATCGGTTTT
This sequence comes from Gammaproteobacteria bacterium, assembly GCA_021156325.1. Lineage (GTDB taxonomy): Bacteria > Pseudomonadota > Gammaproteobacteria > JAJFKG01 > JAJFKG01 > JAJNDI01. The sequence goes on from JAJNDI010000001.1 coordinate 34,479, forward strand.
TATATTTTTGCTTTTATACATTGCTATCTCTTTATGGGTTATTGGCGTTTATTATCGGGAAACCAGCCGCCATCATCACCGCCAGCGCTTGAAAATAGCTTTTATCGCCAGTGCTTTTAAAGAATTACTCACAAGCCGCCTTTTTATGGGATATGTTATTGCTGTACTCCTAACATTTGGCGGCATTTTTTCCTGGTATACCGTGGGTCCTGTTTTATTGATCCGTGAGCTGCACATAACCCCCGTCGCTTTTGGCTGGCTTAATTTAGTAGTTGCGGCTTCTGCCATGAGTATAGGGGGCATTACCAATGCACGCCTAGTTAAGCATTATGGAGGCAGGAAACTGATCCAGATAGGCTGGGGAATTAGTTTGTTGGGGGGATTCTTGCTGTTATTATCGCAAGCTGATTGGGGTATAACAACGACAGGCATTTTGATTTCTGCCTTTTTATTTGCATTAGGCTCAACTTTCGTTTGGCCGAATTCTTTTGCCGGTGCCCTGACCCCTTTTGGGCATATTGCAGGTTACGCAGGCTCTGTTTACAGCGGTTTACAATTAGGGGGAGGCGCTTTAATGTCAGGCATTGCCTCTCATACCTCTGCTCACAGCCAATACCCTTTGGGAATGATCTACACAGGCTGTGCGCTGCTTGCGTGGACTGCATATCATTTTTTGGTGAAACCTGTTATTGCCAAAACCCCGCCTCAATAGGATTTAATCACTGGCTACCGTAGCCGCCGTCCAATGTCAATTCTTCCCCGCACAAAAAGGAATTTTGAGGGCTGGCAAGGAAGGTAACGCATCGGGCGATATCCTCTGGCAACGCAAAGCGTCCCATAACGGTTTTACGCAAAATCTTTTCAGATTGTTCAATGGTTACTTTTTCTTTGAGATCATCAGTCGCTAGTAAATGGCTTGCAATTGCATTGATCAAAATTCCTTCTGAAACGACCTGGGGAGCCAATTTTTGCAGGAAATCGAATTCGCCCCAAGATGTTTTGTGAAATGCCGGTTTGTTTTTTAGTAATAATTCAATATCGGTTTCATTGTTAATTAAAATAATTCTGCCCCAGGCTCGTTCCGTCATTTTCTTAATAATCATGTTATTGAATGCTTGAAAATTGTCTAATACTTCTTTTTTTCGATTGGTCTTGGAGTTAACCAAAAATGTCTCTGTTTGCACAACCAGGATATCGATTTTTAAATTTTCTATTTCTTTAGCGCGTTTTTTGACTATATTGCTATTGGTAAAATCCATATATAAATGGGGAAAAGATAAATCATGTTCGCAATAAGTTCTATCGCTGCTAGAAACAAATACACTGGCACCGGCAGCTTGCAAGTGCAGAGCAATGGCTTGCCCCATGTTGTTTGTGCCGTGTATGACTAAAGCGGTCTTTCCATTTAATAACATTGCTCTAACCCTTCTTAATTTTAATCTTTATACAGGAGGTAGCAATTCTTAGACCAATTTATTTTGCTTTATAAAATAAACAGTTATATAGAGGGATGCAGGAAAAAATACCTGTTCTTGCCGCATTGCGGCAATCTTGATAAGATTATTTAAGACCAGGCATTTTTGAAAGGAAATCTTTTATGTCGGGTTCTTCTTCTCTTAATGCTGAATTTATGCAGCAGTACAAACTGATTGGACGTCCTCACCACGGGGTAGTAAAGGTTCAAGATCTTAAAACCGGTGTATGCCACCGATTACCGGTAAATCGCCTGCTTCAATTCCCGGCGCTCATGGAAGCCTTTACCCCAGAAGACAGGCAGCGGCTTAGCTTTCTCTCAGAAAAATCTCAAAAAAAATAGTATAGATCAAATTATGTACTTCGCGATCAGTTTTTTATTCTGTTTAAAGCCAGGTTTTAATCTGTACATCAATAAGATAAATCGAATTGATCAATTTATATGCATTGATTTTGTTGGCAATTTTGATGGGCAACGTCTATTACTTTAAGACGGCAGTGTCAATACTATGACATGGCGTTTAAACATACTCAAAGCGCGAAGAGTATAAAGCAAAGGTTGTCAAAGATGAATAGCCAGCAATATCAAATTCTTGTGATCGATGATGATTCCAAACGCAGCCAACATTTGTTAGGAATCTTTCAGTTTCTTGGAGAACGTTGTGTTACTACTGATGCTGCTCATTGGCAAAACGCCGCTAAATTGCCCGAAAATTTATTATCAGTCTTTATTACTGCTGATTTCAACTTGGAAAAAACACGAGATTTAATGACAGCTGTTTCGGGACGCTGGCCTCAGCTGCCGCTCGTCTTATTAGCAGATGAAGCTGTCCACCCCAAGGAAGAATTGTTTTTACTGCAAAGGCAAGCTATTACCACATTATATTTACCCTTAAAACATACCGATGTTATTGATACGTTGCATCAGTGCCAGATCTATCAGGAAGACACCCTTTCAGAAGATAAGCAGGGGCATCGTCATACATCGCTTTTTCGAAGTTTGGTGGGCAACAGCAAAGCCATTTCAAAAGTTAAACAACTCATGCAGCAAGTTTATAATCAAGATGTCACGGTATTGATTTTAGGCGAATCAGGTACGGGTAAAGAAGTCGTTGCACGTAATTTACATTATCAATCCCAGCGTCGTGAAAAAGCTTTTATCCCCGTCAATTGCGGTGCTATTCCGCCTGATCTCTTGGAAAGTGAATTGTTTGGGCATGAGAAGGGGGCTTTTACGGGAGCAATAGGTGTCAGAAAAGGGCGTTTTGAATTAGCAGAAGGCGGCACTTTATTTTTAGATGAAATTGGAGATATGCCGCTTAGTATGCAGGTAAAGTTATTGAGGGTTTTGCAAGAGCGCTGTTTTGAACGGGTAGGCGGCACAAAAACGATCCCGGTTGATGTCAGAATCATTGCAGCCACTCATCGTAATTTGGAAGAATTGATTGAAGATGGGGTTTTTCGAGAAGATCTCTATTATCGCTTGAATGTATTTCCTATTGAAATGCCCGCACTCCGTGAGCGATCCCAAGATCTCTTATTATTGATTAACGAATTGATTATACGTTTAAATGCAGAAGGCAGAGAGAAAATCTCTTTTTCTTCAGAAGTGATTGACTGTTTGGCTCAGTATCCCTGGCCTGGCAATGTACGTGAATTAGCCAATCTTGTTGAGCGGCTTTCTATCTTGTATCCTGCAAAACATATTGAATTGGCTCATTTGCCAGAAAAGTTTAGAACCCCTTTAATGGCAGCGAGCTTACCCGATTTATCCCCACACCCTCATATCATCCCTTCTGTTGAACAGCATCTGTCTGAATTTTCAAGCGAAGGGATCGATTTAAAGCTTTATATTCAAGCAATAGAAATAGCCTATATACGCCGGGCATTGCAATATAGTAATGGTGTTGTTGCCCAAGCTGCTCAATTTCTCAAAATGCGCCGAACTACCCTCGTTGAGAAAATGCGAAAATATGGCTTGCAGCAAAGCCAGGTTCGTAATGTAGAATAAATGGCATTAAGACAGTAGTTTGACAAAATTTCCTCTGGTCCTTTCGCTATCCTTCTGATTTATCGATAAAAAATCCCTGGCCTGGCTTTTGCAGCTTAAGTAGATAGTGACGATTCAGCGGAGATCATCATGTCAGACGATGGTAGACCTATAATACAACATGATACCACCCATAAAATTCATTTCCACCATCCCGTGGCAATGGATAAAAACAGTCAAGATTTATTGGAGATGGCAAAACGGGTAGCACAAAGCGAGGCAACTGTATTGATTAGCGGTGAAAGCGGGACAGGTAAAGAAATTCTGGCGCGTTTTATTCACGATTGTTCAGACAGAAGAGAAGCCGTTTTTATTGCTATTAATTGTGCTGCTATTCCTGAGAATATGTTAGAAGCGACCTTGTTTGGCTATGAAAAAGGGTCTTTTACAGGAGCATACCAATCTTGTCCGGGCAAGTTTGAACAGGCCCAAAATGGGACGTTATTATTAGACGAAATATCTGAAATGGATCTTAATCTTCAAGCGAAGCTTCTGCGTGTTTTACAAGAAAAAGAAGTAGAACGGATTGGGGGTAAAAAACCAATCGATTTGAATGTTCGGGTGTTGGCAACTTCTAATAAAGATCTATCGAAAGCCGTCAGCGAAAACAAGTTTAGAGAAGATCTGTTTTATCGCATCAATGTATTCCCCTTACATTGGAAACCGCTGCGAGAGCGGCAAGACGATATTATCCCTTTGGCAGAGTATCTGATTAAGGGGCATTGCGTAAAGGAAAAGAAAGCAGTTCCTGCATTAACCGAAGAAGCTCAAGGTCTCTTGCTAAAGCATCATTGGCCAGGTAATGCAAGAGAATTGGATAATGTCATTCAAAGGGCTTTGATTTTACATAAAGGCAATAAAATAAATGCGACGGATCTTTATATCAATCCTAATGATATTTCGACTATCCCCCCTACTCAAAAGATTTTTTATCGAGAAGTAGAATTGGGTGATGATCTGAAAAAGCATGAATTCGATTTTATTCTAAAGGCTTTTGACAAACATCGGGGAAATCGAAAATTGATTGCAGAACAGCTTGGAATAAGCGAAAGAACATTACGGTATAAACTTTCTCAAATGCGGGAAAATGGAATCTCCATATAACACGCTAAGGGGGTGTCATGAAAAAACGACCACCCGATCTACATATCATTGAATCTTATTTGCCGCTAGTCAAATGGATAACGCATCAGGTTACTAAAAGCCTGCCCACATCTGGTTTAAACGATGATCTGATACAAGTCGGCATTATCGGATTAATCGAAGCAATCCATCATTTTGATAAAACCAAAGGAGCAAGCTTTAAAACCTATGCGGCAATCCGTATAAGGGGAGCGATCCTGGATGAAATAAGAAAAAATGATTGGCTGCCTCGATCTATCTATCGCCGTTTGCGTGATATTTCATCAGTAACTACCAAATTGAGTAATCAAATTGGACACGCTCCTAAAGATCGGGACATTGCCAAAAAATTGGGTATGACGATAACGGAATACCATCATATTCTCTGCGATGCTACTAATAATTATATGTTGGATTATGATGATATCGATCATGGTTTGCTCATTAAAGAAAAGGATCAAAAAGACAGCTTTCTTACTAATCCCTTGATCGAGATTGAATCTGATGACTATCGAAAAATTCTGGCACGTTCATTTCAACAACTCAGTGACCGTGAACAGGAAGTTTTATCACTTTATTATTACGAAGAATTAAATTTAAAAGATATCGCGCATTTGTTAAAAGTGAGTGAATCTCGAGTTTGTCAAATCCATTCACATGCTGTCGATAAGCTGCGGCAGTATTTATCCCAATGAGTCTTTTTTGCTAAAAAAACGGAGTTCTTTGCGCCGATCAGGATAACAAAATAAAACATTTCCCTGACTACCCCAGTCGCTCAATACAATACGCCTATGATATTGCCCGGAAGACAGAAAAATCTGTAGATTAGGTCTATGAGTATGTCCATGAATAAGGAGATCGGCTTCATAACGACTCATCATCTTTTGTATCGCTTTCGGATTGGCATCCATGACGCTAAGCGATTTGTTTAGTTGAGCATATTGGCTTTGTTTTCGCATACGGTGTCCAATAGCGCTCCTTAAGCTTAAAGGGAGCGCTAAAAATATTTTTTGCAGCCAGGATTTTCGTACAGTTCGTCTTAATATCTGATAGTTTCGATCATCAGTACAGAGTAAATCACCATGAGAAAGCAGAACCTTTTCGCCATAAAGGTCAATTACTGCCGGATCACTCAATAATTGACTTTGAGTTGATTCGATAAAGCCTTTGCCCAGCAAGAAATCTCGATTACCATGCATGATAAAAAGACTAACACCGGAATCAGAAAGGTTTTTTAATTGTTGGACAACGTCTAAACAAAACGGGGAATTATCATCATCACCAATCCATTTTTCAAACAAATCGCCTGCAATATATAAACGTTCTGTATTGCCCTGAATTTGCTTTAACAGATGCACAAACAAAAGATAGGTTTCTTCATGGTTTGAATCAAGATGCAAATCGGAAATAATCGCCGTTCGTATGATCACGTTTTAATCTTCTACCAAGACTGCTTTTTCGATGATCACATTCTCAAGAGGTACATCTTGATGACCTGCACGGTGAGTCGTTTTAACCACTTTTATTTTATCCAGGATCTCCATGCCCTTAATGACTTTGCCAAAAACACAATAACCCCATCCTTCGATAGAAGCTTCTTTAAAATCCAGAAAATGGTTATCGGCAACATTAATAAAAAATTGAGAAGAGGCAGAGTGAGGATTGCTGGTGCGTGCCATTGCAATAGTGCCTTTCACGTTTTTTAACCCATTCGCGGCTTCGTTTTCAATCGCTTCTTTGCTGGGCTTTTGCTGCATCTCGGGTGTAAAGCCGCCACCTTGAACCATAAAGCCATTAATCACACGATGAAAAATCGTATTATCATAAAAACCATCATTGACATAATCAAGGAAATTGGCAACCGTCACAGGGGCTTTTTCAGCATCAAGGGCCAAGACAATATCACCCAAATTCGTTTTTAAAACAATCATTCCATTCTCCTCATGGCTGGTTTATTTTTAGTCATTTTTGGCAGCCTCTCTACATTCAGGGGGCGCCTCCGGTATGATAACGGGAATCCTTAGTAAAACCCAGAGAATCCGGTATGCGAAATTCTATTAAAACGCGTTTTTGTCCCAGCCCTACGGGGTATGTCCATGTGGGTAATGTGCGTACAGCCTTATTTAATGCTTTATTTGCCTTGCATGCGGGGCAAGGGCAGATGTTATTGCGGATTGAAGACACTGATCGCAGCCGCTCTTATAGCGAATATACTGATAGTTTAATTGCCGATCTGCGTTGGTTAGGCATTCCCTGGACAGAAGGAGCAGGATGTTCTCCCGAAGGGAGTAATGGTCCTTATTGGCAATCTGAACGTCAATCTGTTTATGATCAATACTATGATCAATTGATTGAAACAGGCAGGGCTTACCCCTGTTTTTGCAGTGAAGAACAATTGGCTTTAGCTCGAAAGCTGCAGCGCGCAGCGGGCAAGCCGCCGCGTTATGCCGGTACTTGCCAACACTTAAGTGAAGCCGTTATTGCAGAAAAGCGCCTGCAACAGATACCTGAGAACTTGCGTTTTCGGATCCCCGATAAGCATGTCATTGAATTTATCGATTTGGTGAAAGGCAAACAACATTTCTCAAGCGATGATATCGGTGATTTTATTATTCGCCGTGCAGACGGTACTTCGCCCTTTATGTACAGCAATGCGATAGATGATGCGTTGATGGGGGTGACTCATGCGTTGCGAGGCGAAGATCATTTAACCAATACACCGCGTCAATTATTGATTTTAGAAGCCCTGGGGCTGCGCTCTCCGCAGTATGGACATATTTCTTTAATTTTAGGCGATGATAAATTGCCTTTATCAAAGCGCAATGGCAGCCGCAGTATTGTACAGTTGCGCGAAGAAGGATATTTACCGATTGCTATTGTTAATTATATTGCGCGCCTGGGACATTACTATGAAAGTAATGCATTGATGGATTTAACGCAGTTGGCAGAGGCTTTTGATCTGTCGCATTTAAGTTCTTCACCGGCACGTTTTGAATTAAGCCAATTGCAATTTTGGCAAAAAGAAGCCTTAATGCAATTATCTGCCAACGATTTTTGGGAATGGTTACCATCTGGCGTTAAGCAACAAGTGCCTGCTTCTGATCAAACTGTTTTTGTTCAATCTATCCGATCGAATGTTCTGTTTCCAAAGGATGCTTTGGGCTGGACAGAGTGTATTTATAATGAAGCATTGACCTTTGATGAACCTGGCCAGGCAGTGCTGCGGGAAACATCCTCACAATTTTTTGAAGAAGCGATCAGGGCGGTTAATCAGCAGGGAACGGATTATACGGCTATCACCGAAGTGTTAAAACAAGCTTGCGATGTTAAAGGTAAAGCGCTGTTTCAACCTTTACGGGTTGCTTTAACAGGGCACTTGCACGGCCCTGAATTGGCGCCACTGTTAACCTTGATTGGTAAAGACAGGGCTGTATCACGCTTTCAAGCAGCAAAGGATTATAGTCGGCAATGATCGTCATTTACGATACTTTAACTAAACAAAAAAGACCTTTTGAACCTTTGGAAAAAGGCAAGATTAAGATGTATGTTTGCGGTATGACCGTCTATGATTATTGCCATATTGGCCATGCGCGCGTGATGGTTGCTTTTGATGTGATTCTGCGATATCTACGATTCAAAGGTTATGAAGTGACGTATGTTCGCAATATTACTGATATTGATGACAAGATCATTGCACGGGCTAAAGAACAGCATCAAACCGTCTTTGAATTGACGAAACGATTTATTGATGCGCTGCAAGAAGATGAAAAGAAGCTTAAGGTATTGCCGCCAACTTCTGCGCCACGGGCAACCGATTGGATAAGCTCAATGATCCAAATGATCACTACCTTAATCGAAAAAGGCCATGCTTATCTTAGTTCTACTGGGGATGTTAATTATGCAGTCCAAACTTTCAAAGAGTATGGAAAGTTATCGCATAAGCATCTGGAAGATTTACAAGCAGGCGCTCGTGTAGACGTCAACGAAGAAAAACGCTCGCCATTAGATTTTGTGCTGTGGAAACAGGCAAAGCCTGATGAGCCGGCCTGGTTATCGCCATGGGGTGAAGGACGTCCCGGCTGGCATATCGAATGTTCCGCTATGTCAACGGCTGAATTGGGAGAGCATATTGATATTCACGGCGGCGGTTTTGATTTGCAATTCCCACACCATGAAAATGAAATTGCCCAAACGGAAGCTGCCACAGGTAAACCCTTTGTCAATACCTGGATGCATGTAGGATTTGTCAATGTCAATGAAGAGAAGATGTCAAAATCGTTAGGGAATTTCTTTACGATCAGGGATGTGTTGACAGTTTATCCTGCTGAAGTTGTCCGTTACTTTTTATTGTCGAGCCATTATCGCAGCCCCATCAATTATTCCACCGAAACGTTGAATAATGCTAAAGCAGCCTTAAGCCGCTTGTATCTGGCTTTACGAGATTTGAATATAAGATTATCGAGCAAACCCGCTGGTGATTATGAGTCTCGTTTTACCGATAAAATGGATGATGATTTTAATACGCCGGAAGCGCTGGCGGTATTATTTGAGTTAGCGCGTGAAATTAATCAGGCTAAATCAGAAGGGAAGACAGCCCAAGCAGAAACCCTAGCAAGTGAATTAAAGCGGCTTGGAGCCTTGTTGGGCTTGCTGGAACAAGATCCGGCAGCCTTTCTGCAAGGAGAAGTAAAAGGGTTATCATCTGATGAAATCGAGCATTTAATTCAGGAACGTCATCTGGCAAGGGATGCAAAAGAGTGGAGCAGAGCCGATGCTATTCGAACACAATTATCAGACGGCGGCGTTATTCTCGAAGATAAAGATGGCAAAACCACCTGGCGCCGCCAATAGCCTATACATCCTGCTGCATCGCAGCCTCTACAGTATTTTGCATCAACATTGCCACAGTCATCGGGCCAACGCCGCCGGGAACGGGTGTGATCCAACTTGCCTTTGCTTTTGCAGCTTCAAACTCAATATCTCCGGCTAGGGTTCCATCAGATAGGCGGTTTATCCCCACATCTACTACGACGGCATTGTTTTGAAGCCACTCTGCTTTAATCAGATGCGGTTTGCCAACAGCACTGATAAGAATATCAGCTTGATGGACATATTTAGATAAATCTTCTGTAAACCGATGACACACTGTCACAGTAGCGCCTGCTATTAATAATTCTAACGCCATGGGACGCCCTACGATATTCGATGCACCTACGACCACTGCGTGCTTGCCTTTTATGGGCAATTGATAATGATTGAGCAAGGTGATAACTCCATAAGGCGTGCAAGGTCTTAAGGCTGGAGCACGTTGTGCCAATCGTCCCAAATTATAAGGATGAAAACCATCGACATCTTTATGAGGATGTATTGCTTCGATAATACGGCGTGATTCAATATGAACAGGTAAGGGTAATTGCACCAAAATGCCGTGTATTGACGGATCAAGATTGAGTTTATCGATTAGTGATAAGAGTGTTTCTTCTGGAGTGTTTTCTGATAAATCGTAGGCTTCTGATTTAATGCTTAAGTCAGCACAGGTACGGCGTTTAGCGTTAACATAAATCTGCGAAGCAGGATCGTTTCCCACTAATACAACTGCTAATGTTGGCGTGGAAAGCCTGGCCGCCTGACGTTTTTGGATCGATTCTGCGATCGTGTTTTTAAGTTGCTGAGCAACCGTTTTGCCATCTAAAAGTTGTGCTGTCATAGAAACTCCCATGGATCCCGAACAACGCCTACGGCGTTTCCGGGATGACCGGCTTTCTAGAACTTCGTCATCCCGGAAATTCCAAGGCGCAGCCGAAGGAATTGTCCGGGATCTATTGTATTTATATGAGAACGCCTTTGAAAAGAGGGCGAGAAAATAAGCATTTTTTTTGACCAGACTTATCCTCTGTCTAGACATTCCCCTGAGGCAACGGTATTCTTCTCTTTCCAACTTATAGGGGGTTTTATGAAAACAGTAGTCTCTATTCTCTCTGCAATCATCTTATTTTCTTTAACAACTGTGGCTTTTGCTGCTGTTAATACGACACAAAAAATTGCTGTTGTCGATGTGCAAGCTGTCTTGACTCAATCACCACAAACCAAAACATTGGCTGATAAGATCAAAAAACAATTTGGTTCAAGAGAAAATTCATTGAAGAAAGATCAAAAAACTTTACAAAGTGATCAAGCTAAACTGGATAAAAACGGCAGTGTAATGAGCGATAAAGACCGTTCTGCTTTGGAAGATAAAATTATTTCTGAAAAATCTGCTTTTCAAGGCCATGTCGCTGCTTTTCAACAAGATATTACGACTGCCCAAAGTGAAGCAATGCAATCACTCCTGGATCAAATTAAAAATGTAGTAGAGCAAGTAGCGAAAAAAGACGGATATACGCTGGTGATGGAAAAACGCAGCACGGCTTATGCAACAAATGATGTTGATATTACCAATGCCGTTGTTTCTGCGATGAAAAAAGCTGCATAATATTAGCTGACTTTAAGGCAATAGTATCATGGTTGAATATACCGTTGCTAAAATCGCTTCCCATATCGGCGCCACAGTCAGTGGGGATAGCCATGCCGTCATCTGCGGCATGGCGCCCTTACAAAGTGCAAAGCCTACAGAGCTGAGCTTTTTAGATAATCCGCGTTACCGATCTCAGCTTGCCAAGACAAAGGCGGGTGCCGTGATTATTACGGCTGAAGAAGTTGCTAATTGTCCGGTAACGGCTTTGATTGTGACTCATCCTTATGTTGCCTATGCTAAAGCGGCTGTTTTATTTGACACCCAATCTGTTGCCAAACCAGGCGTTCATCCTAGCGCTGTAGTCGACCTATCAGCAGCAGTTGCCAAAACTGCCTCTATTGGCGCTCATTGTGTTATTGGAGCCAATGTGGTGATTGCTGAGCATGTCGTGATCGGCGCAGGTTCTGTAGTAGAGAATGATTGCCTCATTGGCGCTAATACCTGTTTACGCGCGAATGTAACCTTGTATCCGCGCAGCAAAATAGGGGAACGTTGTTTATTACACAGCGGTGTTGTCATAGGCAGCGATGGGTTTGGAATGGCAAAAAACAACGCTCAATGGCTTAAGGTGCCGCAATTGGGCGGGGTTGTTATCGGTAATGATGTTGAAATCGGGGCAAATACTGTCATTGATCGGGGCGCTTTGAGTGATACCCGGATTGGAAATGATGTTAAATTAGATAATCTCATTCAGGTGGCACACAATGTGGAAATAGGTGATCATACTGCTATTGCGGCTTGTACGGGTATTGCAGGCAGTACCACTATCGGCGAGCATTGTCTGATTGGCGGCGGCGTATGTATTAATGGACATATACAGATTACGGATAATGTGGCAATTACGGGAATGTCCGGCGTGCCGAGTTCTATCACGAAACCCGGCGTATATTCTTCGGGAGTGGATGTTGATCCCGCTGTCAAAGCCAAACGCAATGCCGTACGTTATCGACAACTGGATAAAATGGCCCAACGTTTGAATGAACTTGAAAAACAGCTAAATGATAAATCTGATAAAAGATAACGCCGTAAGGTAAAAACAAAAATCAAGAGAGGTTATTCGCTATGTATAAGCCTGAAGAGATGGACATTCGATGGATCCAGAAAATGCTGCCGCACAGACAGCCTTTTTTATTGCTCGATAGAGTGCTTGAACTAAAAGAATCAGAATCTATCGTGGCTATCAAGAACGTCACTTATAATGAACCCTTTTTTAATGGTCATTTCCCTGAATATCCCGTCATGCCAGGCGTTTTGATTTTGGAAGCCATGGCACAAGCTTCAGCGTTGATTGCTTATACTTCACCTAAAGCAAAGCACGCACCAGGACAAGTGATTTTTTTTGCCGGTGCTGATGAAGTACGCTTTCGACAACCTGTTGTGCCGGGTGATCAATTGCGCATTGAAGTACAACTGCTTAATTTCCGTAAATCGTTTTGTAAAGTGAGCGCCAAAGCAACGGTAGAGGGCGAAATCGTTTGTACAGCGACTCTGATGAGCTTTCTGAAGGATATCAACAGTGATTCATAAGACAGCAGTTATCGACAATAAAGCAAAATTAGGAAAGAATGTAAAGGTCGGCCCTTTTAGCGTGATTGGCCCGAATGTTGAGATAGGCGATGATAATGAAATAGCTTCTCATGTTGTGATCACAGGCCGGACTCAAATCGGCCATCATAACCGCTTTTATCCTTTTAGCTGCATTGGTGAAGCGCCGCAAGACTTGAAATACGCCGATGAGGATACACGGCTTGTGATAGGCGATTACAATCTATTTCGTGAAAACACCACGTTGCATCGGGGTACAGTGCAGGATAAAGGGGTAACCACCCTGGGGAATCATATTTTGATGATGGCTAATTCACATGTGGCCCATGATTGTGTGCTGGGTAATCATGTTATTTTAACCAATTGTGCCGCGATTGGAGGTCACGTCGTTATTGAAGACTATGTGATTTGCGGCGCCATGGTGGCGGTTCGTCAATTCTGCCATCTGGGGCAACACAGTTTTTTAACCCGCGGGGCCTTGGTCGCCAAAGATGTATTACCTTATACGGTAATTGGCGGCACCGATGCGCGTGTTGATGGCTTAAATCTGGTAGGATTAAAACGCCGCGGATTTTCTGAGCTGGAAATCAATGCTATCAAAAAAGCGTATAAAATTATTTTCCTTCATGGTTTAATAGTAGAAGATGCGATTGCACAATTGATGCCTTTGGCAAAAGAATTTTCTGTTATACAACCCATGATTGATGGGCTTCTTCATTCAGAACGCGGAATTACACGCTAGTGTTGCCCGAGAGTTCACAAAAAAATCTTCGTATTGCAATGGTAGTTGCTGAAGCTTCGGGAGATACATTAGGCGCAGGACTGATTGCAGCATTAAAGAAATATTATCCTGATCTTCTTATTGAAGGAATCGCTGGTCCTAAAATGCAAGCGCTTGGCGCTCGCACTTTATTTCCCATGGAAAGTTTAAGTGTCATGGGAATTTTTGAAGTCTTAAAACATATTCCCCGCATTTTATGGATCCGTTTTAAGTTGTATCGTCACTTTAGTAAAATAAAGCCCGATCTGTTTGTGGGGATCGATGCGCCTGATTTTAATTTGCGATTAGAAAAAAAACTTCGTAAAAAAGGCATCAAAACGGTGCATTATACCAGTCCTTCTGTGTGGGCATGGCGTGCATGGCGTATTCACACTATTGCAAAATCAGTTGATTTGATGCTAACCCTGCTGCCTTTTGAAAATGCCATTTATGAAAAGCACGATATTCCTGTTAAATTTGTGGGACATCCCTTAGCCGATCAAATCCCTGCAGAGACTGACAAGATAAAAGCAAGAGAGCTGCTCCATTTACCGCCTGAAGGGCGAGTGATGGCTATTTTGCCCGGCAGCCGTGAAAGAGAATTACATTATCTTTCTGAACTCTTTATTAAAACAGCAAAATGTTCTCTTCAACACTATCCAGATTTACGATTTGTAGTACCGATGGTGAATGAAGCAAGGTATCAACAATTTTATGAATTTTGGCAAAAGACAGCTCCCGAGATCCCTTTTATTCTTCTGGAAGGGAAAGCAGACCTTGCGATGACAGCAGCCGATGTGGTTTTAGTCGCTTCAGGGACAGCCACTTTAGAAGCGATGTTATTAAAACGGCCTATGATAGTTGCTTATCGTACTGCCGCCCTTAGCGCTTATATTGTAAAATGCCTGATTAAAGTCGATTGGGTTTCATTACCCAATTTAATTGCAGGGAAAAAGATTGTGCCAGAATATATTCACTATACGGCAACGGTTGATAATTTAGTCGAAGCGCTAAGAAATTATCTGGATAATCCTCATTTAATAGAAGAAACGAAACACACTTTTTCGATGCTGAATCAGCGTTTACGCTGCAATGCCAGTGAAAGTGCAGCCAAAGCTATACTGGAGGTAATTTCCCCTCAGATGAGCAGGAATATTTACAGAGATTGACTATGAACTTAATTGCGGGTGTTGATGAAGCAGGGCGCGGCCCTTTAGCAGGGCCTGTAGTGGCGGCGGCTGTCATTTTACCGGGGGATTTGGTGATCCCGGGATTAAACGATTCTAAAAAAGTGTCACCGCGCCTGCGCGAGCGTTTATATTCCATTATTACTCAATCAGCCCTCGCTTATTCTATTGCCAGTGCAGATGTAGCTGAGATCGATAAGCTTAATATTTTATGGGCAAGCTTATTGGCGATGCGGCGGGCTGTGGAAGGGTTATCTCTTAAGCCCGATCATGTTTTAATTGACGGCAATCGAACGCCTGATTTATCCTGTTCTTGCGAAGCAATTATAGGAGGCGATGCTAAAATCCCGGCTATCAGTGCGGCGTCTATCCTGGCAAAAGTGACCCGTGATCGCTTATTGCAAGAATATGAGCATCAATATCCAGGTTATGGTTTTGCGATTCACAAAGGTTACCCCACTAAAGCCCATTATGCAGCATTGGCCAATTTAGGCCCAAGTCCAATTCATCGACGCAGTTTTCGTTTGGCAAGACTGACGCAGGCTTGAAAACAGGGTTATAATAAGCAAGTTACTTGAATTTTTAAACCCATTCACTTGAAAAACAACAACCTATGCCAGAGCCACGTTTTGTTCATTTGCATCTTCACTCTGAATATTCATTGTCAGATGGTATTATTCGCTTGGAACCTTTGGTCAACACTGTTTCCGACCAAAATATGGTCGCTGTTGCGATAACCGATCAGAGTAATCTTTTTGCTACCGTAAAGTTTTACCAGGAAGCCAGAGCCGCAGGCATTAAACCCATCATTGGTGCCGATATTTTTATATGTGCCAAGGGAAATGCCAAACGCTTCACTGCGATGACGCTCTTATGTCAAAACAATAGCGGCTATTTGAATTTGATAGCTTTGTTATCTCGTGCGTATCAGGAAGGGCAGGGTAATGGCAGGCCCTGCATTGATCCCGAATGGCTTAATCCAAAAACGTGTGAAGGATTAATTGCATTGGCAGGTATTCGAAGCGATTTAGGCGCTTTATTGTTAAATGCCAGTGTCCCCGAAGCGGGTGAAATGCTAGGTACTTGGAAAACGTTATTTCCCCATCGTTTTTATATAGAACTCGTGCGAACCGATAAACCGGAAGAAAATACTTACATTCATCAAGCGCTGCAATTAGCGAGAGCAGCACAAGTGCCAGTTGTTGCGACAAATGATGTGCGTTTTTTAACGGCCTCAGATTTTGATGCTCATGAAGCGCGAGTTTGTATTTATGAAGGGTTAGTATTAAATGATCCGAAGCGGCCACGCTCCTATACGGCGGCACAATATCTGCGTTCAGAAGCGGAAATGGTTGCTTTATTTGCCGATATTCCTGAAGCATTGATTAATTCTGTTGAAATTGCCAAACGCTGCAACGTAACTTTGTCTTTAGGGGAAAGCTATTTGCCCAATTTTCCTATACCCCCTGGCAGTGATCTGAAAACTTATTTTCTTCAACAAGCAGAACTTGGTTTGGAAAAACGTTTTAAGCGAATGCTTAACTTAAACAATCCAGAAGTAAAAGAAACTTATGTGACGCGATTGCACCGTGAATTAGAAGTTATTAATCGCATGGGTTTTGCCGGTTATTTTTTAATTGTAGCGGATTTTGTTCAATGGGCAAAAGACAATGGCGTTCCGGTAGGGCCAGGGCGTGGATCAGGAGCGGGTTCATTAGTGGCTTATGCATTGGGGATCACGGATTTAGATCCTATCCACTACGCCTTGCTCTTCGAGCGTTTTTTGAATCCGGAACGGGTATCTATGCCGGATTTCGATATCGACTTTTGCATGGAAGGCCGCGATAAAGTGATCGATTATGTGGCTAAACGCTATGGTCGTGAGAGTGTTTCTCAAATTATTACTTACGGCACGATGGCTGCAAAAGCCGTAGTACGCGATGTTGGACGTGTATTAGGCTTGCCATACGGCTATGTTGACAAAATTGCGAAATTAATCCCCTTTGAATTGGGCATAACGTTAGAAAAAGCGCTGGCGCAAGATGAAGTGTTTCGATCTCGCTACCAAACGGAAGAAGATGTACAGACGCTTATCGATTTAGCTCTGAAATTGGAAGGTATTGTACGAAATGCCGGCAAACACGCCGGCGGCGTGGTCATAGCGCCTTCAAAATTAACCGATTTTACCCCGCTTTATTGTGAATCAGATGGCAGCAGCCTCATTACACAATTTGATAAAGACGATGTGGAAGCGGTAGGGTTGGTGAAATTCGACTTCTTAGGTTTGCGCACCCTGACTATTATCGATTGGGCTGTCAAAGCGGTCAATGAAACGTTAAAACAACAAGGAAAACCCTTAATTGATATTAATGCAATCCCTTTGGATGATGCAGCGACTTTTAAATTATTACAATCTTGTCAAACAACAGCTGTGTTTCAATTTGAATCACGCGGTATGAAAGATTTGATCAAACGTTTTGTGCCAGATCAATTTGAAGATATTATCAGCTTGGGTGCGATTTTTAGACCGGGACCCTTGCAATCGGGAATGGTGGATGATTTTATTGACCGAAAGCATGGACGTGCTATTGTGGCGTATCTGCATCCTGATCTCGAACCTATTCTAAATACCACCTATGGGGTTATTGTCTATCAAGAACAAGTGATGCAAATTGCACAAGTGCTGGCAGGCTATACGTTAGGCGCTGCTGATTTGCTTCGCCGTGCCATGGGCAAGAAAAAACCCGAAGAAATGGCAAAACAACGGGCTGTCTTTTTAGCAGGGGCTAGTAAACGAGGTGTTAATGCGACCATTGCTTCGCATATTTTTGATTTAATGGAAAAGTTTGCAGGCTATGGTTTTAATAGATCACACTCTGCTGCCTATGCATTATTATCTTATCAAACAGCCTGGTTAAAAGCCCATTATCCCAGCGAATTTATGGCAGCGGTATTATCATCTGATATGGATCACACCGATAAAGTCGTTCGACTCATCGATGAATGTAAACAATTAGGCATTCCCATCATTGCACCTGACATTAATCACAGCGAGTACTATTTTACCGTCAATATCCGGGGTGAAATTGTTTATGGACTAGGAGCTATCAAAGGGGTAGGTGAAAGCGGCGTAGAAACCATTGTGAGAGCCCGCCAACAGGGAGGTCCTTTCTCAGATTTGTTTGATTTTTGCAGCCGAATTGATTTAAGCGCTGTCAATCGCCGGGCACTTGAATCTTTGATCCGATCAGGAGCGATGGACAGCTTGAAAATACACCGTGCGAGTTTAGCGGCAACCCTTGAACGGGCTATTCACTCGATAGAACAAGCAGCGATGGCCAAAGAAGCAGGGCAGCTCGATCTCTTTTCGCTGTTGGAAGAAGAAAGCCCGACGCCTCTTGCCGTGCATTACATTGAGGCACCGCTTTTATCCGATGTGTTACGTTTGCAAGGTGAAAAAGAAACGTTGGGATTGTATTTTAGCGGGCACCCTTTAAAAGCCTATGAAACAGAATTATCTTATTTCGTGACTACCTCGATTGCCAACCTTCGTCCTGCACGGGATAAACCGATTTTAATTGCAGGTATGATCGCGGCCGTTAGGACACTTCAAACCAAACGAGGTGACAGGATGGCTTTTATCACAATAGATGATCAAACAGCCAGGATGGAAATTGCAGTATTTTCAGATTTATATCATTCAGTGAGGCCGCTTATTATAAAAGATAATCTCGTGATCGTAGAAGGCGAAGTGAGTATCGATGAATATAGTGGCGGCTACAAAATGAGTGCCCGCAGTATTTATACCATCACCGAAGCTCGGGAGCGTTATGCCCGATATTTAAAATTGGATCTGCAGCAACAGGATGCTAAGGATATCATTGAACAATTACAACTGAGTCTAAAACCCTTTTGCGGGGGCAAATGCCCCATCCAGGTTTATTATCAGCGCGAAGGGGCGAGGGCTGCCTTTATGTTAGGAGAACAATGGCGCGTGCGTCTTGAAGACACTTTATTGTCCGAATTGCGCGAGCTTTTGGGGAAAGACCGGGTTGTTGTTTGTTATGAAGAGGTTCAAGCGGAGAGTAGAATGAGGTATAATATGCTTGGAACTGTGGAGAAAGCCGAATGAATTTGAACTTTTTGGATTTTGAGCAGCCGATTGCCGAATTGGAAGCAAAGATTGAAGAATTACAGCGAGTAGGTAAAGACGGCAAGATCAATATCAATGAAGAGGTCATGCGCTTAAAAGGCAAAAGCCAGTCGCTGACAAAATCGATCTTCTCTTCATTAACGCCATGGCAAGTGACGCAGATGGCACGTCATCCTTTGCGGCCTTATACCAATGATTATATCCACCTGTTATTTACTGAATTTGATGAATTACATGGTGACAGACATTATAAAGATGATTTAGCCATTGTGGGCGGTATTGCCCGTTTGGACGGCAAACCGGTGATGATCATCGGCCAGCAAAAAGGACGTACTACCAAGGAAAAAGTACGCCGCAATTTTGGAATGCCGCATCCCGAAGGTTATCGAAAGGCATTACGATTAGCCAAGTTGGCGGAACGCTTTAAGCTGCCTATTTTAACCTTTATTGATACACCGGGTGCTTATCCGGGGATCGGCGCAGAAGAACGCAATCAAAGTGAGGCCATTGCACGTAATTTATTTGAGATGGCCGATCTTCGAGTTCCTATTATTTGCACGGTAATCGGCGAAGGGTGTTCAGGCGGCGCCTTGGGAATTGGAGTAGGCGATGCTGTTTTAATGCTGCAATACAGTTATTATTCCGTGATTTCCCCGGAAGGCTGTGCATCGATTTTATGGAAAAGTGCAGACAAAGCATCCGTTGCTGCCGAAGCCATGTGTATTACGGCTGATAAATTAAAACAGTTTGGTTTGATTGATAACATCATTGAAGAACCAGTAGGCGGCGCCCACCGTGATCCAAAAGTCATGGGGGAGAGACTGAAAGCGGTATTGGTGAAAGAGCTGGTTAACCTGGAAGCAATGAGTATCGATCAGTTGTTAGAACGCCGCTATGAAAGATTAATGGCATTGGGGCGTTAAGTTGATTCCGATGTGTGTTCAGGTAAAGTGGAATGCAGAAGTTCCTCGGGGTCCTGTCACGGTGATGGAGTGTCCCGAAGCTTCGCTTCGGGAGCCCTCCCCATTCACCGTGCCACCCCTCGGAAAGATCCTTTGAATATATCCTTTGTTTTATATCCCACTCTTCCACGCAAGCGGGAGAGGGTCGCGCCCTTCGGCGTGGGAAAAGGGCGCTGCGCAGCAGTATAGTTAAAACTCGTTAGATGCGAAAAACATAAAATAATGTTGAACAATACCCAGTGGTATGAAACTTTATTAACCACATGCCAACATAAAAACATCGATATTAAACACTGGATCGTTGCTTTTAGCGGCGGCGTTGATTCCTGCGTTCTGCTTCATTTATTACAGCAAACAACGACATTGCCTATTACGATGGTGCACGTTAATCATCAATTAAATAAAAATGCAAAAGCCTGGGAAGATCATTGTAAAACACTTTGTAAGACCTGGGGCTTGGAATGCAGGGTTGAAACCGTCAATGCGAAACCTGCGGCGGGCCAAAGCCCCGAAGCCGCTGCTAGAGAGGCGCGTTATGCCGCTCTTGAAAAACATATCACAACAAAAAATCATTGCTTGCTCACAGCGCATCATCAGGATGATCAAGCGGAAACTTTTTTATTGCAATTATGCCGCGGGGCTGGCGTGAAAGGGTTAGCAGCCATGCCTGTGATGGCAGCTTTTTCAGAAGGTTATCTTGCGCGGCCTTTATTGTTTTGCTCTAGAAAGGAGATCGTGGATTATGCAAAACAACATCAATTAACGTGGATTGACGATGATACGAATGCCGACCCTGAGTTTGATCGAAATTTTATTCGTCATCATATTATTCCCGTATTAGAAAATCACTGGCCGTCTGTAACCAAAACTATTGCCCGTGCCGCATCGCATTGTGCTAACAGCAGTGATTTAAATCACGTCTTAGGCGAGATAGATTTGGCTGCGGCCAGCGGCAATGGTTTTTATCACTTATCTTTGGATGTGTTGAAAGGTTTCTCGCAAGCAAGGCAAGCCAACTTGCTCCGTACATGGTTTCATAGTATCAATTTCCCAACTCCTTCTGCTGCTCAATTAGAGTGTATTTTAGCAGAGGTTTGTTTTGCTGATGAAAAGGCAAATCCGGTATTTTATTTTTCAAATGATGCCTCAGGCAGGCAATTGCGCCGTTATCAAAATCACTTATATGCGATAAAGGTTCTGCCAAAATCGTTAGATCCAGATTGGAAAATGACGTGGGATTTGCGCACATCGCTATTATTACCTAATGGCCTTGGCACTTTATCGGCTGAGATTGTCAAGGATAGTGACTATGATTTATTGCTTCCTGAAGATGCTAAATTAGAAATGAAAACGTATAACGGTCATCTTCGCTTCCATCCCAAAGAAAGAGCCCATTCACAGACACTGAAAAATCTTTGTCAGGAATGGAAAATACCCCCATGGGAGAGGGCGTCTCTCCTAATCCTGCAGTGGAAGGAAACAGCAGTTGCAGTATTTCATCCTGCTCTAAAATGCCGTTATTTTACTAAAACACCTGCATTAAAGGCCGACAATAAAAAACTAAAATGTTGGCTTATCAATTTTATGGCGGCCGACCTTTAATATTTCAGTAGTACACTGTAAAGTTATTTAAGGCGACACTGGCCGCGTCAGTAAATTAACTTTACAGCGTAGCAGAGCACGCCTTTTGGCTACGGGGTGATAGTGCTTTCATTTATTTGTTGGTTTTCACTGAACTGGCTTGTATCTGTATCAGGCAAGAAGGGGATCTGATGCAGGGGAGAGCCTAATTGTCGTGAAAGCGCTGCAAAACTAGCAGTTTCTTCGCTGCTGATGTTACTATCGGATGCAGATTGGATGAGCGCTAAACTTGCCATTAGTAAATCTATTTCTTTCTGGGAAGCTGCAATTTGTTGCGCTATTATAATATTATTTATTAATGACTCGATATTAGCCTGCGCGCGAAGGAATCGATTAGCTACATCTAATTCCTCAAAATTACCCGTTTTTTGAGCATTTTCTAGTATGTTGCTTATTTCAGTTGAAATGATTGTTCTTAGGCAAGATAAATATTCGATAACAGGCATTTCTAGGGAATGCAGGTTCTTCAACTCGTCAGGAGGAACGGCACTTAAGGTAAGATATATCCTCTGAGACTTGTCATCCATCGGGACAACATACCCTAAATGATTCGGGCTTATTATTATTTCAGTAAAGCCTTCTTCCGATTGACGAAATCGTTTTTCATTATTTCTTAATATCTGAAGCGAGTAGCCAAATAATTCTTCATCTTGTAATTGAACGTAATCCTCTGTTAGTCTTGCAGAGTGATGACCATAGCATTGGTTGATTGTAGAAATTCCTGCTTGCTCTTGCTGTATATAGCGCTGAATATAATAGGCCAATTGAGTTGAAATGGTTTCACTAAGATTGCAGCCAGCATTACGTAACATGAACGTATTATCACTTAATGGATAGACTGGAAATAGACAAATAACATCTTCTTTGAGTGCTGCATAAGTGGGGTCAATGAGATGAATAAGGGTGCCTGCTCCGTTACGATTACGATATCCTCGATAGTAACTATTTTCATTTAACAATAAGTTTTCCAGATCTTGAGGGGAAATTAAAAATTCGTATTTAATCAGCTCAGGGGCATTGGCAGGAACCGTTTTTTTAAAGTATACATTTTCCCCTAAAGAAGGGATTTGGTGTTTCTGACACAGATAGGGGAAAATCTCCAAAAACTTATCGAAATTTTCAATATCTTCTGTATTAGATAAATGACATTTTATCGCAATATAAAAAGCAGGCTGCTGGATATAGGCAAAAGGATAACCTTCTAAATTATGGATCCCTTTTCGGATTGCCGTTGTCAAAGAAGCTATTATAGTACTCGAAATAGCATTATTAGTGTCGCGTATTTTGGAGGTTTGATGATGAACATTGTTGCCTAACATACTGTAACCTTCTTAAATTTTTGAATATAAATAGTGGGAACTTAATAAAGTGAACGTATTGTACAAAATTTATCCATAAATAGCAACTCTTCTCTGGGTGTTAAAGGCTGGCAAAATAGTATTGATGAGTTTTTTCTTTCTCTTTAAAGACAAGAGGTTATTATCGTGATCGGTTATTTTAAATGATTTATACAACAATAGTGCTGAAGCATGAGTGGGAGAGTGGATTGTTGCGAAAAAGCCTGGCTTTTAGAGTCTACAGATTAAATCAGCAGATAAAAACCATATTAATCAAACAGTTATAGACAACCACTGCAAATGTTTACAAAATAGCCAAAATCCGTATAATTTTTGTCCATTTTAGAGAAAACAAAATTCTCGTTTGATGCCTGCAAGTGCAGCGCCACAATAGGCAGTTGAGACAACGGTACCGATAGCCTCTTTGTGCAATAGCCATAGTAGCCCGGCGCTGTTTACCTCAGTTGATTTAACACCAAAGCTCGAAAGTCCGGAGGGTGCTCAACAAACAAGTTGTTTATCTGAAGAGGTTATTTTGAGCGAGGGTTCGAAAACAGACTAAGTGCCCATTGAGAAAATTCCTCCTCCCTATTACAATAAAAAATAAGCAGCCTTAAGAAAAAGGGTTGGGGATAATTTATTAAAGGGGACCTTTTCTTGACAACTCCAGCACTTAAGTCCTGTGATTTGGACAAATTCAAGCCAACAGGCGTGTCAAGCCGTACCCGCTTTATCTTTGTGACTGGCGGCGTTGTCTCCTCTCTCGGTAAAGGGATTGCAACCGCTTCTCTGGGGGCTATCCTCGAAGCCCGCGGTTTAAAATTAAGCCTGATTAAATTAGATCCTTATATCAATGTTGACCCCGGTACCATGAGCCCCTTTCAACATGGGGAAGTCTATGTTACTGAAGATGGTGCAGAAACTGATCTAGACCTTGGCCATTATGAGCGCTTCACCCGGGCGGCTATCAGTAAAAGCAGCAACTTTACGACCGGGCGTATTTACGCCAATGTGATCCACAAAGAACGCCGCGGGGATTATTTGGGCGGCACTGTACAAGTAATTCCCCATATCACCGATGAAATCAAACACTGTATCTTTGAAGGTTCCACCGGCGCTGATATTGCTTTAGTGGAAATCGGCGGTACGGTAGGGGACATTGAATCCCTTCCATTTTTGGAAGCCATTCGTCAATTGAGAATGGAATTGGGCGCTGCCCGTACATTGTTTATACATTTAACACTCGTGCCTCATTTACGTACTGCAGGGGAAACCAAAACCAAACCCACGCAGCATTCTGTTAAAGAATTGCAGCAAATTGGTATTCAGCCAGATATATTGATTTGCCGATCAGAAAATCCTCTGCCGCAGCCTGAACGGGCTAAAATCGCGTTGTTTACCAACGTGGCAGAACGGGCTGTGATTTCATTAGAAGACGTTGATTGTATTTATACGATCCCTGGCAAATTACAGGCCCAAGAGCTGGATTCCATTGTCCTGGAAAAATTAGGGATGGATCTGGCGCCGGCCTCTTTATCGGATTGGCAGCAGGTAATTGAAGCTTATCGTCATCCTAAACAGGCAGTCACTATTTTAATGATAGGTAAATACACCAATTTAACGGATGCTTATAAATCATTATCAGAAGCATTAATTCATGCCGGTATTCATACGCAAACCAAAGTGCATATCGTTTATCTCGATGCGGAAGAAGTAGAGCGCCGCGGTATTACAGCAATTACCTCACAACCGCACGATGCTATTTTAGTTCCCGGCGGTTTTGGTGAGCGGGGTATTGAAGGCATGATCATGGCGGCGCAATATGCGCGTGAAAATAATGTGCCTTATCTGGGAATTTGTTTAGGCTTACAAATTGCAGTCATTGAATTTGCACGCCACAAAGCCGGTATGAATAAGGCCAACAGCACTGAGTTTGATCAGGATACTCCTTATCCTGTAGTTGCTTTAGTCACTGAATGGGTCGATGCCAACACAGGGCATGTACAAACCCGTAGTAAGAAATCGCACAAAGGCGGTTCGATGCGTTTAGGAGCACAGCCCTCAAATTTGGTTGCCGGTACTCTTGCCCGATCTGTTTATGATAGTGAAGCCATATGTGAACGTCACCGGCATCGTTATGAAGTTAATGATCAATTGCTGGGTGAGCTTCAGAAAGCGGGTCTTTGTGTCAGCGCTTATTCTGAAGAAGGCCACTTAGTGGAAATGATCGAAGTGCCTAATCACCCGTGGTATATCGGCTGTCAATTTCACCCGGAGTTTACATCTACTCCACGCGACGGTCACTGTCTATTTAAGAGCTTTGTAAAAGCAGCGCTGGATTATGCTAATAGAGATAAAAAAAAAGCCGTAAATGAGACGCCTGATCTCATATCCTGAGTAAATAATGAATAGGGGTTAAGATAATGCAATTATGTGGTTATGAAGTCGGTTTAAACAAACCCTTTTTTTTAATTGCCGGGCCTTGTGTGATTGAAAATGAAGCCTTGGCCTTAGACACTGCCGGCCAATTAAAAGAAATAACCGATAAATTGGATATTCCTTTTATTTACAAATCTTCTTTTGATAAAGCCAATCGTACATCAAATCACAGTTTTCGGGGTATAGGCCTTGAAAAAGGCTTGCAGATTTTAGAAAAAGTAAAGCAGCAGATCAAAGTGCCTGTTTTAACGGATGTGCATGAAGACACACCGCTTGAAGAAGTTTCTACGGTAGTGGATGTATTACAAACACCTGCTTTCTTATGCCGTCAAACCAATTTTATTCATCGTGTCGCTAAACAAGGCTTGCCGGTCAATATTAAAAAAGGACAGTTTCTGGCACCCTGGGATATGCAGCATATCGTGGAAAAAGCACGCTCCGTGGGTAATGATCAGATCATGGTGTGTGAACGGGGTGCCTCTTTTGGTTATGGGAATTTAGTATCGGATATGCGATCACTTGCTATCATGCGAAATTGCGATTGTCCTGTGGTTTTTGATGCAACGCATTCTGTACAAATGCCAGGCGCAATATCGGGTAAAACCGGCGGACAGCGTGAATTTGTGCCTGTGTTGGCACGGGCTGCCATAGCGGTTGGGATCAGCGGAATTTTTATGGAAACGCATCCTAACCCGGATAAAGCGCCGAGCGATGGACCGAATATGTGGCCATTGGATCAAATAAAAGCTTTGTTAACCACCCTCAAAATGTTAGACGAAACTATAAAGAAACAGGGTTTTAAAAATACATTATAAACTTATTTTCTCCCCCTTTGAAAAAGGGGGAAGCCGCGTAGCCGCAGGGGGATTTACTCATAATGCTCAATATCAAAAAAATTATTGCCCGCGAAATTTTAGATTCTCGCGGCAATCCTACGGTTGAAGCGGATGTTATTTTAACAGACGGTGCTTTAGGCCGTGCTTGTGCGCCTTCAGGTGCTTCTACCGGCAGCCGTGAAGCCTTGGAATTACGAGACAATGACAAGCAACGGTATGGGGGCAAAGGGGTTCAACAAGCTGTTGCCAATATTCATACTATTATCGAGAAAAAAGCCTGTTCTTCGCACTATGAGACGCAGCGCGATTTTGATCACCTGTTAATTGCATTGGATGGCACAGAGAATAAAGAAAAATTAGGCGCTAATGCCATTCTCGCTGTTTCTTTAGCGTTTGCTAAAGCACAAGCGCACAGCCAACAAAAGCCTTTATATGCTTATTTACAGGCGTTAATGCCAGAGGCGAATTATTGCCTGCCTGTCCCTATGATGAATATCATCAATGGGGGAGCGCATGCTGATAATAATATTGATATGCAAGAGTTTATGATCATTCCTGCCGGGATCAGTTCTTTTCCTGAAAGCTTGCGTGCAGGTGTCGAAATCTTTCATGCTTTGAAATCTGTTTTAAAGCAAAAAGGGTTAAATACGGCTGTCGGTGATGAAGGCGGTTTTGCGCCTGATTTAGCCTCTAATCAAGCGGCGATTGAGGTGATCTTAACAGCGATTACTAAAGCGGGTTATCAAGCAGGGCGCGATATTTATTTGGGGCTGGATGTCGCCAGTTCTGAATTTTACAAAGACAAACTTTATCATTTGGCTGGGGAAGACAAGCATCTTAGTGCAGATCAAATGATAGATTATCTGGCTGATTGGGTGCGTCAATATCCCATTATCAGCATTGAAGACGGATTGGCGGAAGGAGATTGGTCAGGCTGGATGAATTTGACCAAACGATTGGGGAAATCAGTACAATTGGTGGGTGATGATCTCTTCGTAACGAATACCGCTATTCTGCAAAAGGGGATCCAGGATAATGTCGCAAATGCGATTTTAATTAAACTCAATCAAATTGGAACGTTAACCGAGACAATCGATGCCATTAATCTTGCCAGAAAATCTCACTATAATGTGATAATTTCTCATCGTTCTGGAGAGACATGTGATAGTACGATTGCTGATTTAGCGGTTGCCAGCGGTGCTGGACAGATTAAAACAGGTTCATTGTGCCGTTCTGATCGAACAGCCAAATATAATCAACTGCTGCGTATCCAGGAAGCATTGGGACCATCTGCCCGCTATCCAGCCTTGGAAGCTTTTGGAGCGGTACAAGCAGTAACACAATAGGAAGCGATATGAAAGCCTTAGTCGGTGCAGCGGTTATTCTCTTTATTTTGCTGCAATACCAATTGTGGTTTAAGGCGGGGGGGATCCCCGATCTTATCAAACTTAAAAAACAGGTAGCGAGCTTGCAGGATGAAAATGCCGGATTGCATGATCAAAATGCAGCATTGGAAGCTGAAGTACAGGATTTAAAGCAAGGTCATGCAGCGATAGAAGAACGGGCACGCAATGAATTAGGTTTGGTTAAGGAAGATGAGTTATTCTATCAAATAGTGGATAAACCCTCATAATTTTGTACCCCCTTTGAAAAAGGGGGCGGCTTGCGTAGCAAGACGGGGGGATTTTAGCCTGCAAATCTTGCTATTAATTCTCGTGCCTTTTGCCGTTTGTTGGCGTTGCAGCTGATGACACGGCTATGTTCAAAATGACTTATCGAAGCTTCTCGATAGAGTTCTCGCGTAAATTGCGTGTCATGATTGGATATAATGGTAGTAATACCGCGTGTTCTTAAGTGTTTGGCCAGATCCGCCAAACGGGTTTGCTCCCGGGTTCCAAAATCTGTTTGGCAATATTGCGTAAAGTAAGCGGTATGGGATAA
Source organism: Gammaproteobacteria bacterium (assembly GCA_021156325.1). Classification (GTDB taxonomy): domain Bacteria; phylum Pseudomonadota; class Gammaproteobacteria; order JAJFKG01; family JAJFKG01; genus JAJNDI01. The sequence continues at coordinate 62,439 of JAJNDI010000001.1, forward strand.
AGGTACGTAAGGCGGATCACAATAGATCACAGAACCCACGGTGGCTTTTTTCATGACTTCTTGAAAATCCTGGCAAACAAAGCGCACACGCTTGGCTTTTTCTGCAAAAGCCATAATTTCTTCTGCAGGAAAATACGGTTTTTGATAGCGTCCAAAGGGGACATTAAATAATCCTTTTTTATTATAGCGGCACAGGCCGTTATAACCGTGACGATTTAAATAGAGGAACAAAGCTGAGCGTTCTTCGGGATCTTGGCTCTGATTAAAGCGCTCCCTCAGCGCATAATACTGTTTTTCTGTATTGTATTTGCTATGAAAAAAAGATTTGGCTTGCGCGATATAATGAGCAGGACGGCTTTGTACAATAGTATATAAGTTGATCAAATCAGGATTGACATCGTTTAATATATAGCGGTTGTAGTGACTATTGAGAAAAACAGCACCCGATCCAACGTAAGGTTCGATGAGGCATTTACCCGGCGGCAAGAGGGGGAGAATACGCTCCAGCAGACGAAATTTGCCGCCTGCCCATTTGAGAAAGGGTTTAATCTTGAGGTTGCTGTCACGGATCATAGAAGAGCCGCCTTTGAATATTGAGGCAATGTGAAGAGTATACCAAAGACAGCGTCTGTACTTCAACCGGCCTTATCGCTAGAATAACGCTCAGCTGGGAAAGTACCCAGGTTTAACATAACAGGAATGAACTTCATGAAACGCGTTTATAATTTTTCACCTGGGCCCGCCATATTGCCCGAATCAGTATTGCAGCAAGCCCAGAAAGAATTGCTGGATTTTCAAGGGACAGGCATGTCTGTCATGGAGATGAGTCATCGCAGTGAATGTTATATTGCGATTGCCGAAAAAGCGCGTGATAATTTACGAAAGGTGTTATCAGTGCCGGATAACTATCATATTTTATTTTTACATGGCGGTGCGACAGCACAATTTTCAATGATACCGCTAAATTGTTTAGGCACTAAAACCACAACGGATTATCTTCACACAGGCATGTGGTCTGGCAAGGCCATTGAAGAAGCAAGACGTTATTGCAATGTCAATGTCGCGATGAGTTGTGAAGACAGCCAATTTATGACAATTCCTTCTCAAAGTACCTGGTCTCTTGATCCGGATGCAGCGTATGTGCATTACACGCCCAATGAAACCATCGGCGGGCTTGAGTTTTTAACGATGCCGGATTTTGGCGATGTGCCGGTGGTGGCTGATATGTCATCAACTATTTTATCTCGGCCTATTGATGTCAGCCGGTTTGCGTTGATCTATGCGGGCGCGCAAAAAAATCTGGGACCTTCTGGAATTACCATTGTCATTATCCGCGATGACTTTGTGAAAGAACCTTTACCGGCAACGCCTGGATTATTTCGTTATCGCGATCAGATAGCACAAGATTCAATGTACAACACACCGCCTACTTTTGCATGGTATTTGGTGGGGCTGGTGTTGGAGTGGATTGAGACAACGGGCGGTTTGACAGCAATGGAAGCTAAAAACAAGAGAAAAGCGGCAAAATTATATAAAGCCATTGATGAGAGTCACTTGTACCGTAATAGGGTTGATCCTCATTATCGTTCCTGGATGAACATACCCTTTCAATTAGCCGATCCGAAATTAGATGCTTTATTTTTAAAACAGGCAGAAGCGCTGGGTTTAAGTAATTTGAAAGGGCATCGTTCAGTAGGCGGCATGCGGGCAAGTATTTATAACGCTATGCCTGAAGAGGGCGTAGATGCCTTGGTTACCTTTATGAAGTCGTTTGAGAAAGAACAGGCATAAAATAATTTTACAAGGATAATACACACATGTTTAAAATTCTAACTTTAAATCCCATTTCCTCTTCGGGCTTGAGTATTTTTGATAAAAATCGCTATCAAATCAGCGATAAAGCGGATGCCCCTCATGCCATTCTCGTCAGATCAGCAAAAATGCACGAAATGACAATTTCTTCTTCAGTCTCTGTAGTGGGACGAGCCGGGGCAGGGACCAATAACATTCCGGTTGATCAATTAACACATAAAGGGATCCCTGTGTTAAACACACCAGGGGCGAATGCCAATGCCGTTAAAGAATTAGTATTAGCAGGAATGTTAATAGCTTGCCGCAATCTTTGCCAAGCTTGGTCTTATGCCAAATCCTTAACGGGTGATAATCATGCCTTAAATGAACAAGTAGAGAAGGGCAAAAAGCAGTTTGTGGGATTTGAATTGCCGGGAAAAACCTTAGGCGTGATTGGTTTAGGGGCTATCGGTGTGAAAGTTGCTAATGCTGCGATTGCTTTAGGGATGAAAGTGGTAGGATATGATCCGGCTATTACCGTGCAGCGTGCGTGGGAATTATCATCTTCTGTAGGTCAAGCCAATAATCTGGATGAACTTTTAAGACAGTCCGATTTTGTGACCGTGCATGTACCGTTAACAGAACAAACCCGGAATTTGATGAGTAGCAAACAATTAAAGACTTTGCAAAAGACAGCGGTGCTGCTTAATTTTTCACGGGCTGAAATCGTAGATGAAAACGCTTTATTTGCTGCGTTGAATGAAGATCATTTATATGCTTATGTTTGTGATTTTCCTGCTGATCCGTTGAGATCGCACCCTCGTGTGATTGCTTTACCGCATTTAGGCGCATCGACTGCTGAAGCAGAAGAGAATTGTGCGCAAATGATTGCAACCCAAGTGCGTGACTTTTTGGAAAACGGCAATATTACCAATTCTGTGAATTTTCCTACAGTCGTTTTGCCGCGTACTGAAAATACTTATCGCTTATGTATTGCCAATGAAAATATTCCCAATATGGTAGGTCAAATCTCAAGCGTCTTGGGGGAAGCGGGATTAAATTTAATAGAGTTACTGAATAAGTCGCGTGACAAAATAGCGTATACCATGCTGGATGTGAATGCCCCTGTTCCAGAGGCGATTCTCAAGCGATTGTCTCAAATTCACGGTGTTTTAAACGTAAGAGCTGTCTAGTCGGGGTATTGGCTTGCGCTGGCGGGCTGATCTCAGTATGATGCCGGTCTTATAGAGCAGCCTTATTTAAGAAAGAGATTTATTTTCGGGGTATAGCGCAGTTTGGTAGCGCGCCTGCTTTGGGAGCAGGATGTCGGGGGTTCGAATCCCTCTACCCCGACCAACACAAAACCGATCAAAAATTAACCAATCGTCTCCGTTTGGTACAAGCCCATTTTAACTAAAAATAAAAGTTCAATGTATTTGTACATCATTTTTAAAACAGCAGTTTGCTAAAAGCCTTTTTTATTTGAGATGGTTTTTACAAATAAATGAAGAGGCTTTCAAAATATATTGCGATTATTATAATCAAAATGTTGAAGGGCTTGAAAAATTTTTGTTTGGAAACGATCAAAAAGCACCACAAACCACTATGGTTGAAGGTAGAATTGCTGATAATCAAGCCTTAGTAAAGTCTGTGCAACGATTTCTAAAAAAACAAGTAATGGCTAAAATGAAGCCCTTGTCGGTTCTACAGAAATATTTCTTAGAAGCTCTTGCAGCAGATCTTGCAGTTAGAATAGACGCTGTTAAGAATGAGACAAAGATTGATAATGAACTAGTAGGGGTAGGTAGCCCAGCTAGTTCTAGTAGTGATGAAGAAAGGAAAGAACCAATGAGAATACAGTATATTGTAGATCCAGCAAAAACTAGAGGTCAAAATGCTTACTATATTGATCAGATCTATAGACAGATCAGATATGCTGCTAAAAAAAATGAAGCAGAAACAGAAAAAAATAAGAAAGTAGCGCGAAAGGTTTGGGATTTTTGTATTGCTCTAGATACCCAAGATACAATACCTAGTGATAAGTGGAAACAAATTTTCGATGGGTTGAAACCTCTTCTCCTAGACATCGTTTCTACTGAAAAAAAAGAAGAAGGGTATAAAGAAAGGGCAATTAAAGAATATATTGAAAAAACTCATAGAAAATTTGCTGAAGAACGCGAAGGGCTGACTAAAGAATTAAGTAAAGAGACCAAAGAGCTAAGCGAAGCGAATAAGGAATTAAGCGAAGAAAATAAGCGATTGATGGCAGTGCTAAGTATCATGCTACCAAACGCTTCAGCAGAGCAGAAACAAGCATTGCTGACACAATACCCAGACATAGCCGTTTCTGTTTTCCCTCAACTGCTAATAGCGGATCCTTCTGACTCTGAAAGTTCTTCAAGTTCTATAAGCGCCTCTTCTGCAAGCATAAGTCTTTCAAGTGCCTCTGCTAGTCATGTCTCCTTTTTACCGCCGCCCTCTACAGAAAGTAAAAAGAAACCAGCATCTTCCCCGCTGGATGAGATCGATAGTAGTTCCTCGAAAGTAGCAAAGACCGGCGAAGGGGTAGATGTGAAAACAACCTCTTTTCATTCTGCTGCACCGCAATAAAGAAAGCTAGTGAGTTACTACGGATTTGGTTATAAAATCTTGATGTATCCATTCTTGTTTATAGTTAATGCTTCAATGCCTAGCTTTGCAATAAGAACGATCCAAAAAAAATTGTCAAAAAGGCCTGTTTGCATAGCAAGTGGACATTGACTAACTTTTCAGGCAACTGCGGATGTCGACAATCAGTATCAATTAAAATAATACAGTAGATTAGTAGGTAGGCTGTGTAATTATGAAAGATTTTACTCAGAGAAAAGAATATACAATATTATAAAAATATTGTATATTGCTTTAATGTTGAATTTTATTTTAATAAATGCAATGAAAATGCGAAACATAATAAGTTGCCTAATGATAATGGCAATGGGCATAGGGTTTTTTGCAAGCATAGCATTAGCAGATACACAAACAGATCAGTCGAATGAAAACCTGTGGACAAAACTGTGGGGCAAACCAACCCCGAGCGCCTTATATCTTGGTATGGCTACCTATCATTTAAGTAAATCCAGGCGAGATGATCGTTGGAATAACAACTTGGTCGGGGGCAGTTACAATGGCTATTTTGCAGGAACACTGCAGAATTCGTTTGATGATCGTGCTTTTGTTCTTGGGGTTGAACGTTTGTGGGCGATACAACATCTCTCAGAGAATATAGATAACCAAATCGGTTATCGTTTAGGATTAATCAGCGGCTACGATGAACGTATGACCAATATTGCTGAACACACTCCTGTATTACCATTCCCTCAAGTATTTGATAATATCATGCTGGATGAACGGGTAGGCCTTCAGCTTAGTTGGTCGATGATAGTGTTTTCTGCTGGGTTTGTTGTGCAATTTTAATAGGATTGCTAACATCCCGTCTTTTATAAATAGTTACGATTATTTCATCGCCGTTATTGGGATGATAGGCTCTAAGCCCAGCCTCTCCTAAAGGAGGAAACTTACGAAGAAAAGAAGCCGTTTTGGTCATTTTTATAACAAAAATGCAATTCAGTGTAAAAAAATCAATGGACCATTGCTGATCCGAAAACCATTCAGAGGGGACTCTGTTTTATTTTGATATCGATCCGAAAGAGGGTATTCGTGATAGGGTTGAAGGTCACACTGATTCAGCTTTTAACTCAACACGCAACAACACCTGACGTGATCTGAATCCGAAGCAGAGGATGACGCAACGCTGGATGTAGGGAATGCTTCGGGTATTATCTCTATCTCCGCTGCTGCAAATAGAGTGTATGAGGTACCGAAGACATAGCCGTTGCCTTGCAGTGAATGCGTTGCTGCCGGAGCTAATTCGGGAAAAGGAGAAGACGAAGTAGCCAGCGATGTAGAGCTTGCTGGCATTGCTAGCGAGGTGACTTCTTCGACTAAGTGTTGATCTTCTGGCTTTGTCTCCAAGGCAAGTTGATTAATAGCAGGATGGGCGGGATTTTTAGCTTTCAACTCTGTGAATTCCATTTGGAATAAAACAGGATTTTCATGTTGGATACGTCTTAGATAATTGCAGTCTTTTTCTTCCATCCACTGACGAATAGCAGGAGAGTGCGTATCAGTGAATTGGTAGTGAATCCAATACCATTCATCTTGATCAGGAAATCCTTCCTCAAAATTAGGTTCTTGAGAAAATCCTCTCACGACGCAGCCACCTTCTCTATGTTTGATGTTTGATGGAGAACCAATAACGTTCTGCATTTTGTCCTTCTGATCCTTTGAATTTCTCGAGGTAACCTCTTCCATAATCTTCTTTCCACGTAAATGTGTCGTTAAATTCTTGCCAAGAACGTGAATTTTCTAACCCTCTGGTTGGAAAGGGAATTTTTGGTGAATCCTGATTTGTTCCATTTTCTCTATTCTCTCTATAATTTCTTAGCACTTCAATCCAGGCGGTGGGCGAATCCCCCCTATCGAGTGTGCGGTATTCAGAGAAGGCAACATCGAGGGTTCCAAAATCTTGAGTTTTCACCGTAAAAATCCTTAAACCGGATAATCCCATCGGTTGAGTCCAATTCTAAAAGCCCAGATACCAGGCGGCTCATTTAAAAAAATTTTATTGCCAGAAAATCTTTTTTTCTATGGCTTCGAAGAAATAAAGAAGTTATATGCATCAGCTGCCCTTAATGTAGTAAATGACAACTCATTATTACACATAGCTTTTGTTTATCTTTTAAATTAAAGTTAATCGAAGTGTGCATTATGAGCAGTATACATACGCGGTGGTTCGTGTTGATTGCTTAAATTCTTAATCACGCCAGATGTATTGCAACAGGCATGATTTTCCAGTTGCGTTAGCAGCCAAGATAATAATTGCGTTGAGTCATTACCATTACGGGATAGTAACGATTCCCCATTATGTAAAATGCAAGCTTCATAGACCATGTTTTCATACTCCTTGTATGTTTAGTTTCATCCGTTGTAGTTATCTTAACAGTGGGGTAAAGCAGACAGCATTTATGTTATTATGTGTTAGATAAAGGTTCTTATAATCGCATCACAAAATTATATACATAAAATCTTTGTCGATGCAACAAAAACAACATACCATTAACAAGATTCGAATTGAGAAAGCAGCATCAAATGCGTTGCAAATAATAAGGGGCTTGATTATCCACTATCTTTACAGAGTCGGGCTTGACAGATGGCTCTTGCATCATTGCCATCATTCTTGTCTCCCATGACGACCAATTTTACAAACTGCGAAGCAATCAGTTTGACTTGATGCCCCAGGGTGTATGACACATCTGTTTAGAGCTAATACTGGTAGTACACAAAGAGACATTTTTGTTTTTTTTCGGGTAACTGCGGCGTTAACCACAAGCTAAGTTCGTGATTAAGTACGACCTACGAACATGAGTTGTTTAAAAGGTCTGTGTACTTGGCCGATCGCGCAACCGCCAGCTTTTCGGGCAACTGCTATGCTGATCATCAGTAGTAATATAATAGCGATATTGCCATCAGCTTTTCATACGCTTATAATCGCTTCCTTACGAAATTTATGCACGCAAAGGCGAAAGCCATGCTCTCTGCGCAGGAACATGGGTGCTATTAAGAGGTCAATCATTGACCGTTTGCATAAAATAAGGTTGATTCACTGCGCCTGTAGCTCATTCGGATAGAGCATCGGCCTTCTAAGCCGAGGGTAGCAGGTTCGAATCCTGCCAGGCGCGCCACTTTCTTACGCTCATCTCTTCAATTGATAGCTTTCATATAACAAGGTAATAGCAATGATTTGGTTGGGTGTTTATTACACAGCCCATTTTCTTTTTAAAGGATAGGTTATGAGCGTTATCGATCATGTCGGATTGGTAGTTAGCCATTATGAAAAAAGCAAAGCTTTTTATCTAACTTTATTAAACCCTTTGGGTATTATGTTACTGACAGAGGAAAGTGGGTTTGCGGGATTTGGAAAAAAAGACACGCCTATTCCAAGCTTTTGGATTCATGAAGGGGAGCAGCTAACCTCAAAATTACATGTAGCTTTTTTAGCTGAAAGTAAAAAACAAGTGCATTTGTTTCATGAGGCTGGGCTCATGGCGGGTGGAAAAGATAATGGTAAGCCAGGGTAGAGGAAAGAATATCATCCACATTATTATGCGGCTTTTATTATTGATCCTGATGGGTATAATGCTGAAGCAGTTTATTATCTATTTGATTGAAAGCAGTTTATATAGGCGTTTTTAATGAAAATTGGTTTAATCGGCGATTATAATGGTCATATTACAGCGCATGAAGCGATTCCAATTGCTTTGAAGTTAATTATAAAAAAACATGCATTAGCCTATGGAATGAAAAGCACCTCAGAAAACTACCATTGTGGATTTGGTTTTAATACAGAATTCGAATCGCGTTTTGTATCAAATAATTTTATTATTACAGGACGAGACAATCAAGATAATGCCAGATCTTTTGAATTAGCTGATCATCCTTTTTTTGTGGCAACACTGTTTCAGCCTGAAAGAACAGCATTAAAAGGCATTATTCCCACGCTTATTTTAGCTTTTGTAAAAGCTGGTGCCAGTGCAAACAAATCCTAATTTGTAAATTACTTCAATAGTGAAGTGGTCGGGGTGACAAGATTCGAACTTGCGACCCCTGCCTCCCGAAGGCAGTGCTCTACCAAACTGAGCTACACCCCGTCCTGATCGCTAATAATATTGCTGACTAAAAATCTCGGGAAACTGCAAAATGAGCTAAATCGATTAACCCATCGCGGTAATCATTATCGGGCACTTCTGCTAACGCTGCAATGGCTTTGTCTGCCTGCGCTTTGGCACAATCGCGCGTATAATCAAGCGCCCCTGTAAGCCGCACAATTTCGACAACTTGTGCAAAATGATCTTGGTGAGGAGTAACAATACTTTTCTCAATACATAAACGCTGCTTGGCATCACCGCTTCGCAAAGCATACAGCAAGGGTAAAGTCACTTTCCCTTTTGCCAAATCATCGCCTGGGTTTTTGCCCATCTCCCTCGCGCCGCTATTATAATCCAGTAAATCATCAATGATTTGAAATGCCATCCCCAGATGTTTGCCAAAACTGGCTAAGGCATTTTGTTCTGATTCTGAACGTTGACACAAGAGAGCTCCCATTTGTGCTGCAGCTGAAAATAACATCGCTGTTTTGCGCTCAATGATTTCATAGTAATTAGCTTCACTGATCGCTGTTTTGCTCACATTCAATAACTGCATCACTTCACCTTCTGCCAGGCGGTTCGTCGCAGAAGCCAGGATATCCATCGCTTGTAAATGACCTGTTTTTACAATAATTTGAAAAGAACGCGAGTATAAAAAATCACCTACCAAGATGCTGGCTTCATTTCCCCACAAAGCGTTGGCCGTTTTTTGACCTCGCCGCAGCAAAGAACCATCTACCACGTCATCGTGAAGCAAGGTGGCGGTATGAATAAATTCAATCACTGCAGCCAAAGCAGTATGCTGGAAACCTTCATATTGAAAGAGTTTAGCACTAAGCAGCACTAATAAAGGGCGCAGCCGTTTGCCGCCGCTTTTTAAAATATGTTCACCTAACTCTTTGATAAAAGGAACATTTGTTGCAAGTTGTGTCAGGATAAAATCATTGGTATCGGCCAGATCGCGGCTTACCAGCGAGCGGATCGCTGCCAGTGATGAAGAAGTACTTAACATGCCGCTCCCTAGTATCTGCTCATCTGGATTGGGAGGCCATGCTAGGTTTAAGCAGTCTCCCTGTCAAGACCAGCTCAAAACTTAGGAGTAGCTGATTTTTCCTTGCTTTATTCCCTAAAGCTTCGTAGAATGGCGACCCTTGAATAGCCCAAACAGCGGGCTTTTAATGAGAACTAAGGAGTGAAACCTATGTATGCGGTGATCGCAACGGGCGGAAAGCAATATAAAGTCAGTGAAGGTCAAGTTCTTCATATCGAAAAACTGAATAATGAAATCGGTGCAACTGTTGATTTTGATGCTGTCCTGTTAATTGGTGACGGCGATAAACTCACGATTGGAAAACCTTATATCAAAGGCAGTACAGTGAGTGCAGAAGTCCTTGAACAAGGCCGTGGTGAAAAGATCCACATTATTAAAATGCGAAGACGTAAACATTCGCGCAAAAAGATAGGACATCGTCAATCCTATACTGCTGTAAAAATCACCTCGATTAAATCAGCGTAATTTAAAAGGAGCAAGACAAATGGCACATAAAAAAGCCGGCGGTAGTACCCGAAATGGGCGCGATTCTCACTCTAAACGCTTGGGTGTGAAGCGTTTTGGCGGCGAATGGGTTAAAGCTGGAAACATCTTAATCCGTCAACGCGGCACGCAGTATCATCCTGGCCTCAATGTTGGCTGCGGACGTGATCACACTTTATTTGCTTTAGTTCCTGGACAAGTTCGTTTTGTCATGAAAGGGAAAAAGCAGCGTATGCATGTTTGTGTTGAAGCTGCAGATACGCAGCAAGCGGCATAATCATCTTTGAATTTATTTTTTAGCCCCTTCGGGGGCTTTTTCTTTTTTAAGCGAGTTATAATATGAAATTCATCGACGAAGCCATTATTCAGGTACACGCTGGTAACGGCGGTAATGGATGTTTGAGTTTTCGGCGTGAAAAATTTATTCCCCGTGGCGGCCCCAATGGCGGCGATGGCGGTGATGGCGGCTCTGTCTTTTTACAAGTGAATAGTCAATTAAACACGTTGATTGATTTTCGTTATAGCCGTTTATTTCGTGCTGAACACGGCAAGCCCGGGCAAGGCAGTGAATGCACAGGACACAGCGGAGACGATCTGATTGTGAATGTTCCGCTGGGCACGGTTATTTATGATAATGATACTAACGAATGTTTAGGCGATTTAACCAAGGAAGGTGATCGTTTATGTGTTGCCAAAGGCGGCAGGCACGGTTTGGGTAATGTGCATTTTAAAAGTAGTATTAATCGGGCTCCGCGCAGAACGACTCCAGGAACACCAGGCGAAAAACGGGAATTGCGGTTGGAATTACGTGTTCTAGCCGATGTCGGATTACTGGGTTTTCCCAATGCCGGTAAATCGACTTTAATTCGGCAAGTTTCTGCAGCTAAACCTAAAGTTGCCGATTATCCTTTTACAACGCTGCATCCTAATTTAGGTGTCGTGCGTGTAGATCCATTACGCAGCTTTGTCATGGCTGATATCCCCGGCTTAATTGAAGGAGCAGCAGAGGGTGCAGGCCTCGGAGTACAGTTTTTAAAGCATTTATCGCGCACGGGCTTATTGCTGCATTTGGTAGACATGAGTGAAACCGCCCTAAGCCTCGCTGGATCCATTAATACCATTGTTCATGAATTAGCAGCCTACAGCGAATTCCTGGCTGAGAAGCCGCGTTGGTTAGTCTTTAACAAGATCGATGTTTTTGCGCCGGAAGTATGGAAAAAGCAGATCCAGGACACGATCGAGGAGCTTAAGTGGGATCAGCCTTTTTTTGCAGTGTCTGCCGTCAGCGGTGAAGGCACAGAGAAACTTTGCCAGGCAGTGATGGAGTATCTGGAAACAAAATAAAAAAGTTAAGCTAAGGCTTGAACACGTTTATGCAAACGGCTTTTATGACGTGCCGCTTTGTTTCTGTGGATTAACCCTTTATTAACAGCACTGTCGATCACAGGAATAGCGGCTATTAAAGATTCATTTGCAGCTTTCTTATCACCGGCTTCAATGCGGTTAACCACTTGCTTGATATGCGTACGGAAATTCGAACGCTGCGCCATATTATGTTGGCGATGCTGCTCAGCTTGTTTTGCCCGTTTACGCGCTTGCGGTGTATTGGCCACTGTATTCTCCTCGAAAATTTGCTCTAAGGGGGCATACTATGCCAATCGCCCCCAAAGAAGTCAATAGGAAGTCTAAAAATCCCTCGTCTGTTAGAGGCTAGCTGCGGCGGGCAAAGGGGCTGAAAATCGTGCTAGGTTCTTGACTGGCTTTAAGATAGAATTCTTGTTGATTTATCAGGAAACGCTAGAGGAACAATATGGCAGACGCCGTGAATGTGCAGAGTGCTAAAAAGCTCTTAAAATCAACAGGGATTGTTTCCTCTATGACCCTGATTTCACGCTTGCTCGGTTTTTTACGAGAAGCGGTTCTGGCTTACGCCTTCGGGGCAAGCGGCGGTATGGATGCCTTTATCATCGCTTTTAAACTGCCTAATTTTATGCGCCGCCTTTTTGCAGAAGGGGCTTTCTCGCAAGCTTTTGTGCCGGTATTGTCAGAATACCGTACAAAACGCACACCCCAAGAGGTGCAAGCTTTTATTAATCATGTTTTGGGGGATTTAACGGTGGTTTTAGTAGCCGTTGTTTTGCTGGCTATTATAGGCGCTCCCTTACTTGTTCATATTTTTGCGCCAGGCTTTGGCAGCAATTCCAGCCGTTTTGAATTGGCAACGGAAATGGTACGTATTACTTTTCCTTATTTACTATTTGTTTCTTTAACGGCTTTTGGGGGGGCGGTATTAAATACCTATAGCCGCTTTGTTATTCCAGCCATTACGCCAGTTTTACTTAATTTGGTGTTAATTGCAGCGGCTTTAGTAGCGGCTTTTTATTTTCATGCTCCCATTGTTGCCTTGGCCTGGGGGGTGCTTGCAGCGGGTATTCTACAATTGCTCCTGCAGATACCTTTCTTAAAACGCTTATCGCTTTTACCTTATCCTAAACCCAATTGGCAAGATCCGGGGGTGAAACGGATCTTAAAACTCATGATACCGGCTTTATTTGGCGTTTCCGTGGCACAATTAAGTATATTGATAGACAGCGTCTTCGCTTCTTTTTTAAAAATAGGCAGTGTTTCATGGCTTTATTATTCTGACCGATTAACGTATTTGCCGTTGGGCGTTTTTGGAGTAGCACTTGCCACCGTGGTATTACCGCATTTATCACGTACTCACGCCAAACAAGATAACATTCATTACTCACATACAGTCGATTGGGCAGTAAAAAGTGTGTTGTTAGTCGCGTTTCCTTCGGCACTGGGTTTGTTAATGTTGGCAGGGCCGATTTTGGCAACACTCTTACAGCATGGTGAATTCACGATGTATGACGTAGAGATGACTGCCCAAAGCGTGATGGCCTTTGCATTAGGAATACCGGCTTTTATGCTGGTGAAAGTCTTGGCTTCTGCTTTTTATGCGAGGCAAGATATTAAAGCGCCTGTCAGAATCGCTGTCATTGCACTCATTGTAAATATGATTTTAAATATTGTCCTTGTTTTTCCCTTGGCACACGCAGGCCTTGCTTTGGCAACAACGTTAGCGTCCGTCTTAAATGCTGGTTTATTACTCTATAAACTCTATCAACAAAAAGTGTATCTTCCAAACCGCAGCTGGTTAGTGTTGGCAGGCCGTTTACTATTAGCCAATGGTGTTTTGTGTGCTGTCTTAGCTTTAACTTATCAACCTTTAAGCGTTTGGGCAGCATGGCCGGTCCCAACACGTTTTATGGCTTTATCCTGGCGTATTGTGTTGGCGGCTCTCTGTTATGTAGCAGTCTTGCGCGCAAGCGGCTTTCGTTTATCACGCTTGTGGACCATGGAGGAAAGTCTTTCGTGAAAGTGCGAAGACACTTGCATAATGGTTGCTCTTCTGGCTGCGTTGCCGCCATCGGTAATTTCGATGGCATGCACAAAGGTCATCAGGCTATCTTGGCTCAGTTAAAGCAAGAAGCCTCTCATTTAAAGTTGCCTTCCACAGTTGTATTGTTTGAACCGCAGCCTTCAGAATTTTTTGACTCTACTGATGCGCCTGCACGCTTGATGAATTTACATGAAAAATTAGCTTTTTTGGCAACACAATCTATCGATACGGTATTGTGTATTCGTTTTAATGAAAGTATGGCGAATTGCGAAGCAGCCGCCTTTATTCAAACCGTATTGTGCGAAACCTTGGAAGCAAAAACGGTTTTAACCGGTGCTGATTTTTGTTTTGGGCAGGGACGTAAAGGGAATGTGGCTTTATTACAAACAGTTGGTTCAGAGAAAAATTTTGATGTAAAAGTGTTGCCCGATTATGTTGATGAAAAAGGAGAACGTATCAGCAGTACCCGTATTCGGCATTTGCTGCAAAAGGGAGATTTGCCGGGAGCCAGTGTCTTACTGTCTCGAGATTATACCTTATCCGGACGTGTGATTGAGGGGCATCAACGCGGGCGAAGCATTAACGTACCAACAGCCAATATCAGTTTAAAACGGCCTCGTTCGCCGATATTGGGTGTGTATGCCGTTGAAGTGTTAGGTCTTGAGAAACCTTTTAAGGGAGTTGCCAATGTCGGTAACCGTCCCACGGTAGACGGCACACGCTGTCTTTTGGAAGTACATCTCTTTGATTTTAACCGGGATATATATCATCAACATCTTAATGTGCGGTTTTTAAAAAAGCTTAGGGATGAAAAACGCTTTGATTCATTTGATGCATTAACAACACAAATTTGGCAAGATATAGAAAGCGCACGTGCATTCTTTAAGGATTAACTATGGCTGATTATAAAGATACATTAAATCTTCCCCAAACAGACTTTCCCATGAAAGCAAGTCTTGCACAGCGGGAGCCTGAGTGTTTGGCTCTGTGGCAGAAAAAGGCATTGTATCAAACGATTTCTAAAGAAAGCCGTGGCAAACCGCTTTTTATTCTGCATGACGGTCCTCCGTATGCCAATGGCGATATCCATTTAGGTCATGCGGTCAATAAAATTTTAAAAGACATTGTGTGTAAATCAAAACGCTTAAGCGGATTTAATGCGCCTTTTGTACCCGGTTGGGATTGTCATGGCTTGCCTATTGAACTGAATGTTGAGAAAAAATTGGGAAAAGTAGGCGATGCTATTACACCATCGCAATTTCGACAAGCGTGCCGGGAGTATGCAAAAACACAAGTCGCTGTACAATCTGAAGCCTTTCAACGTTTAGGCATCTTGGGAGAATGGGATAATCCTTATTTAACGATGGATTATCGCTATGAAGCGGAGATTATCCGCTCACTTAAAAAAATGATCGCTAACGGTCATTTGCATCAAGGTTATAAGCCTGTGCATTGGTGCAGCAGCTGCGGCTCTGCCTTAGCTGAAGCCGAAGTAGAATACAAAGATAAAAGTTCACCCGCTATTGATGTGCGTTTTGATGTCTTAAATGAAGCAGCTCTATGGAAATGCATGAAGCATACCGAAACGCAGGAACACCCGAGCCGGATTTCTGTTGTAATTTGGACAACCACTCCCTGGACGCTGCCGGCTAATCAAGCTGTTGCGGTTAATCCCAAAGAAGAATATGTCGTTATCAAAGCGTTGCAGGGAACACAAACCCATTACCTTTTAATGGCAGATAAATTAGTGACGGCTGCTATGATCCGTTATCATATCGATGATTATCGCGTCATAGCGTATTGTCACGGCGATGCATTGGAAGGATTGTTATTAGGGCATCCCTTTTTAGCACGGGAAGTTCCTGTCGTATTGGGCGAACATGTGACATTAGACACCGGTACAGGGGCTGTGCATACGGCGCCTGCACATGGCGATGATGATTTCATTTTGGCAAAACGTTATCATTTACCCGTCACGCATGAAGTGTTAGCCAATGGTTGTTTTAGTGAAAAAGCAGAACATGTGGCTAATATGCACGTTTTTAAAGCCAATGACAGTATCATTGAAATACTCAAACTCAAAGGCTCTCTATTGCATATCGAAACCATTCAACACAGTTATCCTCATTGCTGGCGCCATAAAACCCCCTTAATTTTTCGTGCTACTCCTCAATGGTTTATCAGTATGGATCAACAGGCTTTACGCGATCAAACGCTAAAAGCTATCAAAAAAGTGGCATGGTATCCCGAATGGGGAGAAACCCGCATGCATAATATGATAGTTGACAGGCCTGATTGGTGTATCTCCCGTCAACGGGAATGGGGGGTTCCAATTCCCCTGCTCGTACACAAAAAAACCAATGCGCTGCATCCTGATATGTTAACGTTACTGGATAAAATAGCCCAAGCAGTGGAAAAAGCGGGCATTGAAGCCTGGTTTTCCTCTCATGTTCACGATTGGCTAGAAGATCATGAAGCCAAAGACTATGAAAAAATAAATGATGTATTGGATGTGTGGTTTGATTCAGGTGTCTCTCATCAAGCAGTGTTGGGAACACGAGAAAACTTAATCTTTCCTGCTGATTTATATCTGGAAGGATCTGATCAATACCGCGGCTGGTTTCAAACGGCTTTACTGACTTCCATGGCCATCACGGGTGTTGCGCCTTATAAAGCCATTTTAACCCATGGTTTTACAGTCGATGAGAAGGGCCGTAAAATGTCAAAATCAGTCGGTAATGTCATTGCGCCTGAAAAAATCATTAAAACGTTGGGCGCTGATATTTTAAGGCTTTGGATAGCGAGCACCGATTATCGCAGCGAACTCACCGTATCAGACACCATTTGGCAGCAAGCTTCTGAAATGTATCGACGCATTCGCAATACCGCGCGCTATTTATTAGCCAATTTATCGGGTTTTGATCCGGATAATGAATTGGTTGAATTCGATAAATTACTAGCGCTTGATCAATGGGCAGTTTCGCAGACTTATCATCTGCAGAAAACCA
Organism: Gammaproteobacteria bacterium; assembly: GCA_021156325.1. Lineage (GTDB taxonomy): Bacteria > Pseudomonadota > Gammaproteobacteria > JAJFKG01 > JAJFKG01 > JAJNDI01. Next base: position 78,924 of record JAJNDI010000001.1, read on the forward strand.
TTCTCACGGCTTATGAGGAATACCAATATCACCTTGTCTGCCAAAAAGTACAGCACTTCTGTTCGATTGATTTGGGCAGCTTTTATCTGGATATCATCAAAGACAGGCAATATACGACACCACCCAAAAGTCTTGCCAGACGTTCAGCGCAAACGGCGATGTATCATATTCTTTGCACTTTAGTGCGCTGGATGGCGCCGATTTTAAGTTTTACGGCTGAGGAAATCTGGTCTTATATTCCGGGAAACAAAGAGGTTTCTGTTTTTTTAACAACGTGGTATGAGAAATTAAGCGCGTTAGATGATAAAAAAACTATGAATCATGCTTATTGGGATGCCCTCATGCCGATTCGTAATGAAGTCAATAAAGTACTGGAACAATCACGTAATAAAGGCGAGATCAAATCCGCATTGGGTGCAAACGTTAACCTTTATTGTCAAAATGAAACGGTTTATCAGCAATTACAAGCCTTGGGAGAAGAGTTACGGTTTGTTTTTATTACATCGAGTGTGTCTTTATCCAAAGACTCCGCTCCCCAAGATGCCGTTAAAAGCGCTATTTCGGGTTTGTCAGTGTTGATAGCGCCTTCTTCTCATCTCAAATGCGAACGTTGTTGGCAGCATCAGGCCGATGTGAATAATGATTCTCACTATCCCGGCTTATGCGGACGTTGTGTTCAAAATGTAGGAGGCACCGGTGAACAACGCTGCTTCGCTTAACAGGTTATTTTATCTGCTTATCGTTTTTTTTATATTTTTAGCAGATCAGATCAGCAAATGGGTAGTCTGCCAGCATCTGGATTATTACCAACCTGTTACTTTACTGCCTTTTTTCTCATTATATTTGACCCACAATAGCGGCGCTGCATTCAGTTTTTTGAGTAATGGAACAGGCTGGCAGCGGTGGTTTTTTATTGCAGTCGGTCTTGTTATTAGCACAGCGATTGGGATGTGGTTATATCGTTTGCCGAAGAAACACTTCTTAACCGGTATTGCTTTATCGTTGATTTTAGGCGGTGCTTTGGGAAACTTATGGGACCGCGTTTTTACCGGTTATGTTGTCGATTTTCTCTTATTGCATTGGCATCAATATGAATGGCCGGTGTTTAATCTTGCAGATACCGCCATTTCTATCGGGGCGGGGGTATTATTTTTCCAGGCTTTTCAAAAAAGAGATAAATGAGTTATTTTTTTACCAGCAGGTATTCACAGTACCGGTACCCGTGGTAACTATTCCTCTTTCACCCAGTTGATTGTAAGTAAAGCTGCCGCATTCTGTGTCATTGGCGGCTTGTGAACCCTGCGGGGCTGCTGTCAGAGTATAGGTTGTAGCGCTTGCACTAATACTTAAGTTATATAGCCCATTCTGGGTAGTATCAGAAGCGCCTACCGTAGCAGGCGTTGTAGCGGAAGTCCCATAGTTATTATTTTGTGCATAATACTCCTCCATCTTATTGGCCAAATCCAATAACGCGGTGGTCGCTTCACTGCGGTTAGTACGAGTAACATAGCGGGTATAGGCAGGTAAGGCGATCGCGGTTAAAATGCCAATAATGGCAATGACAATCAGCAATTCAATCATTGAAAAACCCGATCGTTTAAAAGCAGATATTGTTTTCATTTCTCTTCCTTTAGAATGTTATTTGTCCTACTGGTGCAATAGTTTAGCGTGATTTAGCTGCTTTGAAAAGCGGGGTTGCTCTCAAACCCTGCTTGAAATAATGCCTTTTGGCCTTATTTATCAGCTAATATTACCTTATTTTACTACACTTATCAGAATATCACAGGAGCAAACAGATGCGAATGGATAAATTAACTTCTAAATTCCAGGTAGCCTTGGGCGAAGCTCAATCTTTAGCCTTTGCCAATAAAAACCCTGCCGTAGAACCCGCCCATATTTTAAAAGCGATGCTTGAACAGGAAGGGGCCACTGTAGGCCATCTCTTGACCCAGGCGGGTGTCAATAGCCAGGCTTTGTTAAAACAAGTCAATACCGTGATTGAGGAATTACCGCAAATAGAAGGGGATGTTAACGACATCCAGTTTTCTCAAGACAGCATTCGCATTTTAAGAAAAGCCGACAGCTTGGCGCGTGAAATGAAAGATGAATATATCTCTAGCGAGTTATTTATTCTGGCAGCGATTGAAGATAAAGGTATGTTGGGCACGAAGCTTCGCGCAGCAGGGGCTGATCGCAAATCGCTTTTGAAAGCCATTGAGAATATACGCGGCGGGCAGCGTGTTACCGATGCGAGCGCCGAAGAAAAACATCAAGCCCTGGAAAAATATACCCGTGACTTAACCGCTTTGGCAGAGCAAGGGAAGTTAGATCCAGTTATCGGCCGTGATGATGAAATCCGCCGTACTATTCAGGTTTTACAGCGCCGTACTAAAAATAATCCGGTTTTAATCGGTGAACCCGGAGTGGGTAAAACTGCCATTGTGGAAGGATTGGCACAGCGGATTATCAATGGAGAAGTACCAGAAGGGTTAAAGAATAAACGTTTATTGGCACTGGATATGGGTGCTCTTATTGCAGGGGCGAAATATCGGGGTGAATTTGAAGAAAGATTAAAAGCCTTATTAAATGAATTAGGTAAGCAGGAAGGACAAATCATTTTATTTATCGATGAAATTCATACGATGGTAGGTGCTGGTAAAGCAGAAGGGGCGATGGATGCGGGTAATATGTTAAAGCCTGCTTTGGCGCGCGGTGAATTACATTGTGTAGGCGCAACAACGCTTGATGAATATCGCAAATATATTGAAAAGGATGCAGCGCTTGAGCGGCGTTTTCAAAAAGTGTTAGTCGATGAACCGAGTGTTGAAGACACTATTGCTATTTTGCGCGGCTTAAAACAACGTTATGAAATGCATCATGGAGTTGATATTACTGATCCGGCCATCGTAGCCGCAGCGACTTTGTCACATCGTTATATTTCTGACAGACAGTTACCTGATAAAGCTATCGATTTGATCGATGAAGCAGCAAGCCAAATCCGGATTGAAATCGATTCCAAACCGGAAGCGTTGGATAAACAGGAAAGACGCTTGATTCAATTGAAAATAGAACATGAAGCGTTAAAGAAAGAAAGTGATGACGCTTCCAGGAAACGATTGGCATTAATTGAAGAAGAGATTAAAAACTCTGAACAACTCTATGCAGATTTGGAAGAAGTGTGGAAAGCTGAAAAAGCAGCTTTACAAGGAACAAAACACATCAAAGAAGCGCTGGATAAAGCCAATGTCGAATTGGAAACAGCAAGACGGGCAGGGGATTTAAGCCGTATGTCCGAGCTGCAATATGGCAAAATCCCCGAACTTCAAAAACAATTAGAAGAAGCGAAAGGGTCTGAAAAATCAGAAACAACTTTGCTGCGAAACCGGGTTAGTGAAGAAGAAGTTGCCGAAGTTGTTTCAAAGTGGACGCATATTCCGGTTAGCAAGATGTTGGAAGGTGAAAAAGAAAAATTATTGAAAATGGAAGAGGCTTTGCATCGGCAGGTAATTGGCCAGGATGAAGCGGTAAAAGTTGTTTCAGATGCAATACGCCGCTCCAGATCGGGTTTGGCCGATCCGAATCGACCGGTAGGATCATTTCTCTTTTTAGGCCCCACCGGGGTTGGTAAAACTGAATTATGTAAAGCCTTGGCAGGATTTTTATTCGATACCACTGAGGCGATGGTTCGCATCGATATGTCTGAATTCATGGAAAAACATTCAGTAGCCCGTTTGATAGGAGCTCCTCCTGGTTATGTAGGTTATGAAGAAGGCGGCTATTTAACCGAAAGTGTTCGCCGAAAACCCTATTCTGTGATTTTATTAGATGAGGTGGAAAAAGCCCATCCCGATGTGTTTAATGTATTGCTGCAAGTTTTGGATGATGGCCGCTTGACCGATGGGCAGGGGCGTACGGTTGATTTTCGCAATACGGTTATCGTTATGACATCTAACCTTGGATCGCATCTTATTCAAGAGATGGCGAATGAAAATAATTATGAAAAAATGCGTGATGCAGTAATGAAAATAGTGGGTGAGCATTTTAGACCCGAATTCATTAACCGGATTGATGAAGCAGTGGTCTTTCATCCGCTGTCTCAAGATCAAATCCATCGAATTGCAATGATTCAAATTGAACGTCTACAAGAACGCTTGCAAACTAAAGACATTAAGCTCGTGATGAGCGATGCTGTTTATACGGTATTGGCAGAAGCAGGGTATGATCCCGTTTTTGGAGCAAGGCCCTTGAAAAGAACCATTCAACAGCGCATTGAAAATCCCTTGGCCAAAGCGATATTGGCGGGTAATTTTGCCCCCGGCGATACCATTCACGTTGAGTGTCAAAAGGGCGAAGTAATATTTAAATAATGGATTAAATATGCCAGATGCACAACAGGGATCAGTTATTTATCGCCCCATGCAATGTGCGGATTTGAAAAGCGTCGCATTGATTGAAGCGTCAGTTTCTCCTGTGCCGTGGCACTATACCGTCTTTGAAAAGTGTTTATTGCTGAACTATATTGCCTGGGTTGCTGAAGATGATGCTCAAATCGTGGGTTTTGGGATTATTTCTATAGCTGCAGACGAAGCGCATATCTTGAATATAGCGGTTTCGCCTAAGCGTCAATGTCAGGGAATTGGCTCGGTTTTGTTAGAAAAACTGATTAATATTGCCAAAGAAGCACAAGCCAAACGTATTTTTTTAGAAGTGCGCGTTAGTAATATCAATGCGCAGCGTCTCTATGAACGTAGCGGTTTTGTTAAGCTAGGCGAGCGTAAAGGTTATTATCCTGCCGCAGAAGGGAAAGAAGATGCTTGGGTGTTTGAGATGAGATTATGAGATCTTTACTTTATGTGTATTTTTATTGACTGTCCAGTGCCCTCTCCCGCCGCTTCGCGTCTCCCTCTCCCGCTTGGCAGAGAGAGGGCGGCTCTGCAGCACGGATTCTTTATGCTTTAACTTTAGCAGTTTCCCCTGTAAAATCTCTGGCCAGATCATACCAAACCCTGTTGAGGCCTTCATGTCAGCTCATGATCATCAAATTCCAGAACGCCGCACTTTCGCGATCATTTCGCATCCGGATGCAGGGAAAACAACACTCACGGAAAAACTCTTATTATTTGGCGGCGCTATTCAATTGGCAGGTACGGTCAAAGGCCGCAAAGCCTCCCGTCATGCGACTTCAGATTGGCTTGAATTGGAAAAGCAGCGGGGAATTTCTGTTACTACGTCAGTTATGCAATTTCCTTATCATAATAAGATCATCAACTTACTGGATACCCCAGGCCACGAAGATTTCTCGGAAGATACTTACCGCACCTTAAGCGCTGTTGATTCTGCATTGATGGTAATTGACGGTGCCAAAGGGGTTGAACCGCGCACCATCAAATTGATGGAAGTTTGCCGTTTGCGTACAACACCTATTGTGAGTTTTATTAATAAATTTGACAGGGATTGCCGAGAACCCGTGGAATTGCTGGATGAAATTGAATCGGTGTTAAAAATCCAATGTGTGCCGATGAACTGGCCGATTGGGATGGGCAGGGAATTTAAAGGGGTTTATGATCTCTATAATGATTGCGTTATTTTATACACAGCCGGTCAAGGCGAAGTGGTTCAAACGGGTAAGCGTATTCAAGGTATTAATAACCCTGAATTGGATCCGTTGCTGGAATATCACATAACCAAATTACGTGATGAAATTGAATTATTAAAAGGAGCAAGCCACGTTTTTGATAGAGCCGCTTTTTTAGCAGGCAAACAAACACCAGTTTGTTTTGGGTCAGCTATTCAAAACTTCGGTGTGCGGGAATTGCTCGACACGTTTGTGGAAAATGCGCCTTCACCGCAGCCGCGTGAAACGACTACTGAAATAGTTGATCCGGAAGATCCCTCATTTTCAGGATTTGTATTCAAGATCCAGGCTAATATGGATCCTGCACATCGTGACCGAATGGCTTTTGTACGGGTCTGCTCGGGCATTTATCAAAAAGGGATCCGGGTTTATCAAACCCGATCTAACAAAATGGTGCAATTAAACAATGCCCTGACTTTTATGGCAGATGACAGATCGCACGCACAAGAGGCTTACCCGGGTGATATTATTGGTTTACATAATCATGGCACGATTCAAATTGGAGATAGTTTTTCTCAAGTTAAACCCTTGCAATTTTTAGGAGTCCCTAATTTTGCCCCAGAACTTTTTCGATTGGTAAGATTGGCTGATCCGCTTAAAAGTAAAGCTTTGCACAAGGGACTGATGGAACTATCCGAAGAAGGCGCAACGCAATTATTTAAACCCCTCCATAATAATGATTTGATCTTAGGCGCGGTGGGTGTCTTGCAATTTGATGTTGTTGCTTTTCGCCTGGAGCATGAATACAAGGTCAATTGTAAATATGAGACAGTTTCTGTTGCGGCTGCACGTTGGATCAGTGCTGAAGATCCCAAAAAGCTCGAAGAATTCAAGCGTAAAGCAGGAAATTACCTGGCTTTGGACAGCAGCGGCTGCTTGACTTATTTAGCCCCATCGATGGTTAATTTAAATTTAACCAGGGAGCGCTGGCTTGATATTCAATTTCGAGATACCCGGGAACATCATGTTGGAAAATAAGGGTTTTAAAAAACCATTATTTTTTTACCATATGTAAATTTATCTTAATTAAATGTATTTTTATATAAATTAATTGTAAAATACTATTTTCCTGGAATAGAGACTTACAAAAAATATATTATGTATAACATTATTCGCTTTGATGTTGCAGAGATTTTTAAATATTAAACATATGAGGAGTTTAACGAAAATGAAAGGTTCTGACGAAATAGTAGATATGGTTGGCTGTGCGGTAGGGATATGCGGCGGTGCGCTGGTTGCCTCCCAATTGGGCATTCCTCCTGCAGCAGAGTGTGCTGCAGGTTTCGGTATGGGCCTTGCTGCTGCATCCGGTATTCTTTGGTGTACTCGTGGCTGCCCTACAGGATATTCAACGGACAATCAGCCGAATGAAACTACAGCGCTGAACGAGGCCCAAGAAATTAGTCCAATGCCGCCCACCATGAACGGCTAAAAAGGCTGCTCAGTTTTAAAGTGATGAGCTTTTTATCCAGCGGATTGATGTTCATTTTCTTCTCACCGGATCCCAAAAAAGCCAAAGATAATGCACATCTTCTTTAAATAAAAACATGAAAAAAGAACGGCTAGGATTTTGAAATAATTTCCAGCCCGTTTTGTGAAAGCTCAACGTGCTTATGGGTAATATTATGATGCCGGCGTTCCCACAAGATCCAGCCATAGAACGGGATACTTAATAAAATAACGAAAGAACCGTAAGCGATGATTTGCGCGCCTAAGCCTAAGATTGCCCAGAGAACGTAGAAAGCCGCTATTAAAGCAACCGAAATAATAATCCGAAACTCCCGCCGGTTTAAGTGATAGCGATAACCCAAGATGCCTACGGCAACGATAGAATATAAATAAGGGACTAACGTCATGAATACGGCAATAGAAATAATCATACTGAATTGCTGGCTTAAATGAGACGACATCGTCATTAATAATAAAGCACTCATCAATATACCTGCCACAATCAATCCGCGAACCGGCATATGATAACGATTGACTTTGCTGAAGACTTTTGGGAAAAGTTTATCATCCGCAGCTGCTTTTGCCGATTGTCCTACTAATAACATCCAGCCGCCCAATGAAGCAAGACAAGTCGCAACAGCGCAGACAGCAACGATCTTACCTGCCAAAGGACCTAATGCAATGCTGGCGGCTAATGAAAAAGGTGCAGAGGAAACCCGTAGAGCTTCGTTCGGTACAATTCCCATGATGACCGTAGAACTTAAAATATAAGTTGCAGCCGCGATGAGAGTGCCAATGGTAGTAGCGATGGGAATATTACGTTTGGGATTTTCAGCGACTGCTGCAGAGACGGTTGCCGATTCGACTCCAATAAATGCCCACAAAGCGAGAGAAGCCGCATGTGAAATGGCTTGGAAATGACTTTGGGAGGTGACGTTAACTGTTTCTGTTATTAAATGAGGCTTGAACCAAAACCAACCTAAAAATGCGGTACCTAATAAGGGAATGAACATCAAAACGCTGGCAGAAGCGAGAAAACGACCTAAGTTATAAGCGCCAAAAAAGTTAAGCAGTGTAAAAAACCACACGATGCCAAGAGCAGTCAAGCAGCCCGTGAGGGGGTGATTTAAGCTTGGAAAAAAGTAAGAAAGATAACCGACACTCGCCACTGCAATGGCGATATTGCCCACCCAGCTGGCGATCCAATAAGAATATACTGTTTGAAAACCGGCATAATCTCCAAAGCCAGTATGAGCGTAAGCATAAGGGCCGCCGGCTTTGGGATATAAAAGCCCCAGCTTTGAAAAGATCAAGGCTAACGCGACAGCCCCAAGAGCGGTAATAAGCCAGCCTACCAAGCTGATACTGCCAATCTGCGCAAGATTCGCCGGCAAGAGGAAAACCCCTGATCCCATCATATTACAAGCTACCAGTGCGGTGAGCATCACGGGACCCATTTTTTTGTTAGGTTTACTCATAGGGAAGAAAGCCTCTGTAGTTTAAAAGGATACTATAGCCCACTCACCGTCACTTGTGGATGCATTGCCGCTCGAAGAAGAAGCCGAATCGGGCTTCTCAGGAGATTTATGGCGTTTTATTTCAGCATTGAGTATTTGATAACTTTGATAGCCTGCCAGGCCGGGTAATGTAGAAGGGGGATGATCCGGCCTTGCCCATAAAGAAGAAAAACTCTGTATCAGTTCTTCGAATGGGCTATTATTATATCGGCTGCCGCCCGAAGTTAAAGGCTCAAGCTTGGCCATGGCTGTTAATAAATCACAATTAATTCCAATTTCTGCGGAAATTTCAACGATCGGATAGGGGTTTTTATGATGCCCAAGCTGCGATAACAGGTTTTCTCTAAACGCGAGCAATTGCTCTTCTGAAAGCAAGTCACATTTGTTCACTGCTAAAATGATATTTTTATTAGTGCTTGAAGACCAAGCAGCCTTTATATCGCCATGCAAATCACTTAATTGATCGAGTTGAGTTGCATCAATACAGACTATTATGACATCTGGAGATATAAAACGCGGAAGACCTGGATTGTGGGAAGGGCTAAATTGTAGAGCGTTTTCCTGGATGCTCAGCGATACATTGGGTAAAGAACGTTCTTGTTGGGAACAAACGCCGGTGAGTTGGTTAATCAGGCTGCTTTTGCCGGATTGGGGATTACCCATAATAGATATATAGAGAGTAGGCTCTCCTATTTGAGATTTTTGCTGCTGAAGAATACGGTTCAGTCGAGAAAAGTTACTGAGTGTTCTTAAACCATGAGTAGAATATAAAGTAGATAATGCGGCTATTTCAAGATAAGCTTCGTCAATAGAAAGTATCGTGTCCGCTTCTTTTTTTGAAACCCTATCGTTTATTTCTAACAATTTTGCATAACTTTCTATCGGAAAATAAGGTATTTCTTTATCTATCTGTGATCTTTTTTTTGAGTTCAGTTCTTTTGCCGCTAAAATGGGAAGTAAGCTATCAATATCATCTGGATGATTAATCACTTTTGTGCCAGGATCCCAATATGTTAGCTCTTTTGCTTCAAGTTCTTTGTTTTCTTTTAATAATAGGCGATAACAGGCAGCCTGCTTTATTGCGGTAAGTAATTGAGATTCCAGGTGTTTTTTTTCAAGCAAACTAATGGGCAGCCTTACACATTCATGCGTAACGTTTGGATAGTCTTTACGGAAGGAACGAATTTCTTTTAATTGATCCCGGATCATCTCTTCATAGATTTCAGTTTTTTTCTCAAATTGAGGATCGTTGTGTTCCAGGTTCTTCAGCTCATTTTGCAATCTTTGCAATACCGTTATGCGCAGCCGATATTGATAAATAATATTGTTGGAACTGATTTCGGCTTCTTTTCCTTTGTCATCCTTATAAGCACTTAAACCGAACATGCTTTACTCCTGTTGTTAAAAGATTATATGTTTTCCATCATGACAATTTGTGCCTTCAGCTTTTCAAGTGTTGCACTGAGATCTAAGACAAGTTGTTTTTCTTTTTCGACCACATCAAGGGGGGCTTTGTCGACATAATTGGGATTGGCCAACTTGCTTTGCGATTTGCTGAGATCTTGTTCCACTTTAGCCAGGGTTTTACGAAGACGTCCCAATTCTGCAGCTTTATCGATGAGCCCTTGCAGGGGAATTAAAATCTCTAATGATTCCATTAATCCCGTAGCAGAAGGAGGGACTGCTTCATCAGTTTTTAAGAAACGCCAATTTTCTACTTTAGCTAGATGACATAATAATACTGCCAGCGATTGCGCACGCACTTCATCCATTTTGCTGCCTTTTCTTAATAAGATAGTAATCTTTTTGGCGGGCGATACATTCATTTCACTGCGAATAGTCCGAATAGTGGTAACAATCTGTTTTAGCCATTGCAAATCAGCAACAGCTTCTTCATTTTCCAAAGCAGCTTGTGCTTTGGGATAAGGGGCTAGCATGATGGTATCGCTTTTTTGGTCTGTGAGCGGCTTAACGCGCTGCCAAATTTCCTCTGTAATAAAAGGCATGAGGGGGTGTAATAATCGAAGTATCGTTTCTAAAACAAAAACCAGGGTATAACGCGCGGCATTTTTGATTTTCTCAGGACTATCCCCCATTAATACAGGTTTAACCAATTCCAGATACCAGTCGCAATATTCATTCCACACAAAGTCATATAAAGTATTGGCAAGCAAATCAAAGCGATATTCCTGAACATGCTGGTGAACTTGTGCAATAGTCTGATTTAAGATTGACAGAATCCATTTGTCAGATACCGTTAAATCTTCTGAATGGGGTTTATGTATTTCCGTATTTTCTACATTCATCAATACATAACGCGCTGCATTCCAAATTTTGTTGCAAAAATTGCGATATCCGTCCAAACGTCCTATATCAAAGCGGATATCACGTCCGGTAGACGCCAACGCACAATAAGTAAAGCGCAAGGCATCAGTGCCATAAGAAGCAATGCCTTCAGGAAATTGTGAGCGGGTTATTTTTTCAATGCGTTTTGCCATGCCAGGCTGCATGAGGTTTTGAGTGCGTTTTTTAAGGAGATCATCAAGGCTGATGCCATCGATGAGATCGATTGGATCCAAGACATTTCCTTTGGATTTTGACATCTTTTGCCCGTCATGATCCCGGATTAACCCGGTGATATAAACGGTTTTAAAGGGCACTTGCTGGGTGAACTTAAGTCCCATCATGATCATGCGTGCAACCCAGAAAAAAATAATATCAAAACCGGTCACTAACACGGAAGTGGGATAAAAGGTTTCTAACTCAGGCGTTTTATTGGGCCAGCCCAAGGTGGAAAAAGGCCATAAAGCAGAAGAAAACCACGTATCTAAGACATCATTATCTTGTGTGAGCTTTATCGTGCTTGAGAGTTTATAATGAAGCCGAACATCGTTTTCATCTTCTCCGGCATAAATATTACCTGCTTCGTCATACCACGCTGGAATGCGATGTCCCCACCATAATTGCCGGCTAATACACCAATCCTGAATATTCTCTAACCATTGGAAATAGGTTTTTTCCCATGTGTTGGGTACTAAACGAATATCTCCTCGTTTGACGGCTTCCATAGCAGGTTTTGCCAAAGGAGCTGTCTTGAGAAACCATTGATCAGTCAAATAGGGCTCTACAATAACCCCTGTTTTTTCACATCGAGGTACGGTTAACGTATGATCAAGCGTTTTAGCCAATAAGCCTTGCTGTGTTAGATCAATAATCACTTTTTCACGTGCCTTTTCCCGGCTTAAACCTTGATAAGAGGCGGGCATATTTTCATTGATATGGGCTGTTGGCGTAAAAATATTGATCATCGGCAATTGATGACGAAGCCCTACGGCATAATCGTTAAAGTCATGAGCAGGCGTGATTTTAACACAGCCGCTGCCAAAAGCAGGATCGACATATTCATCCGCAATAACGGGAATTTCTCTATCCGTTAAAGGCAATCGCAGCATTTTGCCAATGAAATGTTGATAACGCTCATCATCAGGATGAACTGCGACTGCAGCATCGCCTAACAAGGTTTCCGGGCGTGTTGTTGCTACCGTAAGATAACCATTGCCTTGACTCAAAGGATAATCGATATGCCATAAGTGACCTGTTTCTTCACTAGAAACAACTTCCAGATCAGAGACTGCTGTACAAAGGCTCGGATCCCAGTTGACTAATCGTTTGCCGCGGTAAATTAATCCTTCACGGTAAAGATCAATAAAAACTTTTTTAACGGCATGGCTTAAATCGTCATCCAGTGTAAAGCGTTCGCGCGACCAATCGACAGAACAGCCCATTCGCCGTATTTGCTGGCAGATTTGATTGCCAGATTGGGCTTTCCATTCCCACACCCGTTCAACAAAAGCCTCACGCCCCAAATCATGACGGGTTTTATTTTCTTGTTGTAATTGCCGTTCTACGACCATTTGTGTGGCGATACCGGCATGATCGGTTCCCATTTGCCATAAAGTATTATCACCTTGCATACGATGGTAGCGGATCAAAACATCCATTAAGGTATCTTGAAATCCGTGCCCCATGTGCAGCGTTCCTGTGACATTGGGAGGCGGGATGACAATACAATAGGATATGCCTGCTTGGCCGTGTTGGAAATAGCCTTTATTTTCCCACTTTTGATACCATGTCTTTTCAATTTGATGAGGCAGGTAAGTTTTTTCCATCAAACGGTTACCTCGTGGGTTATAAGCTCGCAGCCTTGTTGTTGATAATCGCGATAATGCTCACGCATGATTTGTCGTAAATCCCCTTGGGCGGGAACAATTTCCAGCGTGCGATCGAAATTGGCATAAAACGGCGGAATTTTAGCGCTAAGATTTAGTAATTGATCATATTGCGCCGGGCGATTCTCTAAAGTTCCTACAGCAATGGGCAGATGAGCTGTCGTATCACTGCCAATAACAGCATGGGGAATAAAGCTCGTGTCTTTAAAAGTCCATAAGAGATCATCCATATATTGCACTTCGCTCTCATTGTCACAATGAATATACAAACGTTGTTTTTTTTGAAAAGCAGCTTGTGCAAGACGGCAGGCTATTTGAAAACGAGATCCTTCATCGCCGCTTTTTAAAACGTAAAATATAATTTGTTTTGAAACAGCTGCTGATGACATACAGCCCTAACCTTTTTGTTTGACACGGTCAATGAGATATTGCAGCAGCAGTGGAACGGGCCTGCCCGTTGCTCCATCTTCACGCTTGGGCGGAATAGCGGTTCCGGCTACATCCAAATGCGCCCAACGCAATCCATCGGCAAAGCGCGCCAGAAAACAACCCGCGAAAATGCTTTTAGCCGCTATACTTTCATTGATGTTTTTCATATCGGCAAAAGGCGTATCCAGCATAGGCTGATATTCTTCCCAAATCGGTAATTGCCAGGCGCGATCATAAGCCGCATCGCCGGCTGCTAATAATTCATTGGCAAGCGTCTGATCGTTACTCATGAGTCCTGATGCTTCATGGCCTAAAGCCGTAATGATAGCGCCCGTTAATGTGGCGATATCGATCACTACATCGGGTTCAAAGCGTTTGGCATAGGTTATTGCATCACATAAAACCAAACGTCCTTCAGCATCAGTATTTAAAATTTCAATCGTTTGGCCTGAAAGGCTGGTGACAACATCTTCGGGACGTGTGGCTTCACCGCTTGGCATGTTTTCAACTGCTGCGATAATCCCGACCAGATTGATGGGCAATTGCAGTTGCGAAGCCGCTTTTATTGCACCGAATACGGCTGCGCCCCCGGCCATATCATATTTCATGCTGATCATGGCGCCAGGCGCTTTGAGCGATAGCCCGCCCGTATCGAAAGTGATCCCTTTACCTACTAACACCACCGGTTTTTCTGTTTTAGCGCCGTTTCGATATTCCATGATGATGAGTTTTGCGGGCTCTTTGCTGCCGGCACTGACTGCCAATAACGATCCCATTTTTAATTTTTCCATATCGGATTCATCGAGAATGGTTGTTTTAATGTGAGGGGATGTTTTTGCCAGGGCTTGTGCTTCTTTGGCAAGATAAGTGGGATTACAAATATTAGGCGGCAGATTGGCTAAATCCCGCGTGTAATTCATTCCCGCTGCTAAAGCCTGAGCTTGCATCAAGGTTTTATGCAGATCAGCAGCTTGAGCGGTCCCTAGAATAAAGGTGTTTTGTTGTGGAGGTTCTTTATTTTTTTGCCGGGGCGTTCCCTGATAGCGATAATAAAGAGCGGCTTGTTTTTGAACAAACTGTGACAATAACCATTCAGGATTTTTGTCTGTGACGGCTGCAGCTGTAAGCCCAATATAAACCCGTTTAGCCGCAGTCTTAGAGACAGCGCAAAGAGCCATGCTGATCATTCTGGTATATTGAGCAGGGGACAAGGCTTTTTCAGTGCCGCATCCTACAATGAGGAGACGATGATCGTGTTTTTCATCCTTTTCTTGCAGCCAGCAAAGATTGCCTGCGTCACATTTAAATCCATCATTTTGAAGTGTTTTTTTAATATTGTTGGCCAGTGTCGGGCTTAATGGATTCAGAAGACGACAGTCTTCTGCCGCCGCCAGTACATACAGTTCGGCATCAACGCTGTCTGCCAGGCTATTACACAATTCGTAATGCACCAGGAATTCTCCTCGTTTGTTAAAAGGGTTTATGGTAACCTAAGTTTAAGCATCTGGCTACGCAGGGAATACCCTCTAAATCCCCCAGCCCGCGGCACGTGCAGTACCGATCCCCTTTGAAAAGGGGGCGGGTAAGAGAAGGTTTCTACTGTGATCATTTTCCGCTACTTAAGTAAAGAAGTCTTACACACGCTGGTTGCTATCACCGCTATTTTATTATTGGTTTTTTTAAGCAATTTATTTGTACGCTATTTGGGTTATGCGGCAAAAGGCAATATTCCTGTAGGATTAGTGTTGAAACTGGTAGCAATCCAAATCCCCTATCTGTTGGGGTTGCTGTTGCCCTTGGGATTTTTCATTGCTGTTTTATTGGCGTATGGCCGTTTGTACGTTGATTCTGAAATGACAGTATTATTAGCTTGCGGTATGAGCAGGCTGCGGCTTATCAATATGACCGTTGCATTAGCTGCAATCCTGAGCTCTCTTATTGCAGGGATGACTTTCTGGATGATCCCTCATTTATTGACATATCGCAATAACCTGATGGCTCAAGCGCGGGAAGATGCTGCCACCCAAGTCTTGTTTCCCGGGACTTTTCAGCAATTAAATGACGGAGCCCAGGTAGTCTATGTTGAATCATTAGACGATAAACGCAATCATGCGCGCAATTTATTTTTAGTCTCGGGATCTGATGAAACTACTCATGAAATTACTCAGCGAAATAGCGACATGAAACCTGGACTGACTTCGGGGCCAACCCTGATTTCAGCGGCGCGTGCTTATCGTTTGACGGAACCTGAAAAACACGCCCAATATGCTGTTTTGGAAGACGGCTATCGTTATGTAGGGCTGCCTGGCAGATTGGACTATAGCATTACCCAATTTGCTACGTTGGGTTTTCGTTTAAATCAAAGAGTCATTGAACCGAGCGACAGAGAAGAAAATTTACCCACTTCGCAATTGTGGAAAGATTACGGTAAAAGCCCCAAATATGGCGCTGAAATACAGTGGCGGATTGCGATGCCGGTTGCTGCCATTGTCTTAGCCTTTTTAGGGGTAGCGCTATCAAAAATCAATCCGCGTAAAGGGAAGTATGCGCAATTATTACCGGCAACGGCGGTTGCCATTATCTATGCTAATTTACTTTTTGTTGCCCGTAATGCGATCCGATCGGAAAATATATCGGCAGAATGGGGCATGTGGTACGTACATTTGGTTTTTCTTACCTTGGCTATTGTGCTTTTGAAACGAGAGCGAATTTACCGTTATTATCGGCGTCTGGTGATGAGATTATTTCCACTCTCTCAGCAGGATGCCTCATGAAAAGTAACTACTTGCCCCCTATTTTGAAGAGACTAAAAAACGGCAGATTTGGATGCAGGTTGTGGGAAAAAAGAAGGCGAAAAAGCGCGAGTAGTTACCATGAAAATATTACGCCGCTACATTGGATTATCCGTCTTAAATACCATCATGCTGGTCATCGGTCTATTGATAGGCTCTTTTATTTTTATTTTGTTTGTTGCGGAATTACCCGATATTGGTGAAGGGTATTACGGTATATGGGAAGCACTGGAATATGTACTTTTATGTATTCCCCAGCAAGCCTATCAATTTTTCCCAATGGCGGCTTTAGTCGGTTGTTTAATGGGTTTAGGGACGCTTGCCAATCATAGTGAGTTAGTGGTGATGCGTTCATCGGGTGTAACAGTGATGCAAATTGCATGGGCTGTGATAAGAATAGCCTTTATATTAGCCATTATAGTAGGAATAATGGGTGAAGCAGCTGCTCCCTGGCTATTGCATCACGCTAATATACGTAAAGAAGAACAGCTTGCCGGTGGGCGCAGTATTGCCACAGCACGGGGTATTTGGCTGCGGGAAGAAGATGCTTTTATACGTATTAAAACCGTTTTGCCGCATAATGTTCTGGAAGGAATTACTATTTATACCTTCGATTCAAAGCATCAATTAACCCGTGCAGAATCGGCCAAAACAGCTGCTTATCGTGAAGGAACATGGTACTTACATGAGGTAATGGAGTCTCAATTTAAGGGAGATCAGATCAAACAAGAATATAGCGATACTAAGGAATGGCCTATTAAAATCAAGCCGGGCCTTTTAGGCAATGACGATGCGCAAATTAGTCCGGAAGATATGAATTTGGTAAAATTGCATTGGTATGCCGCTTATCTTGAAAAAAACGGATTGACTGATAAGAAATATGCCCTTTCTTTTTGGCGGCGATTATTGCAGCCTTTTGCTATTTTGATCATGATGTTTTTAGCCGTTCCCTTTGTGTTTGGGCAGTTGCGCACACTGCCTATGGGATATCGTATTGTGACAGGAATTATCGTAGGTTTTGGGTTTTACTTTTTAGATCAAATGCTCGGTACTTTGAGTTTGGTTTATCATTTTCCGGTGTTATTGTCAGCTATTTTGCCCTTAGTACCTTTCGGGTTGCTGGGGTGTTGGTTGTTACACCGTATTCGTTAATCTCAGGCAGCCGCGCTTGTAATACCTTCTAACAATAATTTTTCAGCCCGTTCCAGGCTCGTATGGGCGCCTGCTAAAACCAGGACGTCGCCTGCGCGCAATTGAGTATCGGGTTCTGGATCAGGGCCGCGGATCCCGCCGCGCCGAATGGCGGTGGTGGTGACATGGAGTTGTTCTAATTGCAATTCCCCCAAGGAGCGGCCAATTATGCCGCTATTTTCCGGCAACGTTACGGCGAGTAATTGTTCGCGATCGGGGTCTGTGTCATCTAGTGAGATGAATTGTTGATCAGGAAAGACTTGCCGCAATAATTGATAGCGGGTTCGCCGGGTATCACGCGTTAAACGAAGTACTTTAGCGACCGGTACGCCCATTAAAATCAACAAGTGCGATGCTAAAGCAAGACTTGCTTCCAAGGTTTCTGGAATGACTTCCGTTGCCCCATGTTCGTGCAATGTAATTAAATCACTGTCATCGCGAGACCGCACTAGAATGGGAAGATGCGGCATTTCTTTTCGGACTTGCTGCAATATTTTTAATGAAATGGCATGATCAGCAAAGCTTATCACCAAGGCATTGGCGTGTTTAAGACCTGCAGCCACTAAAATTTCCAAATTGCTGGTTTCACCGTAGGTGACTCGTTCACCCGCGAGGCGGGCATTTTGTACACGAGAAGGATCGAGATCAAGCGCAATGAATTCAATGCTTTGTTTTTCGAGAATACGCCCAATGTTTTGACCCACACGGCCATAACCGCAAATGATGACGTGTTTTTGAAGGCCCGCAGCCGTTTCGGTGACGGTTTCAAAAGTTTCATTGGGATCAATTCGATTGTGTTCCGAGAACAGAATGAAACGTGATAATAACCCGTTATAGCGTATCAATAAGGGAGATAGGGCCATGCTGAAAACCAGGGCTGCCAAGACAATTTGATTGAGAGTGGAAGAAAGTAAATCGGTTGCAAAAGCAAGCGATAAAATAGCAAATCCGAATTCGCCGCCATGCGCCAGTAAAATACCGGTGCGAAGAGCACTTTTGGACGGTAATTTTAAAAGGCGGCAAATGAAATACGTCACGCTGCATTTAGCAATGATCATCGTTAATAAGAGTAAAAGTACCCAGCCCCATATACTGCTTAAGCCGCGAATGTTGAGTAAAGTGCCGATAGTGATGAAGAATAAGCCCAATAACACATCGCGAAAAGGGCGGATATTGACTTCAACCTGATGCCGAAATTCGGTTTCACCGAGCATCATGCCGGCGAGGAATGCTCCTAAAGCGAGCGATAGGCCCATGTCTTCGGTTAAGGTGGCCGCACCCAGGGTAACCAATAAAACACTTAAGGTAAATAATTCCATTGAACGGGAAAGAGCGATTTCGTGAAAGACCGGGCGTAATACCCAGCGCCCGATAGCTAAAATGGCGAGCATAGCGATAAGACCTTTCCCAAAGGCAAAGCCTAAGGAAACAAAAAGATTGGTGTTGACTTCTCCTCCAAGACTTGGGATCAAAATCAGGAAAGGGATCACAGCAAGGTCTTGAAATAGCAAGATCCCAAGAGCCGCTCTTCCGTGTTCTGTATTAAGTTCCAATTGATCTGTTAGCTGTTTTGTAACGATAGCCGTAGAAGACATGGCGACAATTCCACCGATAACAATGGCATGTTTGCCGGGGACCCCCAGCCAAAAAGCACAGGCAACTGTAATGAGCGTTGTACCAATCACTTGTAAGCTGCCTAGCCCAAAGACCACGTTTCGCATGGCAATGAGTTTAGAGAGCGAGAATTCAAGGCCGATGGTAAACATCAAAAACACGACCCCAAATTGGGCGAGGTTATGAGTAGAATCGGATTGTGTTATCCAGGCAAATCCATAAGGGCCCGCCATAGTTCCCACGAGCAGGTAACCTAGAATAGGGGGCAGGTTCAGGCGGCGAAAGAAAATGACTACAGCGACTGCTATCAGCAGTAAGATCAGAACATTATGCAGCGTGCCTAAAGCCATTTTGTGACCAACCTTGGTGGAGGATGGGGGGGAGTATAACAGAAAAGAGGCTGAAAAAGGGAAGCCGATTTACACGAAATCCCAATGGCCGAGCTCAGAAACAAGTGGCGCCGGGCGTACCTGCGGGTTGGATGCCCATCATCACACAAAAAATGTAACAAGGTTGGTCGTTATCATTGATCCAGGTATGTTCTGGTCCAATTTGAGTGAGAAAATCACCTTGAGATAATTCAATTCTTTTATTACCTATAATACAGCTGATATGGCCAGAGAGGATGTAAATATAATCGATCGAATCCGTTCGGTGAAGATTAAACTTGTGCCAATCTTGAGGGATATTTTCTCCTGTTTGTTTTAAATCGGCTATCATTTCAGCTTTAGTAGGCATACGTATTTTCATAAAACGTACTGCTTTTTCAGGTAGATTGTAAGTTTTCTAACGGGTTTTTCCATGGTGAGGGTATTCCTTTTAACAACAGCAGCTGTAAATATGGTACAATCAAAATTTACCCTTAATCAATATAAAAATAAGAATAAGAAGGGGATCAGGATGTCTACTCACGGGGGACAAAAGGCGAGATATCAATATGATGCTTGCTGCTATTGCGAATTAGCAAGGGTATGTTTGCCTAGTGGTTTCTTTAACCCTGAGCTAAAAGACATCACTCGACTTATCGATCATTATTATCTCTTGCAAGCAGGCGAAAAAATCTGTTTCTCAGGTGAGAAATTTCGCTATTTATATGCAATAAAAAGTGGTTCAGCCAAAGAGATCACGGTAAGCATTAAGGGGAATGAGCAAGTAGCCGATTTCTATTTGCCAGGCGAAATTGTAGGCTTGGATGCTATTAGTACGGGGAAGTATAGTTATGATGCAATCGCATTAGAGTCCACTACAGTTTGTATTATCCCTTTTAGTTTACTGTTAATGCTGGCTGTTAAAATGCCTCAGTTACAGCGTCGTCTTGTTGATTTAATAAGCCAAAAACTCCTTGATAGGACACGCGCCCTGATGAGTCATCATTATAGCGCTGAACAACGTCTTGCTGCATTCCTGAGCAATATGGGAGACCGCTACAAATATATCGGGTTGTCAGCAAAAAATTACTACCTTAGTATGTCTCGGTACGATATTGGCAGTTATCTTAATTTAACACCCGAGACAGTCAGCCGACTGTTTAGCAAATTTCAAGACGAGGGCATTTTGATTGTGCATAAAAAACATATTCAACTGGTTAATCCTTCGCAGTTGGTGTCACGCAGCTATCATCCCCATTAAGAATCAGGAGGGATTAATAGATTGCTGGGCTGACTGATTAAAATTTTCCCATAATTCTGATAAGCATTTAAGTCTGTAAGGAATATTTTTTACGGTATATTTTTGGGAATACAATTCATCGTCATCCACCTCGTCCCATTCCAAAGGCGCAGCGATTGGAGCCCCTGGAATTGCTCGAACAGCATAAGGTGCGACCGCAGTATGTCCATAGGTGTTACGCATAATATCCAAATAAACGCGATCACCGCGATGTTCTTTGCGTATTTCAAGAGTGAAATGCTCAGGTTCATCTTTAACTAATGGCTGAATAGTATTTTTTACATACGCTCGACACTCATCAAACGATAATTCAGGTTTAATGGGTATGACTATATGCAAGCCTTGCGATCCGCTAGTCATTATAAAAGAAGTCAAGTTCTTTTTTTTAAATAAAGTATTTATTTTTTTAGCCCCTTTACGAGCTAAATGAAATTGGTTAGGCGGCGGGTCAATATCAACCACTAATAAACTGGCAAGATTGGGCTGCTGAATAGTGCTAAGCCACCGATGCGGTGTAATCATTCCCTGATTAACCAAATAAAGCAAGCTCCCCACATCTTGGCAGAGCATATGTTCCATCACATCGCCTTCTTTTTTAGGTAATTTGATCGTAGGAAACCATGTAGGAAAATATGCAAATGCATGCTGCTGAAAAAAGCCTTCTTCTTCGATTCCATCTGGAAATCGCTGAATAGTTAAAGGTCTGTCTTTTAAAAACGGAATAAGATAAGGTGAAATTTCCTTATAATAGGAAATTAAATCGCTTTTCGTGATTCTGTCTTGAGGAAAAAGTAATTTATCCGGATGGCTGACTTTAATCCTATGTTTATCAGCAGTTACAGACTTCATAAATTGAAAATCTCCTTTTCTGCTTAATCATTTTTATTTCAATTTACTTGCGACCGCTAACCTGATGTTTAACCAGATCAGCTAATTGGTTTAATTCGTCAACAAGCAGTATCATCAGATCATCAACTGCCACTATTCCCAGTATCTTATTGTTTTCAATCACCGGCGCACGCCGCACGCCTTTATCCCGCATAGCTTCAATGGCTTCTTTTATTCCCTGCTCGCTGGAGAGCATCAATAAATCTTCGCTCATGGCTTCTGCCACTGTAACACCTTCGAGGTTAGATTTGTGGGTTAAAATCTTCAAGACAATATCCCGATCAGTCATGATGCCACTGGGTTTCTGCCCATCACCGCCTTCTTTTTTTATCACAAGCAGGCATCCGACATGTTTTTCTTTCATTAATTTTGCAGCTTCTTGTATAGAAGTGTTTTCCGAGATGGTAGAAATTTCTCCTCGACACATTTTTCCTATAGACATGATTCCTCCTTCTTAAGCGTGAAAATATTAATTATTATTATCTAATAAAAATTTTTACTTGTAATTGATTTAGATCAATTACATTAAAATGAATTTAAGTTAAATTTATTATAAAATAATGAGTTCAATCTGAACGTTTTAGGGTTTTTAAAAACTTTCAAAATTAAGATCTCCAAAAGAGAAAAAAGTTCGAAGAAAAGTATAGAGATTAAGTTCTAGAAATAGTTCCCTCTATCGGGCTTTTCGATTCTAAGGCTTACGAATATAATCAGCTGAATAAGAAAACGGGCTTTTTATTACAAATAAATTGGTTAATCGCTTACAATCTATACTAGCTTTTACCGATAGTGGCAGGATATAGCCCTTGTATAATGAACCTTGTCAAATTGCATAACTCCTTGTATCTTGTGCCAACGCGTATAAAGTTTTCGACTTTATACGCGTCTTTTTTATATCCTTGCTCAACCTGCTTAAAACAGTTACATTACAGGCACTAGAAAATCATCTAGAGACTGTCGTGAACACATCGCTCATAAAGTCCGACTCTATACTGTTCGCCGATAAAAGTTAAAAAATCAAACAGCCCCTCAATATTTGTTGCTTAAGTAATTGATTTTTAAAGAATTATTTGCGATATGTTCGCGACATCTCTGGCGACAACTTTACGACAAATCTTGCGTCATTCTTGCGACAAGTCGTTGACTTTATCATTATTTCGCCTTATTTAGCTTCTTTATTTGGATATTTCATAACCCATCTGTTTGACAGATGGTTCCTTATATGGTACCATTCTTCAATATCGAAGCACGAAAAATTATTGGATAAAATGCGTCACAATCCTGGGGGGATTGGCGAATTGAGGATATTAAGGCGATAGCTAGTCGCTATGATATTACTTTTCACCAACCGGGAACAAGCCACCTTACATTTCGTTTTCCCCATAAGGCGAAATTAACGATACCGGCACGTAAACCGATTTATATCCAACAATTTATTACTTTGTTAGACCAGTTATTACCAGGGGAAGCCAACAATGAGTGAGATTACTTATCCCATGATTATTCGTCCCTTAAGTAAAGAAGAAGGCGGGGGATTTTTAGCTGAATTTCCTGATTTGCCTGGCTGTATGGCGGATGGTGAAACAATTGAGGAAGCTATTGTTCAAGCGCATGATGCGCTGGATTCATGGCTGGCAACAGCAAAATTGCATGGGGATCCCATTCCGTCATCGTCATCAAATTACAGTGGACAATGGCGCATGCGCGTGCCTAAAAGTTTACATGCGGCCCTTGCCTTAAGAGCAAAACAGGAAGGGGTAAGCTTAAATATGCTTGCGGCAACTTTATTAGCTGAAGGACTTGGGCATCGGGAAACGCATTCTTAAGTAAACAAGTAATGGCTTGTTATGTATTTCTGGAGAAAGTGGGATTAAATAAGATGTTTTCTATAAAATCAAGCGGTAATGTCTTTGCCGATTTAAACATAGAAGATGCGCAAAGACACTACCTTAAAATTGATCATATATTATGAAACTATTAAATTCTAATTTAGTTATGATTGCTGAATTACTCAGCGATGGCCAATACCATGATGGTACTTCAATTGGCAAATGCTTAAATATTACAAGAGCTGCAATTTGGAAAGCCATTAAGAAGCTTGAAGAATACGATGTCCCGTTAAATTCTATTAAAGGAAAAGGCTACAGGCTGGAAGTACCGCTTCTCTTATTAAATCAAAAGAAAATAAAGGCCAATTTAAAACATCGTTCAGTACAGTTAGACATTCTGGAGAAAACGACTTCAACTAATGATTATTTGAAGAAATTTACTGGTCAGAATCAAAAAATAATCATTTGTATGGCTGAAACACAAACCCAAGGAAAGGGTAGACTTCATCGTAATTGGTATTCTCCGTTTGGAGAAAATATTTATTTCTCTATATTATGTCCTTTTGAGAAAGATATCAGCGAACTATCGGGCTTAAGTTTAGTAGTGGGCTTGGCAGTTTGTCATGCTATCGAATCTGCTATTGAGCTAAGTAGTAATTGCTTAAAATTAAAATGGCCTAATGATATTTTACTAAATCATCGAAAGATTGCCGGCATCTTAATAGAAATAGAAGCAGAATCGAATGGATTTTGCCAGGCTATTATTGGTATTGGTATTAATGTGAATATGAACAAAGCTCCTAAAAATTGTATTGATCAAAAGTGGTCGTCTTTGTTAAAAGCTACCAAAAATTTCCAAGATAGAAATATCTTAGGCGCTACGCTTATCGATTCTCTCATTGATTACTTAGAACGATTTTCATCAAATCATTTATCGGTATTTATAGAAGAATGGAAAAAAAGAGATTGTCTTGCTAATAGAGAAATTTCTTTAATATCTGGCAGTAAAGAAGCGAAAGGAATTTGTGCTGGAATCAATGAAAATGGTTGTTTGTTACTTAAGACTGCAGACAAAAAAATATTAACGTTTTCGTCAGGAGATACAACGTTATTGAAGTAAAAAGTTCAAAATTTCTTGAATTTGGATGTGCCCCAGCGATTCGCAATGATATGGAACAATTCCTAAACAAGGTCGATTAATCCATTTCTGCAATGTATATATGTTTTCTTTTATAAAAGGCATATTAGGTACTAAACAATTAGCAACCCACCCTATAAAAGGTACTCGTGTAGAAAGAATGTTTTTGTAAGTTAATATCGAATGATTAAGGCATCCTAGCTTAATACCAACGACTAAGAGAACAGGAATGTGTAGCTCGCTAATAACATCAGAGAGTAGTTCTTCATCATTTAAAGGTACTGCCCATCCTCCTATACCTTCAATAATATTAATATCAGCATCTGCCTGAATAGAAGACAAGATTGAATTTTTTACAGCCTGTTTAGACAAATTAATCCCCATTTCCTGCGCAGCAAGGTGCGGTGCAATTGGCTCTTTTAAAGCAAATGGGTTCACAACAACGTAAGGCTGCTTAATTGAAGCATGAGCCTGCAAATACTGCGCATCCTCATTTTTTAAGCTACCGCTAGAGCTGCTGTAGCACCCTGAAGCAAGTGGTTTTATGGCAAAGGTTTGTAGTTTTAGCGCATTAAATTCTCTTAACAATAAACCGCTGATAAATGTTTTTCCAATACCGGTGTCTGTGCCTGTTATAAAAATTGCTTTCATGATGGTTTTCTTGCAGCGAGATAAATACCTATTTTGTAGGTAAGTTGAGCATTCTCTGGGCTAACAAAAATATTTTCTAGCTTGATTTTAGACAATCCCTGAAGACTTCTTTCACTAGATTTATTGTAATTTGCACCAACCGATTTTAATGATTTAAGCGCATCGAATTGACTTTTGAATTCGGTATAGTATGTGTATAATTTATACTCAACTAAGGCAAAATGATTTTTCAATAAAATTTTAAGAATTGTTTTGTGATGAGGTAAAGTTGGTTTGAATGAGGAGTT
This sequence comes from Gammaproteobacteria bacterium, assembly GCA_021156325.1. Lineage (GTDB taxonomy): Bacteria > Pseudomonadota > Gammaproteobacteria > JAJFKG01 > JAJFKG01 > JAJNDI01. The sequence goes on from JAJNDI010000001.1 coordinate 104,241, forward strand.
TATTTGAGGAAAATTACCAGAAATTGGCATAGAAAATATAAATACGCCATTTTTGTCTAAATAGTGACATAATAGATTTATTGCATTACATAAATTCTCAGACCACTGTAAACCCATATTGCAAAAAATAAGGTTAATGTAAGAGGATTTAAAAATTTTTCTGTCTATGTCTCCCAGAAAGAATTTGATATTTTCAAAGCTATTTAATTTGTTTTTTGCAATCGATAAAAGATTTTGTGCTAAATCAATGGCATAACATTTTTTATAATTAATGGTTTGAACAAGTTGCTTGGTGCTTTCACCAGTTCCACAGGCCAGATCAACGATATGATTAAAGCTGCTATAGTGTTTAATTAACAATTCTAGTGTATGTTTGCAAATTGTGTTTTGAATAGAGCAA